>QCUJ01000109.1 GCA_003210795.1 Synechococcus sp. AG-679-B05 | reverse complement strand
ATTCGAGATACACCGGGCCATCGATCAGGGTCTGCATCTGCAGCCGGGCCCCCTGGCCGATGGTCTTGAGCATCTCGCCTCCCTTGCCGATCAGAATTCCCTTCTGACTTTTGCGCTCCACCAGCACCGTCGCCAAGACAGCGGTGCGTCCGGAGCCGGACCCTTGAGCCGGCATCTCCTCCACCCGATCGATGGTGACCGCAACGCTGTGGGGCACCTCCTCGCGGGTGTTCATCAGCACCTGCTCGCGAATTAACTCCCCCAACAGAACCCGCTCCGGCTGATCGCAAACCATTTCCGGCGGATAAAGCTGCGGACCACAGGGCAGCTGCGCTGCCATCGCCGCTGTGAGCAGCTCACATCCATCACCGTCAAGGGCACTGCAACGGTGGACAGGCCACTCGGTTTCAGCCAGAAGCTCCGAGTAGGCCGACCCTGCCTCGTCCTGACTGGCCAGCGGAACCTTGTCCCATTTGTTCAACGCAACCAGCACCGGCAGAGACTGCTGGCGCAGCAGATTGACGATGAAAGCATCGCCGCGGCCGGGGCGCTCACAACCCTCGAACAGCAACAGCACAAGATCCACTTCACCAATGGCGCTGCGGGCGCTTCGCACCAGCCGCTCCCCCAGAAGGTGATGGGGCTTGTGAATCCCCGGCGTGTCCACCAGCACCATTTGTGCCTCCTCCGTGGTGAGGATGGCCCGCAGTCGGTTTCGCGTGGTCTGCGCCACCGGTGAGGTGATCGCAACCTTTTCTCCCACCAGTTGATTCACCAGGGTGGATTTGCCCACATTGGGGCGACCGATCAGAGCGATGAAACCGGAGCGATGATCCTTCGGTCGAGGAGTGGAAGCCATCCCATTAGTCTGAGTGGTCAAGGGAGTGCAGCCATAGCCTGTCCGGGATCGATTGAGCAGCCATGGCAGATCTGCAACCCAGTTTTCAGCAGGCGATGGAGATCACTGCGGCCTGGCTGCAGAACTGGGAAAATGAAGAAATGACCGATGAAGTCCTGGCCGACCGCATCGGAGAGATCGTGGCCAGTCGCGATGGAGCTCGGGGCTTTTTTGTTGTGAGCCTCGCCGGAGACAGCGCGCTGATGGACCGTCTTCCGGATGCCGTGGTTGGGCAACTGCGCAACGGCGGCGAAGGCGTTGTGGACCTCAGCGTGCGCAATCTGGCCATGAGCAGCGCCATGGCTGTTCAACATCGCCGTTCGGGCGACAGCGCCCAGCTGGCCGGTTCCGAACGGGTCACCGCCCGCTGCACCGAACTGCTTCGTCAGTTGGAACCTTCCCTCGTGAAGGAACGACTGGAGCAACTGCTGGCGGCTGCCTTGGACAATCAGGGAGAGGACGTCGCCTTTATGAAGAAGTGGGGCTACGACACCGAGCAGAAACAGGCCATCGGAAAAAGTGTTTATGGCGTGGCTGAATCCTGAGAATCAAACAAAAAAAGCCCCGGATGAACCGGGGCATGGTGAATGAAATCTGGGGGCCAGAAATCAGTCGCGTCGACCGCCGCCGTTCAAAACGATGATCAACCGCAGGATGAAGATGAACAGGTTGATGTAGGTCAGGTACATGCTCAAAGCGCCTGCCAGGTACTGATCGTCCCGATAGGAGCGGGGCATCGTGTAGAAGTCGACAAAGGCGGCCCCCACGAACAGAACGGTGCCGAAGCCGGCAATCATCAGCTCAAAGCTGGTGCCGTGGAACATCGCTGGAGCAAAGATTCCACCGATGAATTGCACCACCATCGCCAGAATCAAGCCAACGAGCCCAAGACCGACAACACCGGAAAGAGCCTGGCCCACTGAATCGCTCATACGGCGACCAACGATCGAGGCGATAACAAAGGTGACGCCGGTGGCCAGTGCGGCTGTACCAACCGCACCGATCCCAGCAACTGCACCCGCCATGGCCACCAGACCACTGAGAGTGAAACCGGTGATCAGGCTGTAAACCGCGAGCAGAGGGAGAGCGGTGGAATTGTTGCCCTTCAACGCCACGTTCTGGGCTACGA
>QCUJ01000108.1 GCA_003210795.1 Synechococcus sp. AG-679-B05 | reverse complement strand
CGCGTCCATGCAGGCCGGCTGATTCCGGTGCAGAGCCAGGACTTTTTGTCCGCCCATGATCCCGTCGAACAGCTGGCACGCCTTCAAAAGCTGTGCCGGCTCCGTTCGATTGCCGTTTATCGGGAGGCTGCGCTTTATCTCCAGATCCTGCGAGAGGAACTGGCCCCCGCTGTGCGGCAGGCTCTCTTTCAATTGATTTCCGAGTCGGATCCACTTCGATTCAGCAGGATGCCGGAACCGCAGCGGCAGGGATTTCATGCTGCTGTTTCACAGTTGACGCAGCGTTGCTCCGTGTTGCTGACTGTCGAGCAGCAGATGCATCTGGCTGGCCAGATGCAACGAGAACACCGTCGTCGTAAGGCCCGTGCCAGCCGCCAGATGCTGCAGGGCCTTCAAGATGCTGCTGACCAGACCACTGCAACTGCTGATCAGCCTCCTGAACCTGAGGCCCCGCAGCAGGGATCTGTGGAACTCAGTCTTCGTCCCCCACTCGATCAGCCCCAGCGGTTTGGCTACAAACCACCAAAGGCTGAACCAAACGAAACGATTGCGGCATCCCCGCCCTCTCAATCCTCTCCATCCCCAGACAGTTCCGACAACAACGAACCTGACCAGCCGGATCTGGATGTTCTGCGATCGCTGTTCGAACTGGCTGGCGAAGCTCTTCAGCACCAAAACGACCCACCTCAGCTCACGTCCGCAGATGTGACGACCGCGTCAGCTGAACCCGACGACTATCTTCTGCCCACCATGCCGGATGCGTTATTGCAATGGATGGACGGCATGGACCTGGCTCTGTCGCGTCGGCTGCGCAATCTGTCGCACGCTGTCAACGTCCAGATGCTGCGCAGTGGCCTGGCTCAAGCGCTGCTGCCGGTGAATCTGCTTGAGGCGGTCATCAACGGCCAGATGGAAATCCAGGCGGCTCCTTCCAACCTTCTCCGCCTCCGGCTTACCGATGGGCGAGCTCGATCAGGGGAGGGACCTGCTCTGTGTTCTGCTTCGGTTCAGTGAGCTGGAATTCGACAGCCATCGCCTGCGACGTTGTCGACACCGACTGCACGACCAGCAGCGGGAACTGATCACAATGGTGCGTCAGCAGCGCCATTGGGAGCGCCGCTGCCTGGATCGCGAGGCCCTTACCCCTTGGCAGAGTTCATCCGATCCCAGCAGCCTGAAGCCCGAGGGCTGACCCAGGACCAACTGCGTCAGCTTCTGGACTGGCTACGGCCTCTTCAACAGGCACTGACGCTGGAAAGTAACCGCGGTTGTTCAAACCTTCAGGGCCGGCGCCAGCGTTTTGATTGCTTCCTTCAGGAGCAGCTGTCCCAACCTCCGCAGGGCCTGCTTCCACCCGGTGCTCCGGAACGGCTTGAAGGACTCACACAGCGTTATGGCAACTACGCAGATCTGGCCGAGTCCGGACGCAGGAGGTTGGTCACTGAAACACGCCAGTGGTTGCATGAATTGCGCCATCGCCTGGAGCCCTCAGCTCCGATGGCTCCACCACGACTGAAACTGAAGCAGCCGGAACGAAACACCACCGCGAGGCCCCTTGCACTCGACAGTGGCCTGACCCAACTCCAGGGGGTCGGTCCCAAGTTGGCGGGTCGACTGGCTTCCATCGGACTGCTGCTGGTGCGCGATCTGCTGAAGCACTATCCGCGGGACCACGTCGATTACGCGACCCGTCGCCGCATTGAAGCTCTGGAGCCTGGTGAGACCGCAACGATCGTGGCAACGATCCGGCGATGCAATGGGTTCGTCAGCCCCCGCAACCCGAACCTTGCCATCCTCGAATTACAACTACAGGATCCGACAGGGCGAATCAAGGTCAGTCGTTTTCTGGCTGGGCGCCGTTTCAGCTCAACCGCCTATCTGAAGGGTCAACAGCGGTTGTATCCGATGGGCGCAACGGTGGCGGTCAGCGGGTTGGTCAAAGATGGAGGCTATGGCCTCACGTTTCAGGATCCTCTGATCGAGGTTCTGGAAAGCAGCGATGCATCGGTCCGCTCCCGCAGCATTGGGCGTCTG
>QCUJ01000107.1 GCA_003210795.1 Synechococcus sp. AG-679-B05 | reverse complement strand
ACTGATCAGACGACGATGACCCTCTGCCAATTCGTGGCGCATGTCGATCACATGGACCGGAGGCAAAGCCTGCTTGGAGATGCGCTGGGTCAGACGCCCGAGCTGCAGCGGACCCTCCGGACGCAGCTGCACCCAACTATCCAAAGAAGGGGTGGCACTGCCCAGCACCACACGGGCACCACAGCGGCGTGCCCGGTCCAGCACCAGATCGCGGGCGTGATAGCAGGGCATCGGAGAGTCCTGCTTGTAGGAGCTGTCGTGTTCTTCATCGAGCACCACCATCCCCAGGGGATCAAGGGGCATGAACACTGCAGAGCGGGTTCCCACGATCAACAGGGGTTGATCCGTTTCAAGGCAGCGTCGCCAGACCTGCAACCGCTCACGGTCACGACAGCCGCTGTGGTATTCGAGAACGCACGCCCCGAAACGTCGACGGCAGCGATCCACAAGCTGAGGAATCAGGCCGATCTCAGGCGTCAGCATCAGCACATGACGACCGGCCTTCAGTTCCTCGGCCGCCAACTGCAGGTAAACCTCCGTTTTGCCGGATCCCGTCACACCCCACAGCAGCAATCCCCCCCCGGCGGGCAGCGAAGCGAATTGAGCCATCACCTGATGCTGTTCGTGCGTGAGGGATCGGGGTACCTCAAGCTGCACCGAGTTGGTGCCTGGTTGCGGCGCCTGATCTGAGCAGCGACGCCGCTTTTCCCGGAGGATCCATCCCTTTTGCTCGAGAGCCCGGAGCAGTGCTGCACTGAAGCCCTCCTGCTCCAGTGCTTGTTGCCAGAGGCCTGAGCCATGGGATTCCAGCAGCGCCAAGACCAGACGTTGTCGTGGGGTGGGATCAGGTGCTCCGGAGGCCGGAGAACACAGGGTCACCCACCACATCGACCGACCTGCGCGAACGGCCCGGGGCCGAGCTTGCCCCAACCAACCCACCGGCAAGGCTGCCTTGAGCATCCGGAACGGACTCAGATGGCAGCGTTCCGCCACGTGCTCGATCCATTCCTGCCACTCTGAGTCGACCGCTGCCCTCTGCAGCAGCTCCTCCACCTCCTGCAACGGGACCGCCGCCTGAGCGTCGTCGCCACCTGAACCGTCCTGATCAAGACCGCATTCACCGGCGGTCTGCTGAGACATCACAACAAGCCCATGCATCGCCCTGCCACGCAGGGACACACGAACAAGATCACCGGGGCGCAGCGCAAGAGCAGGGTCAGCGCAGTAGCTGAAGCAGCGTCCGTCTCTCCCAGCTTCCAGCCACACGTCCACTCGATCCCTGAGAGTGGCTTCGGACTTGCACTGATCCGAAAACTTCATTAAGGTGATTATGTAGCCCCATTGTGGCTAATCCTGTGCCTGATCCAGAGGGAAGACACGTAGCTCGAAAACAGGTTTTTCACCTGCCCTTCGACCGGTCTGAGATCACCCCGGACAGCACAGATCAAATCCCATCGGGATTCATCACTCGGTCAACACCAGGCCACTCGCATTGATTTCACGGGACTCGTCCCTACATCGGTTCAAGCTGACGGGTTAATCCCTTCGTTGCTACATCTTGTCCAGGCTTCAGTAGGAATGCCTGTTCCAGAACCTGCCGTTCTCTTCCCAGCGTCATTGACCATGAGTCCAGCCGCCACCAAAACCGCCAAACCGGACATCGTTCTTCTGGCGAATGCCGATGGTGAGGTCAAGGATGTAAAACCCAAGGTTGAAGCCAAGAAGACCCCGGTTCGGCAGCGAAGCAGTCGCGCCAATTCCAAGGATCTGAGCGCAGCGGCTGATGAGCTGCTGGCAGCAGCTGATGAGCTGCTGCCAGCAGCCGATCAAAGCAAGAAAAGCGAAACCGGCTCGTCCAAAAAATCTGTTGCCAAGAAGGCGACTGCCAAAAAAGCAACGACTAAAAAGGCCGCCGCCAAGAAGCCTGCAGCCAAAAAACCTGCAGCCAAGAAGACAGCCGCCAAGAGAGACACAGCCCCAGCCACCCCAGAAATTGTTCTTTCTCCCGAGGAGAAAGCAAAGGCCATTGCTGCTGAGAAGGCGGCCAAAGCCAAAGCCCTTGCGAGCATCAAGATTGGACCGAAAGGTGTCTACACCGAAGATTCCATTCG
>QCUJ01000106.1 GCA_003210795.1 Synechococcus sp. AG-679-B05 | reverse complement strand
CGCCGGCCTCTTCGATCTCTTTCTTGAGAGCTTCGGCATCGTCCTTGGAGATGCCTTCCTTGACGGGCTTGGGGGCAGCTTCCACCAAAGCTTTGGCATCGCCGAGGCCGAGGCCAGTGGCGTTGCGGACAGCTTTAAGGACCTTGATCTTGGCTGCAGCGTCGAAGCTTTCGAGGATGACGTCGAATTCGGTCTTCTCCTCAGCGGCTTCTCCACCACCCCCACCAGCACCAGGGGCAGCCATCACGACGCCAGCGGATGCGGCGGCGGACACACCGAAAGCCTCCTCAATCTGCTTGACCAGCTCGGAAGCTTCAAGCAGGGAAAGGGATTTCAGTGATTCGAGAATTTCGTCGGTTTTTGCAGACATGGTTTTAAAAGGGGAAGCAACAGATCAGTGAACAGTGGTCTCGGCGGAGCCGAATCAGCCTTCGCCGCCTTCGGCGTGCTGCTTGAGCGCCCTGGCCATGCCAGAGGGAACCTCGTTGATGCCCACAGCGACCTTCGTGGCCACGGCGTTGATAGCACTCGCGATCTGAGCCATGAGCTGCTCCTTGGAGGGGAGATCGGCAATGGCTTTGATCTCGTCCTGAGACAGGAGCTTGCCTTCGAAAAGGCCGCCCTTGGTCTCGGACTTGTTGAGTTCCTTCTGGAAGGTCTGAACAGCCTTCACACCGGCACCAACATCGCCCTTCACCAGGACGAAGGCGTTGGTTCCGGTCAGCAGGGAATCGAGGCTGGCCCAGTTGCTGTCGCCATCAATGGCATGGCGCATCAAGGTGTTTTTAGTCACCTTGCAAACGCTGTCGCTGGCCCGCAGACGATCCCGCAGGTCAGACATCTCCTTGATGGACAGGCCCTTGAAATCAAGGACAAGTGCCAGTTCGGCGTCGGCAAGGAGCTCTTTGAGCTCTCCGACGATCTGCTGCTTGTTCTCCAGCGTGCGGCCCATAGGGATTGGATCGGATCAAAGGAACAAGCTGGGCAGGCGACCGATCGAGTCTTCGGATGAAGACGAGGCCGCTTGCCGATCCAATCCCCGAGGGGAAAAACCGTTTTGCGTTTGCCTCGGCAGGGAATTATTTCGAAGGGCACGATCGAAATCGAGCACGTTGAAATCCTGCTGTCTCTGGCCGGGCGCACGCCCGATATGGCTTTCGCCAGTTTGAAAGTGTAAAGGAAAGCCTGATCAGCCTCCCTGCTCGATGTCCTGCAGAGCGGAGAAATCCACTTCCACCGATGGGCCCATGGTGGAGGTCACGAACAGCGACCTCCAGTAACGACCCTTGGCACCACTCGGCTTGTTGCGGTCGATGGTCTCCTGCAGGGTCTTGAGGTTCTGCAGCAGGGCCTCGGCGCTGAAACTTGCCTTACCGAAACGCACGTGCACGATGCCGGTGCGATCCGCCCGGAATTCCAGTTTGCCGGCCTTGAATTCCTGAATGGCAGAGGCCAGGTCGGTTGTCACGGTGCCGGCCTTGGGGTTCGGCATCAGGCCCCGTGGGCCGAGAACACGACCGAGCTTGGCCACTTTGGGCATCATGTCCGGGGTGGCGATCAACAGGTCGAAATCCATCTCGCCTTTGGCAATGGACTCCACCAGATCTTCATCACCAGCCAGTTCGGCGCCGGAAGCCTTGGCTTCAGCAACCTTCTCACCGCGGGTCACCACCGCGATGCGAATGCTCTGACCTGTGCCGTTGGGAAGCGCCACCGTAGTGCGCAGCTGCTGGTCGGTGTACTTCGGATCGATACCGAGGCGCACATGGGCCTCCATCGTTTCGTCGAACTTGGCGTTGGCGTTGTCCTTCACCAGGGCAATCGCCTCGAGGGGTTCGTAGACGCGATCCTCGATTTTGCTGACGAGACTCGCCAGTCGTTTAGGCAGTTTGGGCATAACGGAGATGGGGTGCGGACGACATCAGTGATGTCTCCCCCGGTAATGGTGTTCAGGGATGCAGCAAGATCAGTCGCTGATGGCAACACCCATGTTGCGGGCGGTGCCTTCGATGATCCGCATCGCGGACTCAATGCTGGTGCAGTTGAGATCAGGAAGCTTGGTCTTGGCGATCTCCTCGAGCTGGGCCCGGTTGATCGAACCGACATTGCCCTTGGCGGATTCGCCCGAGCCC
>QCUJ01000105.1 GCA_003210795.1 Synechococcus sp. AG-679-B05 | reverse complement strand
GGCGATAATTGAAGAGACGATCAGGGCCTTCGAGGTGAAGGTCATGGAGTAGCTGAAGAATGTCCAGCACTTCTTTAGCGGACTCCCCTCGTCTTGATCTTCAGGAATCGGGCAGCGACCCGCAAAAGCCTCGAAAAATGATCTTTTTAGGCTCGCCTCGATGAATGAAGGCGTGTGGCTGCGGAATATCCGTTCAGCCAGCGATTGATGCGCTGACGCTGCGCGGGTGGAATCTCTTCAAGCAGCTGTGACAGCTCCTCAGCCCCCATGCGTTGCAGCGCGCGCACATCCACATGCCAGAGGGCCTCAGCCTCACGGATCAGGCGAGCCCAAGTGCGTGCCTGTTGCCAGTGTCGCAACCGTGTCTGCGGCAAATGGTGCTTTTTATGAATGAAGACCGCCATGGCATCACCTTGATGCGCATGGGTCGAGTAACGGCAAAACAACGCAGTAGCTTCGGAGAGCTGAAGCAAAAGAGCAGCATCGCCGAATCAGGTCGAGCGATTGTCTGCTGTGTCATCGGGAGAGACGTCCACCGCAACAACGGGGAACGTCAGTTCAGAGCATTCCCGTTCGCTCAGTCGACGGGTCCATGCGCCCTTGATTGGATCATTCCAACGGAAACCGGCCTCCTTGGCTTGATGGCGCTCCTCAAAGGAGACCCGAGCCCGCACCAGACGACGGGGCTCCAACCCACGAATCAACAGAGTTTCCAGATCATCACAGCGTGCAAAGACTTCGGCGAGGTAGATGCAATCCGTCAGAGCACGATGGGCAGCCCAGACCGGCACGCCATAGGCCAGAGCCAGATCACGAACCGAAGGTCGTGATCGAAGCTGGCGGTCAGCAGGCCAGCGAATGTCCTCCATCGAACAAAGCCAGGGGCGCTCCAGTGGCGGAAGCGCTCCCCGGCCGAACCACTGCCGATCAAAAGCAGCGTTGTGAGCCACCAGAACATCAGCAGCTTCCGCAAGATGCTGGAACCAACGCAGCCCCTCAGACCATGGCTGGGGCAGCCGGGTTACAGCAGCAGGGATGCGATTGATCGGTTCTGCCGGATTGGTGTCGACCGGCAGCAGGAATGATTGCTGCGCCAGTACGGAGCGGGAGGCCACATCAAAAAGGATTGCCCCCACCTCAAGACAGGCATGGGCGGCGGGGTCGAGTCCGCTGGTTTCGGTGTCCAGGATCAGAATCGAGGTGGGTCCCGAATCAAAATCTGCACGCGGCTCTGAGGCAGGAACGGGCTGAGTGGCTGCAGGCGCCACAGAGCAATTCCCAAGCAGATCAAGCTGATTTCCCATGCCGTCTCCCATGGACTCCCCCAAATTCTCACGCCCACTGCAAGGACCAGGTTCCTAGGGTTTCACTGCTTGCTTGCACTCGGATGGCTATCGGCATCGGTGACTCTCTACCGGACTTCAATCTGGAGGATCAGAACGGTGAGATGAGATCTTCCGCTGCTGTACGGGGCCGCTGGCTCGTGCTGTTTTTTTACCCAAAAGACGACACCCCCGGATGCACGGCAGAGGCATGCAGCTTTCGGGACAACGCCGAATCATTTGATCAGCTCAATGCCGAGATCTGGGGCATCAGCGGAGACGACGGGGTGAGCCATCGGCGGTTTGCAACACGCCACAACCTCAACTTTCCGCTGCTGAGCGATCTGAACAACACGTTGCGACGCAGCATGGGCGTTCCCAAGGCGCTTGGCCTGTTGCCGGGACGGGTGACCTACGTCGTCGACGGAGAAGGGGTGATCCGCCATGTGTTCAGCAACCTGCTTGACGGTCCAGCCCACGTGCGGGAAGCACAACGGGTGATCAATGAAATGCAGGGTTGAGCCATGCCGATGTGGCGGCAGATCGGTGCGATCTGGCAGCTGAAACCGGCCAAGCCCTGGGGTCAGATCGACTTCATCGGGGGAAGCTACCTGGCAGCCACACCCCAGGTCAGCTATCGCCGACTGCTGGAGGATCTGGCGGCCACGGGGCTGGTGGTGCATGCCTGGTCCTACGTGCCTGGATTCGACCATCAGTCCCAGGCCCGCAGCGCCTGGAGCGATTTTCGTGACGCCCGGCGGCGACTGGAACAACGCGATGGCCCCCTGCCAAGCCCACTACGGGTGGGTCACAGTCTTGGCTGCAAGCTCCACCTGCTGGCACCCGACGGTGGCAGGGGCTGTCGAGGGCTCGTATCCCTCTGTTTCAACAATTTTCA
>QCUJ01000104.1 GCA_003210795.1 Synechococcus sp. AG-679-B05 | reverse complement strand
GGGGATGCTCACATTAATCGGTGTTAGTCCATGGCTTTACAGACCGATAGGCACTGATGTCTGGGTCTGTTCAAGACCAGCCCATGCCATCAAGGCAGGCCAGGCGCTGACTTTGCGTTCGATCCAGCTGTGCCCATCACTGTTGAGGTGAATTCCATCCGGCTCCATCCAGGTGAGCCAGTCGGGTTCGGCCAGCATGTCGTTGTGAAGACTGAGGAAGGGCACATCAACGCAGCGGCAGGCTTCTGCGGCTTCAGCTTCCAAGGCCTGAACGTCTGTGTTCGCGTACCAGAGGAAATCGGCATAGGGCATGACGTGCTCATCCACGGGCGTCATTCCCATCACCATCACGGAAGCCTGCGGCCGGATCTCATCCAAGAGTTGGCTGAGCCCGAACCCGAAGGCTTCAGGGGTCAGCTGCTGGCGACCATTGCGGCTTCCGACCCGCGCAGTGTCGTTGAGGCCCACGGACAACAAAACGCCATCCGGAACTTTGCGGCGCAGTTCACCACGACAGGCCCATTCCCGCTGCCAGCGCGCATTGACCCGTTCAAGTCCATCACCCCGAATCCCAAGCGGATAAACAACAGGCGCATGGGGGAGCTGCATCCAACTGAGGCGTAGTCGTTCGCACCACCCCCCTGCCAGGCGATCTCCCCAGCCAAGAACGCCGCTGTCCCCAAGCACCACCAACTGTTTCGGCCTCATCGGTTGTCCTCCGGCTCAGGCTTCGACAGCCTTGCAGCTCCAGGTGTTCTGCAACCAGCCACTGATCAGTTCGCCGCAAAGGGTCAGGACTCCGTACGCCAGCAGGAGCCAAACAACAAGCGCCCAGTGGAAGGAGCCCAGTGCATCAATCAGCTGCCAACCCAGTCCAGCACCTCCAACCATCCCAACCACGGCGGTATCCCTGAGAATCACATCCAGCCGTACCAGGCCGTATGCCAGATAGGGACGGCTGATCGGGCCAAGCTGTCCGTACAGAACAGCAGAGCATTGACTGGCACCGAGTTGGTGTAAGGCTTTGGTCGTATCGCTGCTGCAATGGTTCAAGTCCTCCTCCATCACACGCCCCATGACCCCGCTGTGGTGAAGCCCAAGAGCAACAGCGGCGAGCACAGCACTCGGTTGAAACATCAGAAGCAGCAATAAAGTGGTCAAGGGCACAGGGATCAAGCGCATCAGGGCCCAGAGCGGTTGCCGAAGTGTTCTGTGATCAAGCGTCAGCAACAACACCAGCGGTGGCAAACCAATCGCGATCGCTGCTGCAATGAAAGTCACCAGCAGCGTTCCGCCGATCAGTTCTGCCCAGGGCGTCTCCAGAAGGGCCGGAAGGAATTTTCCGCTCGGGATGCTCAGCAGTGTCTGAGTGAACTGAGGGACAGTGAGATCAAGTTGTGAAGATGCGCTTCCAAGGCACAGCAGCACCAGCAGGCCCAAAAGCAGAGGCCTGCGTCGCAGCCGATCCAGGACCAGCATCAGCGTGGCCAGCACCCATACTCCGCTCCAAACCTCGTGAAAGCGCAATGACTGGAGGCTGAGGGCCAGATCGGTACCGATTCCCCCCAACCCGAACACGCCAAGCAGCACGGCTGAAAGCAAGGCGCAATCCAGCCGATGACCGCTGTGACTCAGGAGTCCGCTAGCTGCTTCAGGCAGGACAGCGGTGATCAACGTTGACCCTGCAGGGGCACCTCCATTGCGTAATGCCTCGGCCGCACTGGACGATCTGTTGTCGAGCTGATCGGCTACCACCCTCGCCATCAAAGCGCTGTAGGGAAGGCTGATGGCAAGGACAGCCACCCAACCATTCAGTCCGAAAAGCTGGAGCAATAACAATCCCCAGATCAGCTCATGCAGAGCACGGATGGGTGCCAAGAGGTATTTCAGGACGGCCGACATCCGTCCGGATGCGCCGAACAATCTCGCCACACGCTGGGAGCAGAGAAGTCCCAGGACAAGCCCCGCTCCTGTGCTGATGACCCACGACAGCACGGCCATCAAGAGTGTTGTGGCCAGCGCACCCAGAAGGCTTCGGAGCAGTACGGGATCCAACGATGGCTGCAGCGCGGCCTGCCAGAAGCGCAGGACCAGGTTCAGACCTCCTGCATGGAGATCCATGAAGAGTCGAAGCAGCACCGGCAACAGCAGAAGACTTGGCAGCAGGGGCATCAGCGGTGCCGCCAAGCAACCCTGGATCTGTTTCAGGATTCGCTGTAGAGCCACTTCAGATCAGCTTCGGTGACGGCGTCGGGATGT
>QCUJ01000103.1 GCA_003210795.1 Synechococcus sp. AG-679-B05 | reverse complement strand
AGGCCTGTAGAGGCCGCAGTTTTCAGCTGATGGAAAGCCTTGAAGAACGACTTTGGGTGCAACTGCTGGAAGACGGTTACCGCTGCTGGATCGATCGCGATGCCGTTCTGGGGCGGGCCGTGCTCCGTGAAGCCTGGGAACCGTCGTTGCTGGCAGCGGATCAGATTCAACAACGGCTACCGGCGGTGCTGAGCTGGAGCGAACGCGCCGAGCAGCAACCCAACAGCTACCTCTGGGGCGGGACCACCGAACCGGACATGGACTGTTCGGGACTGATGCAGATGGCTTTTGCCAGCGCAGGCATCTGGATCCCTCGGGATGCTTATCAACAGGAGCGATTCTGTGAGCCGGTGGCAGCGCAGGTGGGACAACTGCAGCTGCTGCAGCCCGGTGACCTGATCTTCTTCGGGAGCCCGGAGCGTTGCAGCCATGTGGCTCTGTATCTCGGCAACGGGCTCTATCGACACAGTTCCGGCAAGGAGCATGGCCGCAACGGCATCGGTGTCGACAGCCTCCATCCCAATGACACCCACCCCGTGGGACGTCATTACCGAGCGGAACTGCGGGGAGCCGGACGAGTCGTGCGCTGCCATGACGGCAGCACGCTGGCCTGAGATCAGCTGCAGCCGCTTAAGTTGCCGGAATCAGTGGAACAGCAGGCATGAGCACCCCCTTGAACCTGTCGGTGGTGGTGCCGCTGTACAACGAGGCCGAGAGCGTGCCCCATCTGGTGGACCAGTTGCTGGCAGCCCTGCGCCCCAGCGGTGAGCACTTCGAGCTTGTACTGGTCAACGACGGCTCCAGCGACGGTACAGCCGCTGAGCTCGAACGGCTCAGCGGCGAGGTGCCTGAACTCGTGGCGGTGCTGCTGCGCAAGAACTACGGCCAGACCGCCGCTCTGGCCGCCGGATTCGATGTGGCACAGGGGGAGGTGATCGTGACCCTGGACGGAGACCTTCAGAACGATCCAGCCGATATTCCAATGCTGCTGAACAAGCTGAGGGAGGGATACGACCTGGTGAGCGGCTGGCGTCATCAGCGCCAAGACGCCGCCCTGCAGCGGAAGCTGCCCTCGCGCATCGCCAACCGGCTGATTGGACGGGTAACAGGCGTGCGCCTGCATGACTACGGCTGCTCACTGAAGGCCTATCGCCGCGAAGTACTGGCGGACATGCGTCTTTATGGGGAACTGCATCGCTTTCTGCCAGCGCTGGCATTCATTGAGGGGGCACACATCACCGAAGTGAAGGTGAATCACCGTGCCCGCCAGTTCGGCTCCAGCAAGTACGGAATCGACCGCACCTTCCGCGTCCTGATGGATCTGCTGACGGTGTGGTTCATGAAGCGATTCCTGACCCGGCCGATGTACGTGTTCGGCTTCGGAGGGTTGCTTGCCATCGCTGGAAGTGCGATCACCAGCAGCTATCTGCTGATGGTGAAACTGATGGGGGGTGATATCGGCAACCGGCCGTTGCTGACACTCGCAGTGGTTCTCGCACTGGCCGGCATCCAGCTTTTCTGCTTTGGGTTGTTAGGCGAACTCCTGATTCGTACCTATCACGAAAGCCAGGGGCGCCCTATCTATCGCATACGCGCCACATTGCGGGGCGGTCGAGCGGACTGATTGCCCTGCCGCCGAGTCGCGCCGCGGAAGGGACCGATTGCTTGCGCTGCTGCTTCAACAACCCTGCTGTCGCTGTCATGCAAAGCCCGACGCAGCAAAGGCAAAACCGCTTGGTGCCCCCAGAGAGCGGCTTCTCGAACCGCTCGCAGACGTTGATCAGGCCCATCCTCCATGGCATGGCGAAGCCGTTGCTGAAGCAGCATGCGTTCCTGCTCCGTGCGAGGCGAAGCCCAGCCAGCGAGAGGATCCTGAACGGCCCCATCCGCATCAGAGGGCTCCAGAACCCGCTCGAGTTGAGCGCGATTGAGCTGAGCAATGCCACTGGTATCAGCGTTGCTGAGCATTGGCTTGAGCGGCTTGCGGCGCAACCAGAACACAAAAGCCAAGACGGCGGCAACACCGGGAAGGAGAACGTTCTGCATGCGGATTGAATTTTTATGTCGCCGTCAAGGGCTATGAGAAGCCGTCTGAGCGGTGCTCCTTACAGTAATCAGGAAGCTTTTGGCCTCGACATGACTGGTGATTTCGCTGCTGCCTGGCTCCCGGCAATCTTCGTGCCGATCACGGGGATCGTTTTCCCCGCTGTATTCATCGTGCTCACCGGACGCGTCATCACCGCCTCCGAGTGATCGCGGTTTGCGGAACGTCCAACCCCTCAGCCCTCGTTTCTAATGACTGTCACTCCCGTTTCTGACCCCTGCGTCGGCAATCTCGCCACGCCGGTCAACAGCGGTTATTTCATCAAGGCTCTGATCAGAAATCTGCCCTTTTACAGACCAGGCATTTCACCGAATTTCCGAGGT
>QCUJ01000102.1 GCA_003210795.1 Synechococcus sp. AG-679-B05 | reverse complement strand
GCGCTGATTCATCGGGTAGGAAAGATTGCAGTGAATCCTCACCGATGGATCCCTTCTCTGGAGCTTTGGCGCTGATTCCCGCCCGTGGGGGCTCCAAGGGAATCCCAGGGAAAAATCTTCAAAGCGTGGGCGGAGTGCCTCTGATCGGCCGAACCGTTGCCGCCGCTAAGGCGAGCTCACGCGTGGGACGGGTGGTGGTGAGCACCGACGATGACGCGATTGCCACTGCGGCGAAGGAATACGGAGCGGATGTAGTGCGAAGGCCGACGGCCATTGCAGGCGACAAGGCCAGTTCGGAATCCGCTCTGCTCCATGCCCTGGACGAACTGGAGCAACAGAAGCCACTGCCGGAACGTCTGGTGTTTCTGCAATGCACCTCTCCTTTCACCCATGGCGCCCAGATCGACCGTGTTCTGGCGGCCCTGGACACCCCTGGCATCAACAGCAGCTTTGCCGTTGCCCCCTGGCATGGGTTCCTCTGGCGGGCAGACGGTGACGGCATCAACCATGACCCGCATCAGCCACGCCGACGCCGACAGGATCTTGAACCGGCCTTTCTGGAAACGGGCGCCATCTACGCCATGACGACAGCCGCTTTTCGAACCAGTGGCAGCCGTTTCTGTATCCCATGGCAACCGGTAGTGATCGATGACTCAGGCCCGGAAATCGACACCCCGGATGATCTCGAGCTCTGCCGCTACATGCTGACCGCGGCTCCCGGTTAATTTGCGGCATCTCCGCCCGATTCGATGGCGCTTTCCGTTGACCAGCGTCTGAACGGCCGCAAGGTGGTCGCCGTCGCCTGTTTCGATTCGTTCGGGAAGACGGCCATGACCATGCTGGCGGCCTGCAGGAAACAAGGAGCTGAGACGGAGCTGCATCTGTTGCAGATCACCAACCGAGCCCTGTCTCGCCGGCAGCGCCTGGAAATTCGACGGACGGATCGACGAACCCCGATTCACAAACGCCCCTGGAGCCAGTTCAGTTCCCTGGCCAGCGAAATCGCCGATAACACCGACGTTCTGATCCTGGGGCTTGATGGGCAGCGGAGCCGCGACGCTCTGCTCCAACTCTGTTCCATCTGGGAAGGCAGGTCAAAACGCCCCATGCTCGTCAGTGCTTACCCCGGACTTCTGTTTCGGTTCGCCCTGGAAGGGATGCTGGACCGATCCGGGGCTGATCTGCTCTGTCTCAACAGTGAACAGGATCTGAACACCTACAGGCAGGGAAGGCAGGCACAGGGACTGAACAGCGACAACGCTGTGGTGACGGGTCTGCCCGTGCTCTGGAACGCCCGACCCAGCGGCAAACAACCGGAACATCCATCGATCGTGTTCTTTGAGCAACCGTCCATTCCGGTACACCCCCTGCAACGGCGCTATCTCTGCCGTCAGCTCAAGGCACTCGCCGAAGCCTGGCCCGATCACCCAGTGATCTTCAAACCGCGTACTTCAAGCATCGAAAGCACATTGCACCGTCGTCATGGCGAAATGGCCGGAGTGATTGAGGCGATGACAGAACGGGTACCCAACCTGCAGCTGAGCTTCAAACCGGCAACGCGTCTGCTTCGAACCTGTGGCTGCGCAATCACCGTGTCATCCACCGCAGCCCTCGAAGCCATGGCGATGGGCGTGAGCACCCGCATCGTGGGAGACCTCGGCATCACCGAAACCCTGGGCAACCACTTCTTCGCCGAATCCGGCGCGGTCGCCGACTTTGCAGCCATCAGAGCCAATCCGTTTGAGGTGATCCACAACAACACCTGGCTGAACCGTCAGGGATTGATGGAACAGGGAGAGACCCACTTCATCCATGCCGTGCTGACACGGTTGGAGCGTGGACTAGAGCCTCTGCCCGCAAATGGAACCGGTTCGAAAAGCTGGGGTAGCGCCACTTGGCAAACCTATGCCATCAGCCACGGCGGCCGGCGCATGCTCAGCAGTGGTGGGGCACGCTCAAGTCAACGCAAGCGGCACAGAACACGGACTGCTCTGAGAAGACTCCGCGATGGGCTTGTTGGCTTCGGTTGGCTGTCCCGTTGGCTTCGGGAGTAACCACAACCCCACATATCGGTGATCACGACAACACCCATCCGTGTGTTCAACCACGCTGATCATCCTGAATGGGAACGTAGATTTAGGTTGGTATTTCGGCTGCGGAAGGAGCGATGACCATCCTTCTGATCAGCGATGACGATCGCAGTGCCCTGGCCTGCAATCTCCTGGCGGCCCAGTTGAAGACGCGTGGGCAAACCTGTCTCACCGCCGGACTGTCCGTGGACCCGAAGCGGGACAGTCCTTTCCCTTTGTCTCGGCCTCAGGTCACGCTGTCCCCCGAGGCTCTACTGGCAAGCAGCCTTGTAGAGACAGCCAGCGCTCTCGGTGTGTTCCTGAAAACACCCGAAAAACTAAAGGGTTTCATCGAATCACACCGCAATCTT
>QCUJ01000101.1 GCA_003210795.1 Synechococcus sp. AG-679-B05 | reverse complement strand
AAGATTGAGCAGCAACCAGCGCCAGGACCAGTCAAAAGCGACCGGTTGATGGCGCCGCTGCCACCACCAGATCAGCAGTCCTGATAGCCCAACGATCAGCAACACGGAGCCCAACTGCTCCGGCAGCAGCCTCGTGTACCAGAGCCAACCCTCCAGGCTTCGCCAGCCCGGATCCCCTTCCCGCACAGCCGATTCGAACACGGCCCTGTTGGTGCCACCCAGGCTGGTGATCCAGTTGTGGCGCAGCCAGGGGCCGATCAATGCAGCTCCCAGCAGTGGCAGCAGCAGAGCTTGCAGCAGCCAGGGTTGCCACCCAAGCCTGCCCCCAGCGACCGCCATGCTGCGGATCAAGCCAGACATCCAAACGCCAAAGGCCCAAGGTCACTGCTGCGGCCAGGGGCATCTCAAGCACATAATCCGTACGCAGATCCAGCAGAGCCGGCGCCAGAGCGACCAGCAAGCACGCGAGCAGCGCCAGGCCAGCACCCTGTAAACGTCGGCCCCAGCCCGCCACCGCCACCAGCAGCAGCCCATGCCAGAGGCTGAGACTCCAGGCGGCTTAAGCCGGGTCATCACCGCTGAACGACATCACGCTGCCGTTCACCAGCGAAGCCAAGGGGGGAATCTTGGCGGAGAGATCCAACAACGCCTTCCATCCCTGCCAGCTCCCACCGGGAAGGAGACCAAGCGCACGGCCATGGTCGAGGGCGCTGTTGAGATAGTCGGCCTGATCACAGGCTCGAACTCCGCCCTGGTGAATCCACCAGAGGCGATCCAGGACTGTGGCCAACAGCCAGATCAGAACAACCCCAAAGCTGAAACGCCACCGCTGTCTCACGCAATCTCCAGCCGTCGGCGCTCATCCTGAAGCCGTTTGCGCCGCTGCTTGGCCTCCCGCAGCATTTCACGGCCGTCATGGAGGTAGTTATCCACGTAACCCATCGTGTAGCGCTCCAACTCCGCAAGGGCGTCCTCCACTTCTGAGAAGCAGTGATAAACACTCAAACCAAAACCACCAACAGAAGGAGGGGTGGGCAGCGACTGAAATAGCTCTTTGATCCGTTCGATCCGACGGCCACTGCTCTCGAGGTAGCCACAGAATGCCTCCATCAGCTCATCGTCATAGGGATCCGCCGACAGGGCCTTGAACTGGTTGGGGAAGGGGTTGATCACCTCCCCCAGTAAGCGATCAATCGGTGCATAAACCTGCCGCAACCATCGCACCAGTGCATCGTCCGCCTCCACAGCACGGTTGTGCTCGGCTGCAGCCCGACGCAGATCCGGCGCCGTTGTGGAACGCCCTGATGGCAACCGCGTCCGGTCGTGAGCCCGGCGCCGCTCGCCATCACTCAGCACTTCCCAGGCTGCATTCAGCGCCAGCATCCGTTGGTCATCCCCACCGGCGTCGGGATGATGCTGCTTGACCAATCGCCGATAGGCCGCTTTGATCTCAGCAGCGGTGGCGGATGGGAGAACCTCCAGCACGGCGTAGGGATCGGCCATCACTCAACGTTTCTTGCACCATGGTCACAGCTGCGCGTCCCGACGTGCCGGCAACAGGGCGCCGGACGTGAACATGGGCGTGGAGAGATAGCGCTCGCCATAGCTGGCCAACATCACCACGATGCGGCGTTCGGCAAAGGATGGGCGCTGAGCCAGTTGCAGGGCTGCCGCCACTGCTGCGCCACTGCTGATACCGCAGAGGAGCCCCTCGGCTCGGGCCAGCCGACGGCCGGTTTCCATCGCCGCGGCATCGTCCACAGCAATCACCTCATCGATCAGGTCACGGTCCAGCACAGCGGGAACAAACCCCGCACCGATGCCTTGGATGCGATGCGCTCCCGGCGGCTTGCCTGAGAGCACAGCACTCCCAGCCGGCTCCACAGCCACCACGTGCAGGTCCGGATTGCGCTGCTTCAGCAAACGGGCACAGCCCGTGATCGTGCCACCGGTGCCAACCCCGGCCACCAGCGCATCCAGCCGTCCTTCACAGTCGCGCCAGATCTCTTCCGCTGTGGTGCGTTCATGCACAGCTGGATTGGCTGGGTTATCGAACTGCTGCAGGAGATAGGCCCCAGGGATTTCAGTCTCAAGCTCTTGCGCCAAGGCAATGGCACCCGCCATTCCCTCTGCTCCATCGGTGAGTTGCAGCTCGGCTCCGTAGGCCCGGAGCATGGCTCGCCGCTCGGTGCTCATCGTGTCCGGCATGGTGAGGATCAGCCGGTACCCACGGGCTGCAGCCACCATCGCCAGAGCGATTCCGGTGTTGCCGCTGGTGGGCTCCACGAGCACCGTTCGCCCCGGTTGAATCGTTCCCTGGGCCTCCGCCTCCAGCACCATGGCACTGGCGATCCGGTCTTTCACCGACGCAGAGGGATTGAAGCTTTCGAGCTTGGCCACCACCTCAGCGCGACAACTGTTCTCCAATGGCAGCCGGTTGAGCCTCACACAAGGCGTGCTTCCGATTAGAGCGGTGATGTCGGAGGCA
>QCUJ01000100.1 GCA_003210795.1 Synechococcus sp. AG-679-B05 | reverse complement strand
TGTGTGGAAATTCAAGCACTTCTCTTCGCCCTATAAATATTGTACATCCATCTGCATATATATCTCCTAAGGCAAGTATCGGTGTTGGAAATATCTTTTTGCCTGGTGTTGTCATAGAAGATGGTGTTTTTATTGGCGATAATAATATTTTTTGGTCAAATGGCTGCATATGCCATGATGCCGTTATTGGCAGTCATAATTTTTTTGCCGCTTCCGTTACAATCGGTGGGTATAGTGTCGTAGGAGAATCTTGTTTTCTAGGCTTTGGGAGCATTGTGAATGAAAGTCTTAAGCTTGCAGACTCTACGTTTCTCGCTTCAGGAGCAGTCCTTATAAGGAACCAGGCTATCGTTGGAGCTAGACTTTGTGGTGTTCCAGCTAAGCAAATGTAAGCAATATCCTCTTAAAATCTTTTTATGTATCAATGAAAATCCCTTTTAATACACCACATTTTTGTGGTACTGAAAGTAAGTACATTGCAGAAGCATTTGAAAACAAGCAATTTTCAGGCGATGGTATTTTTACTGAAAAGGTATCAGTAGAATTGGAAAATATATTCAATGCAAAACGAGTATTACTGACCCATTCGTGCACTGCAGCTTTGGAGATGTGTGCAATTCTCTTGAATATAAGTCCTGGAGAAGAAGTCATTATGCCGTCGTTTACTTTTGTTTCTACAGCAAATGCTTTTGTGCTTCGGGGCGGTTGCCCTGTTTTTGTAGATATTGATCCACTGACGCAAAATATTGATATCGAAGCCATTGAGCATGCGATTTCATCAAAGACGAAGGCAATAGTCGTAGTTCATTATGCTGGTATATCTTGTGACATGGAGCGTCTAATGATGTTAGCCAATACTTACAATATACCTGTTATAGAGGATGCAGCTCAGGCTATTTATTCCAAATATAACCATCAACCACTAGGCTCGTTCGGTGACTTGGCTACAGTCAGCTTTCATGAAACTAAAAATATATCTTGTGGAGAAGGTGGTGCATTAATAATTAATAATAATAAATTTATTGAAAGGGCAGAAATTATAAGGGAAAAGGGTACCAACAGATCTGCATTTTATCGGGGTGACGTTGATAAGTACACCTGGGTTGATATTGGCTCCTCTTTCTTGCCAGGTGAGGTTTCTGCAGCATTTTTATTTGCTCAACTGCAGCAAGGTTGTGAAATCACAAATCGTCGTATGGAAAAGTGGCAAACGTACCATAAATATTTTTCTTGCTTGGATCCTTCTTTAGTTGGAGAGGCTATGTTTGTGCCTAGATATTCTGAGCATAATGCGCATATGTATTATTTGCTTTGTCCAGACTTAGCTCGAAGATCACACTTTATTTCTCATATGAGATCTCATGGTGTCGGATGTGTATTTCATTATGTTCCGCTCCATTCTTCTCCTGCCGGTAGGAAATATGGATTATGTGCTGGTTCACTAAGTAATACTAAGAGGGCCGGAAATTGTCTTGTTAGACTTCCTATGGGGCCAGGCGTTGATGTAGTGACTGTGCTTCATGCAGTTAATCATTATTTGAGGCTTTGAAAGAGTGACTCCCTATCGAGATTACGTTATCGTTTGTCTCCAAGGCTAGTAAAATAATTATTAGATGTAGGCAAAGACTGATATAATTTTCTTTGAAATCAATTTAATTGTCCACGCTACGTAGTAAATTATGATTTTTAAGGTGTCCATTTTGATGGATTAATTTCTTTTTCATTTGGCCATGCCCAATTGCCTTTTGTAAATTTATAATCTTTATTGACATCAAATTTTTTATATGATGCGTTGATTTCTAATAACTGTTCGGAATTAACTACTCCTACTAAAATATATTCTAATTGAGCGATTGATTTCGTAAAACCAATTGCTGCATCAAGCAAATTTAGACCGTCTTCCTTGAGAGCTCTTTGAAGTGATGTGTGATGCTCCCGAAATTCACTTGAAAGAAACCTTGGCCATTTAGAACTTTGCTCGAGAATAATTCCCTGCAAAAATATGCTCCTTGCATGAATAGATATCCCCAGGTCGTGCAATTTTTCGATGGTTTTATTTTTTAAAAGTCTTTGATCATATATTGATATCGGCAATTGAATAATGTCAAATTTATCGAGTGGAATCCATTCAAGCTCGTTTGCAGTGTATATAGATACTCCAATCTTCTCAACAAGTTGACGCTCTTTCAAGCTTATAAGCCAGGAAATAAGTTTTTTACCGTGTAAACCTAGTAGATCAGTCGGGTCGTGAAGTAAAAGGCCATAAAGTTTATTCGTTTTCAAACGAACTAGACTTTCTTGAAATATTGATGGCCAGGAATTTTTGTTTTGTTTGCTAATATTTGCAGGAAGTTTGCTAATTATTTTGCATTTAGTGGTTGTTGGCCAAAATCTACCTATAAATTCTTCCGAATATCCATAGGATTGAGCAGTATCCAAAGTAGTGATCCCTTGTGTAGATGCTGTAATTAGTATCTTCTGGATATCATTTGCTCCAATCCTATTGTTATTATTGGTGATTCCA
>QCUJ01000099.1 GCA_003210795.1 Synechococcus sp. AG-679-B05 | reverse complement strand
TCGCGTCACAATAGTTTCCACCCAAAGATCATCTTGGGTTTGCATCGCTGCGGCGATCCAGAGCTGACGGAACGGTTCCTCCGGGGTTATGCCCGCAACGTTTCCGGGTAGAAGATCACGAGACGCTGCTCCTACCAACCTTTCCAACACTGACGGATGGATTCCCTGATCTGTGAGGCGACGCGAAGAGCTATGCCATTCGGCATCACTAAGGGAACCAAGCCTTGCACGCAGCGAGGGTGGCATCCGTTCGATCCGTGCCAACCAGTCCTGAGCCAGATCAATCCAGATACGCCGCACGGCTTTGTCCTCCAGGGCATAGGACGGAAGTCGTCCAGCCCTTTCGGGATGGCGTTGCAACAGGGAACTGTCCACGAGCTTTAGGAACCAGGAGCGATCAACCTGCAAGGCCCTCAGCCGGCTCAACAGCTGCTCCCGCTGCTGACGGCTGCTTATTGATGGCACGCTGCCAGACATAGCCCGCGGAGAATGCAAGAAAACAGACGGCCGAACACCTAGGTCACGGGAAAGCAACAGGGAACCCAGCACTGTGCCGAAGACCGCGGAGAGCGCCAGAGCCAGAACCACCGGAGCCAGCCCACCTTCCGCTCCCTGTTGTCGCTTTTCGGCCCGTGTCAGCTGCCGCTGCTGCGCCGGCATCAAAGCTCCCTATCGCTTGCGCCCATCGTGGGCCATCTCCCCATGTAATCAACAGCTGGACACAGCCCTTTAACGTCCGCGCAGCTTCAGCCTCTCGCAATATTGTGCTGCTCACCAAGCTGGAAACGGTGCGAAAACGCAGTGAGGCGCTGATTCAACCGCTGGAACCGGACGATCTAAGCCTTCAGGGCATGGCCGACGCCAGCCCCCCGAAATGGCACCTTGCCCACACCACCTGGTTCTTCGAGACCTTCCTGCTGCAACCTCACCTGGAAGGCCATCAGTCCTGCGACCCGCGCTGGAGTTATCAATTCAATTCGTATTACGAGGCCGTCGGTAAGCGATATCCCCGCCCTGAACGCGGTCTGCTAAGCCGACCCGGAATCGCAGCCATCCTGGACTGGCGTCACAGTGTTGACGAGGGCCTGCGCCGATTGCTGGAAAAGCCCTCCCTCGAACTGATTCAGCTGGTGGAACTTGGCCTTCAACACGAGCAGCAACACCAGGAACTACTGCTAATGGATCTCCTGGACGGGTTCAGCCGTCAACCCCTCGAACCCTGTTACGACACCAAGGCGGATCTGACAACGTCGGTGGAGAAGCGCCGATGGCTCAGCTGCGCTGAAGGACTGGTGAAGATCGGTCACGGGGGCAAAGGCTTCCACTTCGACAACGAATCACCGCGTCACCGTGTGTGGCTCGATTGCTTCGAGCTGCAGAGCGATCTCGTGACCAATGGCGACTACGAGCAATTCATTGCCGATGGGGGGTACCAACGACCTGAGCTTTGGATGAGCGAAGGGTGGAGCTGTTGTCAGAGGAACGGATGGCAGGCTCCTCGCTACTGGCGCGGCGCCTGCGAAGAATTCACTCTGGCAGGACGACGACCCAGGGAACAAAGGAGTCCAGTGCGCCATGTGAGTTGGTTCGAAGCTGACGCTTTTGCCCGCTGGAGAGACGCGCGTCTGCCTAGCGAAGCGGAATGGGAACATGCCCGCTGTATCCACAACAAAGACCTGCGACACGCGCACGGTGCCCTGTGGCAGTGGACCTCCACCCCGTATCGGCCCTATCCGGGTTTCACTACAGCCCCTGGTGCCATCGGCGAATACAACGGCAAGTTCATGAGCTCACAATTCGTGCTCCGGGGAAGCTGTTGGATGACCCCGACCGGCCATGAACGGGACACATATCGAAACTTCTTTCCCCCAGCGAGCCGCTGGATGGGGAGCGGAATTCGCTTAGCCCGATGAATGTCGAACTGCTTGACCTTCATCCTGCCCAGGCCGACCTGGAACGATTGGTGCGGCAAGGAATGCAAAGCAAGCCAAGGCAACTGCCGGCCTGGATCCTGTACGACAGCGAAGGCTCAAGGCTATTCGCTGCCATCTGTGAGCAGCCGGAGTACAGCCTTACCCGAACTGAATTAGGCCTACTAAACCAGCAGGCAGATGCCATCGTCGAGGCCGTTGAGGGGGGGGTTTTAGTGGAGTTTGGTGTCGGCAACTCCCGCAAGGTGTCGCCGTTGCTGAAAGCCCTAAACAGCGATCTGTTCGTTGGTCTCGACATCAGCCGCGATGCCTTGCGAGATACCCTTGAGGTTCTGAGCCGGTCGCATCCGCAGACCACGATGCTGGGGATCTGCTGCGATCACAGCCAACTGGAAAATCTGCCGCAACATCCACGGCTGACTGGCCGACGCCGCATCGGCTTTTTCCCAGGCAGTTCCCTCGGAAATTTCAGCGGAGACAAAGCTGTAGCCCTTCTGCAACGCTTCCGTCGCCTGCTCAAAGGGGGACCTCTGTTACTGGGACTAGACCAGCCGAGAGATCCAAGGCTGCTAGAGGCCGCCTACGACGATGCAGCAGGTATTTCAGCTGCTTTTGCTCG
>QCUJ01000098.1 GCA_003210795.1 Synechococcus sp. AG-679-B05 | reverse complement strand
GACAACGCCGCGGTGATCATCAACGACGACAAGAACCCGAAAGGGACTCGCGTTTTCGGACCGGTTGCCCGTGAACTGCGGGAGCGCAGTTTCACCAAAATCGTGTCCCTCGCTCCGGAGGTGATCTGACCATGGCAACAGCAACCACCAAAGCCAAGGCCCTCGATCGCATCAAGATGCGCATCCGCAAAGGTGACACCGTTCAGGTGATCTCCGGCAAGGACAAGGGCAAAACCGGTGCCGTTCTACGCACCCTGCCCAACGAGAACCGCGTTGTTGTGGAAGGCGTGAACATGCGGACCCGCCACGAAAAACCAACGCAGGAAGGCGAATCCGGACGGATCGTCACCGAAGAGGCTGCCTTGCATGCTTCCAACGTGATGCTCTTTTCCACCGACAAAAAGGTGGCCAGCCGCGTTGAAATCGTCGTTGAAAAAGACGGCACCAAAAAACGCCGGCTGAAGAAAACCGGTGAAGTCATCGACTGAACCCGACTTCTGACCAAGCCCAGAAGCAATTCACCCCGTTATGTCACTCAAGAAGCGCTACCGGGAGACCATTCAGCCCAAGCTGAAAAAGGATCTCTCCCTCACCAACATCCACGAAGTTCCCAAGGTGGTGAAAGTCACCGTCAACCGGGGACTTGGAGAAGCCGCCGCCAACGCCAAGTCCCTTGAGGCCTCTGTGAACGAGCTGGCCCAGATCACCGGCCAGAAGGTCGTTGTGACCCGTGCCAAAAAAGCCATCGCCGGCTTCAAGATTCGCCAGGGCATGCCGATTGGCTGTGCCGTCACGCTGCGCGGTGATCGGATGTACGCCTTCCTGGAGCGCCTGATCAACCTGGCGTTGCCCCGTATCCGCGACTTCCGCGGTGTGAGCCCGAAGAGCTTCGACGGGCGTGGCAACTACACCCTCGGAGTACGCGAGCAGATCATCTTCCCTGAGATCTCCTTCGACAAGATTGATGCCATCAGGGGCATGGACATCACCATCGTGACCACTGCCCGTTCGGACGAAGAGGGCAGGGCCCTCCTCCGCGAGATGGGAATGCCGTTCCAGAGCAACTGAGCCCTCCCCGTCGACACCTATGGCCAACCACGATCCCATTTCCGACATGCTCACTCGCATTCGCAATGCGAGTGAAAAGCGTCACGAGACCACCAAAATCCCCGCTTCGCGGATGACCCGCAGCATCGCCAAGGTGCTGCAACAGGAGGGCTTCATCTCCGAAATCAGCGAACAGGGTGAAGGCGTTCGCAGAGAGTTAGTGCTCGCCCTCAAGTACAGCGGCAAGCACCGTCTCCCCACCATTCGCTCCATGCAGCGGGTCAGCAAGCCTGGCCTGCGCATCTACAAGAACACCCGTGGCCTTCCAAAAGTCCTCGGCGGCCTTGGAGTAGCCATCATCTCCACCTCCAAAGGAGTAATGAGCGACCGCGATGCACGCCGCGAAGGCGTTGGTGGCGAAGTGCTTTGTTACGTCTACTGATCCGGAGCTGAACCATGTCACGTATTGGTAAAAACCCCGTTCCCGTCCCCGACAAGGTGACCGTGTCCCTCGACGGCCTGACCGTCAAGGTCAAAGGACCCAAGGGAGAGCTGGAACGCACCCTTCCTGACGGCGTCAGTGTCAGCCAGGAAAACAATTTCATCGTTGTTTCTCCCACGAGCACCAAGCGAATCTCCCGCGAACGTCACGGTCTGTGTCGTGCCCTTGTCGCGAACATGATCGAAGGTGTCAACAACGGCTACAGCAAGAGCCTTGAAATCATCGGCGTGGGTTCCCGGGCCCAGGTCAAGGGAAAAACCCTTGTGGTGAGTGCTGGCTACAGCCACCCGGTGGAAGTCAATCCCCCTGAAGGAATCACCTTCAAGGTGGAGAACAACACCAAGGTGATCGTTTCCGGCATTGACAAGGAATTGGTGGGCAACGAAGCCGCCAAAGTCCGCGCCATTCGTCCGCCCGAGCCTTACAAGGGCAAAGGCATCCGCTACGAAGGCGAATGGATCCTGCGCAAGGCGGGCAAGTCCGGCAAGAAATAAGCCTTGTCCTGACCGTCCCACCCGTACCTCAGCATGTCCAAACTTTCTCGCAAACAGCAGACGCAAAAACGCCACCGCCGGCTGCGTCGCCACATCAACGGAACCTCCGACCGCCCTCGGCTAGCTGTGTTCCGTTCGAACAATCACATCTACGCCCAGGTCATCGACGATGCCGCCCAGAGCACGCTCTGCTCGGCGTCGACCGTTGACAAGGAACTGCGCTCAGGCCTCAAGGCCAACGGCGGCAGCTGCGATGCCTCCGTTGCCGTCGGCGAACTGGTGGCCAAACGCGCCATCGCCAAAGGCATCCAGCAGGTGGTCTTCGACCGAGGTGGCAATCTGTACCACGGTCGGGTGAAAGCCCTTGCCGACGCCGCCCGGGAAGCGGGCCTTCAGTTCTGACTCCTGCTAACCCATGACCGATTCCTCCCCCCAGTCCAACTCCAATGCCGTGCCGGGCGCGGCCGATGTCCCTGCCGCAGCTGCTGGCCAGCAGCAACAGCAGGAACAGCGCCGTGGTCGCGGTGACCGCGATGGACGTCGCGGCGATCGTCGCGGTGGACGTCGCGGACAAGA
>QCUJ01000097.1 GCA_003210795.1 Synechococcus sp. AG-679-B05 | reverse complement strand
TGTCATCACCACTTTTGAAGGTAATGACAAAATCAAGGGCGGAGCTGGTGACGACATTATTGCTTCCGGTACCGGAAAAGATAAGGCCTGGGGAGGAAAAGGTAATGATACTTTTGTCACTGAAAATGGCAGCATCAATAATCCCAAAGAAGGATATGTGAAAATTATGGATTTTGAAATTGGCGACAAAATTGAGTTCTGCGGTTGCGCCTCTGCGACATTGGAGCAACGCGGGAAAAATGTCTGGCTAACCAAGGGTGACGACATTAAAGCTGTTGTTAAAGGCGTCGATGTTGAGGATCTTAAAATTGATTATGGAAACAAAATGATCACATTTGTTGCCGATCCACTGGCCTGAACGCTCTCAACCCATAACTCGTTATCGTTTGGTTGTATCTGCCTGCAGCGCCGCCAACATGACAGGCTTAACCGCCCGCTGGCATCGTTCGATCAGTGAAATTCCTGAGCAGCGTTGGCAGGCATTGGTTGGAGAAGATGCGATTCCCTTTTATCGTTGGGGATGGCTTGATGCCCTTGAACGGTCTGGCAGCATCATCCCCAATCAGGGCTGGCAGCCGCTGCATCTCGCCATTTGGCGCGGAGATAGTCCGATCGCTGTTGCGCCGCTTTATCTGAAAGGCCACAGCTACGGCGAGTTTGTCTTCGATCAGGCCTTCGCACGATTGGCCAGTGACCTTGGCCTGCGCTACTACCCCAAGCTGCTTGGCATGAGTCCGGTGAGCCCCGTGTTGGGCTACCGCTTCCATGTCAGCTCCGGTGAAGATGAAGCCACTCTCACCGCCGAAATGTTGCGGGTGATCGACTTGTTCTGCGAGCAGAACAGCATCCTTAGTTGCAACTTTCTCTATGTGGATTCCGATTGGCGTCCCTTGGCGGAAGCGGCCGGATGTGCCACCTGGCTAAATCAGCAGAGCCTCTGGAGCCGCGGAGAAGATCGCAGTTTCAACGACTATCTGCAACGGTTCAACGCCAATCAGCGCCGCAACATCAAGCGGGAGCGCAAGGCGGTCGCCAAAGCCGGGCTCACCGTGACACCGCTCACCGGCGAGCAGCTGGATCTGGGTCTCTTCCAGACGATGCATCGCTTCTATCAACAGCATTGCTCTCGCTGGGGGCCTTGGGGCAGTAAGTATCTCGAGGAAGGCTTTTTTGAGGCTCTTGCGGCTGTTCACCGCGATCAGGTGGTGTTGTTTTCAGCCCATCGCGGAGATCCACACGATCCGGTGGCGATGTCGATGTGCGTACGCGATGGCCACCACCTATGGGGCCGCTACTGGGGCAGTAAGGAGGAGATCGATTGCCTCCATTTCGAGGTCTGTTATTACGCTCCGATTCAATGGGCGATTGAGATGGGTCTCGATCATTTCGATCCAGGGGCCGGTGGCAGTCATAAACGGCGTCGTGGTTTTGTAGCCCTCCCCAATGCCAGCCTGCACCGCTGGTATCACCCCCGCATGAGTGGCCTGATCCGGGCCTGGTTGCCCAAGGTGAATGAACTGATGGAGCAGGAGATCGAGGCCATCAATGCGGACCTGCCGTTTAAAGCCGAACAGCCAACCCTGGCTTTGTAGGTTGAAGGCATGACCACAACTCCGGAAGCACCGGCATCCATCGCCGCATCGATTGATGCTCTCGATCAGCGCTTGTCCCAGCGTTTTATTGCTTTGGATCCGAATGGATATTTTCTGATCAAGCTGGATCGTGATGCAGCCGAGCTGGTGCTGGAGCACTTCGGCAACACCATTGATGACAAGGGGCTGGCGCGCGACTCCGACACCGGCGAGGTGTTGAGTTGTAAGGGGGACAATGCACCGCGACGCCCATCAGCGGTGTATCGCGGCCGCACGGCGAAACAGGTGGGGATTCAGCTCACCGAAGGCGACGGTCCCCATCCGATCAGTCGCCTCGACCATGCGCTGTACTTGGGGCGTGAGTTGCAGAAAGCGGAGCAGTGTCTAAAGGATGGTCGCAGCTACATGCAGGACTGAGATCTGACATAAATCAGATGTCAGGTGTTGACGAAATGGGGGCCGGATTGTGGGTGGAACGGACAATTTTGATCTAATGGTCAATTGTTAAGAACAAGTGCATGGGCATCGCGATTTATCTCGGTTTGGTGGGTGCTGGTTTGGTCACGGCAGTCGTGCTCACCAAGGTGCTGAAGGGCGTCAACCTCATCTGAGCTTCAGGGTTTTGCCGCCCTGTTGCCTCATCCAGATGAGGGCAACACCAACACTGAGACCACCTGTCAAGCCAAATGCTGTGGACAGGCTTGTGGTCTTCACGAGCAGGGCTGCCAGCAATCCACTGATCCCGCCACCCCCGAGAAAGGCAATCTGACTCAGACCGGCCATGCGCCCACGCATCTCCTGAGGAGAGCCGATCTGGGTGATGAGGTTGCAGCTGCTCAATAAACCAGCAGTACCAGCACCAATGAGAAACGCCATTGCCAGGCTGAAGCCAGCTCCAGTGGTTCGTGCCATTCCCAGTTGGGCGATGGCGGTCAACAGTGCAAATCCCCCTAGGGTGAGAAAAGGGCGCTGACAGAACCTGCTGCTGTTGCGCTGCAGCACGACCCCGCCAAGGATGCTGCCCGCTGCCAGCACGCTGGTGAACAAGCCCAGATCGGTTGGTTTCGCCCCCAATTGTTCAAAGGCAATCAAGGGGGCTAATCCCGGGTGATAGAACCCGATTACACAGAGAGCGGCCGTCAGGCAAAGCACTCCCCGCAGAGTGCTGCCGCAGTTCCGCCAGGCGCTGAGCAGGCTGGCGTCGCTTCCGGCCTGA
>QCUJ01000096.1 GCA_003210795.1 Synechococcus sp. AG-679-B05 | reverse complement strand
TTCCGGCGTCTGAACTCCACTGGTTGTTTTGTCGGTCAAGCGGTGCCGGCGGTCAGAACGTCAACAAGGTTGAATCCGCCGTGCGGTTGAGTTGGTCGGTGCAGGAGTCCGCTGGCCTGGGTCCGTTTCACCGGCAACGTCTGTTGGAGCGCCATCGGGCTCGGTTGGTGAACGGTTGCCTGGTGGTGTCCGTTTCGGAGGAGCGATCCCAGTACCAGAATCGTCAGATTGCTCTTCAACGTCTTGCGGCGCTGATTCGGGAGGGGATTCAGCCCCTGCCGCCATCGCGCAAAGCCACCAGGCCGACCCGCAGTTCCCAGCGGCGTCGGGTGGATGCCAAGAAACAACGCGGTGCGATCAAGAGGCAGCGTCGCAGCCGCCCCGGCCTGGATGACTGATATCACCGGGTCGCTGCAACAGACGGATTCAGCTCTGTTCGGAGCGGATCGCCTTCTTGGCCTGCTGCCAAAGGTGTTCCAGCTCCTGGATGCTGCGCCCTTGAAGGTCTCCGTTGAGAGCTGCCTCCACGCGTGAAAATCGGTCGAGGAAGCGCCGGTTGGTCCCGGCCAGTCCTTCTTCCGGTTCGAGGTCGCACCATCGGGCCACGTTCACCAGGGTGAAAAGAACATCCCCCAGCTCCTCCTGGGCATGGGCTTTGTCACCGCTGATCACCGCTTCTTTTAATTCTTCGAGCTCCTCTTGCACCTTGTCCCAGACGCCGGAGATGTCATCCCATTCGAAGCCTGCTTTCGCTGCTTTTTTGGAGATCGTCATCGCTCCGGCCAGGGCGGATAGGCCACGAACTTTTTTCGCCAGCTGATCGCTCAGCGGACTACTGCTGCTGGTTCGCTTTTCGGCGTTTTCCTCGGCTTTGATCTGCTCCCAGCTGCGCGGCTCGCCGCCGAACACATGAGGGTGTCGGCGCACCAGCTTGGCGCTGATCGTGCGAACGATCGCTTCGAGATCAAAGCGCTTCTCCTCGCCGGCGATCTGGGCATGAAGCACCACCTGCAGCAGCAGATCCCCCAGTTCCTCCTTGAGATCTGCGTCATTGCCATGACGGATCGCATCCGCCACTTCGTGGGCCTCCTCCAGCACGTAAGGCACCAGAGAGGTATGGGTTTGTCCCAAGTCCCAGGGGCAGCCCTCTTCTGGATCCCGCAGTTGTGCCACGACCTGGACGAGTTCCTGCAGAGCATCAGAGGAGCTGGTGGCCATCGGTCTCCTGCGTGAAACGCGCTTACCTTCTCACCGCCGTCGCCTTCGTCGTTGGTGCCGGGTCCATTCCGCTGGCCATGGATCACCGTCCTGAAGCAGATGCAGCCACACGCTTGCCTCCAGACCCAGCAGCAGTGCTGCGGTTTCCTGGGGGTGGTTCTGCAGGGCCCAAGGCAGCGCAGTCAGCACCTTGTTGGGGTTGATGGCTGGGACCAGACTGCTGATCAACACCGTCCAGCCCAGGAGAACCAACAGGCGAACAGCGGTGCCGACCAGAGGTCCGTGGGACCAGATGGAGCGGTGGGGAATGAGTCGTCTGTAGGGCCACCAGATGCCGCCCAGTGGGCCCCAGCGATGCAGAGCATTGGATTGCGTGTCAAGGTCCGGCGAAAGCCACAGTCCTCCGAACAGGAACGCGGTGAAGGCGATGACGCCTGCGGTGGGACCGAGCAAAGATCCCGCCGCCAGGCCGATGGGAAGGCTCCAACCGAGGGTGGCGCGGTCGTGGTGCTGGCCCGAAGCCAAGGTTCACCGATCTGCAATCGAGTTCAGATTGCCGCGCTAAGGCAGAATCTGCACTTCGGGCGATTAGCTCAGCGGTAGAGCACCTCCCTTACAAGGAGATTGTCACAGGTTCGATCCCCGTATCGCCCATCCTTCAAATCCCGCTTCTCAACTGGTCTTCCCGCTTTGAGCGGGGAGGCCATTTTTCTTGGTTTACACCTTGTGTGGCTCCAAGCGCCCATCGTTGAAATGCTCCAAAAGCTGGCTGGTTCCGCGGATTTCAACGGTTGATTGGCTATCCGAAAGCGACCGCAACAGGAATCGCCGACCGTTTTGACCAACTCCAGCTCGCAGGGCTACCCGCAGCGGAAGAAAGCCTGGGCGCAGATCAAGGACGATATGAATCAGACCGATATCGACCGCCAGGAGCTTCTGTGGTGGTTGATCCACGCACTGATTTCTCAGAACATCGACATGGCTTTGATCTTGCTGAGCTTCAGCTGGTTAAGACCATTCAAATCGTCGTATTGAATGAGTTTCTGCTTGATCATGTCAGCGAGTGAGAAAAGAATATTGCTGAAATCAAATTCCATTCGTCCTTCATATTGATAGCGCTCAGTGCTTAGAAAGTCGTGAAGGCTCTAGATTGATTCGGGAGTATCGAGTTTTCGGCAAAAATTTCGTTGGCAATGGCGCGATTTGTTGTCGCCCTCAGTCCTGCGGATAAAGAGGCACTCTAAGGAAATATTCAGGCAACACTTAGGGAGCATGAATGGTAACTGGAGCCATAGGTGGCGATGGTGTGTTCACGAGGAGAGAGCCTCACACATCACACCATTCAAATGATTTCTTTTGTACTCGTGTTCGCCTGGGTTTTCTCATTCATTGTGATCATCCATGAAAAGCCCTTCGACTTTTAATCGCTTACATGGCTACCATTAAGGATGATTGGTATCAATCAATAATCCACAGATGCACCTCTTCGTCTAGCAAGGATGGTGGGCTCCAAATGCTGTGACGAGTGTACGGACTTCGCAAAAGCAAGCGAAGTCGTAGCTAAGAATTGATTCGTTGTCTCGTGTACCTCGACTAGTTTTCTGCTTTGCTGCGTGCATTCACCAAGCG
>QCUJ01000095.1 GCA_003210795.1 Synechococcus sp. AG-679-B05 | reverse complement strand
GTGGCAAGTCTTGGGGTTGGCTACGACTTGGATGCCCCTCTTTTCGGCCTCCAATGCAGATGTATCTCGCGGATTGTGTTTTTCCTGAGATCGACGGTCAACTAGCTGCCTACAAAAGCTTTTGTGAGTTATGGGATTCAGGCGAGATGGCCAAATTGGACAACTTCGATGGCTTTGAGATGTTGTTCCGTGTGCATGCTCCTGGTGCCGGCCGGGTAACCATCCTGTTTAAGGCCGAGAGTGATGCTCAAATCTTTGAGCACTTTGCGCCATGGCGTGCTCAGTTCGGCATCGAAATGGATTTCACTCCTGTCATTGGTTGTCAGGATGTGGTCGACTACCACAAAAAACTGTTCGCAAAAATGTCCTGATTTTGGACATTTAATTGATGCAGGATGCGATCGCGTCATCGCGATCGTTGCCTGCCTCTAATGCAGTCGTATCAACGCATCAAGCTGGCACCAGTAGCAAGGTCGGTAAAAAATACGCCGAAAAAAATGCCGTGAAGATGATCGTCCAGGGCTAGGTCATGCACCAAAGATGGCAGCGTTGGGTCACTTCAAGAGCCCAGCCCATCCATGAGGCTTCCACTGAGCAGCTGTCCGCGACTGGCTTCCAACTTTTTCATCAGCTCATGCAGCAGAGCTGCCTCGTCCTTGTCAGGTGTATTGCCACAACCGACCCTGCAAAGAGCTGATCTCAACTTTGAGTAGTCAGAAGCAGGGATGCTGATTTGGATCTGGTCTTTTGCCATAGCAACAGTGTGGCCCTTGCCGGCATCAAGGGCATAACCGATTTTGCAGCCAAACCTGAGCTCACTTGCTGCGGTTGGTCAACAGAATCGGTGCCATGTCGATCAAAGACCGCTCGATCAATCCAGCGCAGGAGAACGCCGGCGGTGAAGGCTGGCTGCTGAACCAGTTCAAGCCAGATGCATCGTCAGACCATGGACAGTGGATGACAGTGCGGACTTAGAGCTTGATTTCGCCAAATTCAATCCCTGATGTTGATGCGAAGGGCCGTTTGATTGCCCTGGCGAGTGGATCGTCATGTATTACAGTGATTGGAGGGATCAACCCGCAGAATCAAGAAAACAAAATATATCTATTCATATTTTAATAGAATTTTTTCTCGAAAAAGATAAATCCTCGATCCAAGAAGATTAAACTCAGACTTGGATCGCTCTGATTTGCACCGCAAAAAATCTTTGATCTCGGTGCATTGCGTTTCAAATCCTGTTAATTCCTTAGCAAGCAATGAACGCGTCCCTCTCGCCCAAGTTTAGATTTGGTGCTGAGTCCAAATCATCAGAATCGGCTTTTTCTGTTGCAGGCCATCAAAACGGAAAAGAGAAAGTTGCCCTGACAAACGCTGAATTCCTGCGGCAGTCCTGCCGGGAGATGCGGATATCGATGGGCCCGCGGGATCACGCTGAATGTCCACATCGGGTCACCTTTGATCGTTTAGTCGCGTCTGATAATGACGCTTTAGATGAATGTATTGCTGCTGCGTATCGACAAGTCCTAGGCAATGCACACATCATGGCTCATGAACGTTGTGATGTTCTGGAAGCGCAATTGTCGGACGGGCGCATATCTACCCAGGAATTCATTCGCAAGCTGGCTAAAAGTGAATTGTATAAATCTCGTTACTTCTATGCAGTCTCCGCATACCGAAGTATTGAGTTGAACTTCAAGCACCTGCTCGGTCGCCCTCCGCTTGATCAAGAGGAAATTGCAACTGCAACTGCCATCCAGTCCGAGCAAGGCTTTGATACATTGATCGATTCCATTATCGACTCCGCTGAATACACAGAAGTCTTTGGTGATAGCACTGTTCCGTACATACGCTCGTATACTTCCGCAAGCGGAATGACGATGGCCAACTTTACAAGAATTGCTGCACTAGAACAGAGTTTTGCATCCAGTGATCGCTCAAAAGGCAGTGACAGTCTGCTACGTAGCAATTTTGCTGCAGCATTGCCAATCAAGATTGTTGTGCCGGGTGTGCCGGGATATGTGCAAGTTTCAATGGCTTGGGCTGGAGGCAAGCCACCTGCGAATTATGAGAAGCTATGGCGAGGATTGGCCTTGGTTGGCGGTGCTCACTTGGCAGGAATGATGATTAACGTGGTCTTGCAAATATCAGGGAACCACATGCTCGATCGTGTGCCAGCAATGTTCCTAGGGCTTTAAGACTACTCCATTGAAAATGTTGGGCGCAGTCTATAAAAAGATTTGCGCCCATTTGATTTAAGCAATCAATGAACGGCTGCGAATAAGATCTGCTCCTCAGTGGTTATTTTGACGACTGAAAAGAGCTGTTCAATAACAGTGCGAACAGCGTACCCATCCTCATACAGATGTTCCCGGGATCATCCAGGCAGGCGATAGAAGCCTGAGGCTCGATAGTGAGTTGTTGGTTGGTTGGTTGGTTGTGTTTAGTCGGCGGAGCAGCTGCTCGACCAATGGCCAAAGCATGACTGCGACCGACTCGCAAGATATGAAAATGCCTCCTGACCGGACAGAGGGCAGGAGGCAAGCAGGATCGTTGATATAAATAAACTCTTTTAAGATGAGGCTACTCCTCAATCCCGTTAAGCATAATCCCAGTAATCATGTGTTCCCTTTGTCGGCCTGTCTCGATAAGGACTCGTGCCTATTGGAGGCGGGATATGGCTCTTCTCTTCTGCATCAATTGCGCCCATTGCATGAGCCAGGGCATTGCCAAACCATTTCAGAAAACCCTTCATGTGACCTCCTTGTTGGACTTCTCTACTGATAATGCAAAAACCGTTTTTTGTATCTGAGTACTTAACCTAAATTCTTGAATAAGATGCGAATCTATG
>QCUJ01000094.1 GCA_003210795.1 Synechococcus sp. AG-679-B05 | reverse complement strand
GGTTCGATTTCATGCTCACGGAATTCGATCGTGGCTGAGGTGTTGTGGGCGGTGTAATGCCGCTGCACCTGCATGTAGAAGTCGAACTGAGCCATGGCACTGAAGCCATTGATGTCAACGACATCAGCACCGGGAAGGTTTGCCCAGCTCACTTCGGTGGGAATTTCAACCAGCCACTCGGTGCAGCGTGAATCAAAAGGATCATCCAGCAACCGGCCTTCGCTGTCTTTGTCGGATTGCGACGGCACAATGGTGTACCCATAGTCCATACAGGCCATCGCTACAGGGTCATTCTTCCGGAAGGTGATTCGGCGGATGAAACGCTGGGCCTTGGGGGGATGCCAACCAGGAGCGGCTCCTGTTAAAAGGCTCTTTGTTCCGGCAGGCTGAACGGTTGTGCAGCGGTTGGGGCGACGCAAGCCGTGGCGATCGCAGTAATCCCAAACCGTTTCGTTGACGATCTTCTTCCAACGACTCAGGTAGGTGGCTTCCTGTTGCTTGAACTGGCGACCTTCCTCTGTTTCCGGACGACCTGCTTCCCACCAGCGCAGCCAGGCTGAGCCGAAGGCATGCACGAAGAAATCGAACAGACCGGTGAAGCTCACACCGACAATCGGATCCCATTCGCGGCTCTGGCGATAACGCTCCACTTCGAAGCGATGGTTGAGCAAGCATGCGACAGACAGAGCTCCAGCTCGAAAGGCGTCGTCCTGACCTTCCTCGTCGCTGGGATCGATCTGGTTCAGATGAACCTCTGCGAGGTTGCAGTGGAAATCAGCTCCGAGGATCTCGCCGCAGGGATTCAGCCCGTAGCGGCCGAGACGATGTTCCAGCTCAGCGGCCCCGATCGGACCATGGTTCTCATTCAGCCAGCGCCCGGCTTCTTCACGGCCCTGGTCGCAGTAGACCTCGATGAATTCGCTACGCAGTTCAGGCGTGCTGAGCAGATCGGCGTTGGACCGTGCGATCGCTTCGGGGGCGAACTGAATGGCACCTTCGCCTGAGTTGAACTGCTTGGTTACCGCTGCGTGGACCACCTCCTTGCTGGGACGTGTGTGATACACACGGGTGTGATTGGCCATCCTCAGGGCATCACGTTCAGGATCAATCCGCCAGTTCCCCTCATCATCCTGCTGCCAGAGATTGTCTTTGGACGAGGCAGCGATGTGGTCATCGGCAGCGAACTGGCGCATGCCGGCACTGCGACGAATGTTTCCGGCCACGATGGTGACGGCCGCTTCATCGATCAGAAGGCAGCATTCGACGGAGGTGAGTCGTCGACCCTGCGCTTTATTTAAAAGACGAGCAACTCGGCTGTACAGATCTTTCAGCTTCACCGGATTGGCCATGCCACCAAAGCCCTTGAGGGTTTCGCCTACGGGGCGAACATCGCTGAGGTCAATCTCAATTTGAATCAGACCACCGTTGAATCGTTCATCGCTGCTCAGTTCAAGCATCAACTGATAGCTGTCAACCCAGCCGCGACGGGTGTCGCCCACCTTGATGCGGACTTGATTGCCTTCAATGCTGTGGGTGCAATCGTCCTGACGATCGGCTGCGGGGGTTATCCCGATGTCACTCACCGTGCGCACCTCAATGGTGTTGAGCACGACGGGCAACCGATCAATCAGATGCGGCTCAATGATGGCGCCAGTGCCGCAGCCCATCATGGCCAAGTCCATCATTAGACCGAAGGCTTCCCAGTCCACCAGGTTGGTGGATGTGCAGTTGTAGGAGCCGGAAAAGTTTTCAGGTTGTTCGATCCAACGGGTGCCTCCAATCCACAACCAACGGCCTGAGGGCAAGGCTTTTTTCTCGGATTGCATCCGAGCCAACAGCTCCACCTCGCTGTCGTTCAGTTGTCCTAGCTTTCTCAACCCTTCGAGGTTGCGGGAACCGACTTGGCTCCAACTTTCTCGACCCTCAGATGTTTTACGGCTGTAGGTCCGATAAAAAACGGGGTTGGCTGCAGGGGCCGTGGCCGGGAAATCTCCGAAGCTGGCAGCAGAAGTGCCGGCCTGGGTCTCCACACGATTTGGTGTCAGGGTCACGTGCGGGCGGATGGACAGAGTGCTCCGACCCTAACGCCACCAATGGGGTGGGCAATGCATCTTTACCACCATCTGCAGTGTCCAATTCAGATTTTCTTTGAGATCGGCAGCAAATGATCCAGCGTGTCCCCGAACCTGAACTTATGGATGACGTCGATCAGGTTGCCGCCTACGGAGCTGCGGATTTCAACGCCGGTGACGATCACACTCTGTCCTTGATTCTTTCTCTGGTGAGGGATACAGCTTCAGGTGCTCCACCACGGCGCGTGATTGATTTGGGATGCGGCCCTGGGAACATCACCTTGCGACTCAGCGATGCCTTTCCGGAATCGGAAGTGATCGGCGTGGACGGAGCCGCCGCCATGCTGCATCTGGCCAGGGCCCGTGCAGCCACGATGGATCACCCTCCTCGTTTCATGCAGTGCCCTCTTCAGCAATTGGTCGAGAGCGATCTGGTGAATACGGCGGATCTAATCGTGAGCAACAGCCTCCTGCATCATCTGCACCAACCTGATCTGCTCTGGGCGCTCACCAGCAGCCTGGCTGTTCACGGCTGCCGCGTTCTGCATCGCGATCTGCGCCGTCCGTTCAGTGTGTCTGAACTCGATCGTTTGCAACGCACCTATCTTCCAGGTGCTCCTGCTGTGCTGATTCAGGATTTTCGAGCATCGCTGGCAGCTGCCTTTGAGCCAGATGAGGTGACGGCTCAGCTGAAAAGGGCGGGATTGAATGGCTTGCGTGTTGAAGCGGAGGACGATCGCTATCTGGTGGTGTCAGGCTTGGTGGATTGAAATCACAAGATGACGGGCAGCACGGCAGCGCAGCAGAGGGATCTGAGTGAGGTGGTCGCAGCGGCAGTCGATCGACGTCGCAATTTCGCGATTATTTCCCACCCTGACGCCGGCAAGACAACACTCACCGAAAAGC
>QCUJ01000093.1 GCA_003210795.1 Synechococcus sp. AG-679-B05 | reverse complement strand
GCTGATCATCTTTTGTAGACAAAGAGGTTTCTTTATTTATAATAGCGAGACCTTTCCACTCGGCCACGAAAAATCGACCATATCTCCAATCAGTACCATTATATTTAATGATAGATTTATGCTCTCGTGCTCCAAAAAAGTATTTATCAATACTAGAAAATAATACATTTCTATATCTTGCGGACCAAAATATTTGTTGCTTTGTAAACCTGCTACCCATAAATAAAGACAGGTTTTGCGTGACAGACTGCCAAATTAAAGTTCCATAATTGCCATTTATTATAATTTTTTTTAATTGACGAAGCTGAATTGAAGGCTTTAATCCTGACAAATTGTATGAAATACTTTTAATCTTTGCGGGTGGCTCTTCATCCAAAAAAATAAAATAAGGATCAACATTGCGTGACTTGCTTAATTGACGGCCATATAGAAATGATTTAACAAAAGACATATGGGCTAAATGAAATGGACCTTTTATGACAAAAAGCGCTTTCTTTTGATCTAAAGAAGAAAGATCATGATTGTACTTTATCTTAAGTAAATTTTGAAAACGACAAGACAAAAATCGTCCAATATTACTTATTGCATGAATCAAGATGGCATGATCTTCTTCTGTCGTTACCTTAGAGAGAAAGTTAATGAAAAATAGATGATCACAAATCGAAAAGTAGTCAATATAGTGGTCTAAATTTTTTTCCAAGGATTCACTATAAGACCTCTCGAAATCTATGTATATGTTTTTTAAACGGGAACTAATACTATAAATCGTGTCATCATGAAAGCATGTTCGCTGGATATAGTCGTAAAGGGGGTTTAGCTCTTTGCAGAGAGTGCGATATTTGTTAAACTCGGCATTATTTTTTTTCATTTACGCGATAATTAAATTCCAATTAATTTATTGCCTTTAAAGATTTTTCCAATAAATCGAGATCTTTGTCTGTGATCTTAGTCTGCATCGGACAATGCTTCGGTCCACACATCGAGCAGAACTCGGCCTGCTTGTAGATGTCTGCTGGAAGCGTTTCATCGTGGTACTCCTTGGCCCTCTCAGGGTCTAGAGAAAGCTCAAATTGCTTGTTCCAGTCGAAGTTGTAACGAGCCCTGCTCAATTCATCATCGCGATCACGGGCACCAGGACGATGACGCGCAATGTCAGCGGCATGGGCTGCAATCTTGTAGGCAATCAACCCCTCACGCACATCTTCGGCATTAGGCAGACCAAGATGCTCTTTCGGGGTGACATAGCAAAGCATCGCTGTGCCATGCCAACCGGCCATCGCAGCGCCTATGGCCGAGGTGATGTGGTCATAACCAGGAGCAATATCAGTGACCAAAGGACCAAGCACATAGAACGGCGCTTCACTGCATTCCTCCATCTGCTTCTTCACGTTGAACTCGATCTGATCGAGGGGCACATGACCAGGCCCTTCCACCATTACCTGAAGATCATGTTTCCAAGCACGATGAGTCAATTCACCCAAAGTATGAAGTTCTGCCAGCTGAGCAGCGTCAGAGGCATCGTGCGTACAACCAGGGCGCAGAGAATCACCAAGCGAGAAGGTGCAGTCGTAACGCTTGAAGATCTCGCAAATATCGTCAAAGCGGGTGTAAAGCGGGTTCTGACGGTGGTGATAGAGCATCCACTGAGCCAGAATCCCACCTCCACGGCTGACTATGCCTGTGATGCGTCCTTTCACCTTGGGAAGGTGCTCAATCAGCAGACCAGCGTGGATGGTCTGATAATCCACCCCTTGCTGACAGTGCTTCTCAATGATATGGAGGAAATCATCCTCATCAAGCTTCTCAATTGAGCCGTGGACGCTCTCAAGGGCCTGATACACAGGCACCGTGCCGATCGGAACCGGAGAAGCATCGATAATTGCCTTACGAACCTCATCGAGGTTGACCCCACCGGTGGAAAGATCCATCACCGTGTCAGCGCCGTACTTAACCGCCAGCTTCAGCTTCTTGACTTCCTCAGCGGCATCGGAAGCGTTAGGTGACGCACCGATGTTGGCATTCACCTTGCACTTGGTTGCAATGCCGATGGCCATCGGCTCCAGACTGGTGTGGTTGATATTGGCCGGGATAATCATGCGGCCCCGGGCCACCTCTTCCAAGATCAACGATTCCGGCAGGTTCTCGAGCTTGGCGACATGAGCCATCTCCTCCGTGATCACCCCCTGACGGGCGTAATGCATCTGAGAAACGTTGGCCTGTCCCTTGCGAGATTCAATCCAGGTAGCGTGCATGATCTATGAAGAAACGTATAGCCCAGAGGTTGACTGAGTGGTCGCAGATCACGCCATGCACTTCCCTGCGCCGGAATGACCCGGAATCAGGTTCGGAGGGTGTGATCTCAGTCCGAAAGGCCAAAAAATGACCCCGGACACCCCTAGTGACTTCAGAAACGTAGCAATCGTTTTGCCACCTGCCACCTATGCGTGACGCAAGCCATTCCTGGATTATGGATATACCCATGATCCAGGAATGAAGGCCGAAATCCATTCGCTCAACTGGCCTGACTCCGACGCGCGCATTCACCAGCAGCAAGCAGCGGTCTTCAAGCACTTTCAACTACCGCTCAAACAGCACCACATCCGAGCCGACCAAAGCCAATGGATGGATGCAGTGCTTCGTCAATCAAAAACAGACGTTGTCCTTTTTGTGGACAACGAATGCGTACCCCTTAAGCGTGAAGCCGTGATGGAAGCGATCCACTGGGCGGGACAACACAAGAGTTTCCTCGGCCTGGCCCAGGCGTCCAACCACATCAACAAAGGCCTTCATGTGTTCGCAGCCCCAGCCTTTCTGGCCATTGACAGATCCGCATGGATGAAATTAGGCCAACCCAGCTGTCGGCCCACCGCGCGGGGAGACGCCGCCGAAGAATTGAGCTGGCGGGCTGAAGAAAATGGTCTTCCGTACAAGGCCTGGTACCCGACGCATTACCAACATTCCAGCCGGGAGGGGCTATGGCGCCTAGGCAACTACGGCACCTACGGCATTGGGAGCGTCTTCGCTGACCGAATTTTTCACCTAAATCAGGGCCGGTTCGCAGACAACGTGGAGTTGTTCGTGAAGGTCTGCACCG
>QCUJ01000092.1 GCA_003210795.1 Synechococcus sp. AG-679-B05 | reverse complement strand
GCGGTATCTCGGCAGTGTTGTCTCAAGCAACGACAACTACTTTGCGGCGCTCAATTCAGCTGTCTTCAGCGATGGCTCCTTTGTCTTCATCCCGAAGGGTGTGGAGTGCCCAATGGAGCTCTCCACCTACTTCCGGATCAATTCCGGCGATACCGGTCAGTTCGAGCGCACGTTGATCGTCGCGGAGGAAGGTGCATCCGTCAGTTACCTGGAAGGCTGCACCGCTCCGATGTTCGACACCAATCAGCTCCATGCCGCGGTGGTGGAGCTGGTCACCCTGGATGACGCCTCGATCAAATACTCCACAGTTCAGAACTGGTACGCCGGTGATGAAAACGGCGTTGGCGGCATCTACAACTTCGTGACCAAGCGCGGTCAGTGCCGCGGTGCCCGCAGCCGCATCAGCTGGACCCAGGTGGAGACGGGTTCCGCCATTACCTGGAAGTACCCCAGCTGTTTGCTCCAGGGAGCTGATTCTGTGGGTGAGTTTTATTCGGTGGCCTTAACCAACAACTGCCAGCAGGCGGACACTGGCACAAAGATGGTGCATGTGGGTCCTCGCACTCGCTCCACCATCGTGAGCAAGGGAATCAGCGCGGGGCGTTCCAGCAACAGCTATCGCGGCCTGGTGCAAATGGGCCGCAATGCCAAGGGGGCGCGTAATTACAGCCAGTGCGATTCAATGCTGATCGGTGATCAGGCGGCTGCCAACACCTATCCATATATTCGTTCTCAACAGCCCCAGGCTGCTATCGAGCACGAAGCGAGCACCTGCCGCATTTCAGAAGATCAGCTCTTTTATTTGCAGAGCCGTGGCATCGGCTTTGAAGAGGCGGTCTCGATGATGGTGAGCGGCTTCTGCCGCGATGTGTTCAACCAGCTGCCGATGGAGTTTGCCGCTGAGGCGGACAAGCTTCTGGCTCTCAAGCTTGAGGGATCCGTCGGCTGAACGTCCCGGTTCAGACCGTCCCGATCCCGCTTCTCCCGTCCTCTTTTCTCATTCCGTGATTCGCCCCGACGCCGAGCTGCTTCTCGAAATCACTGACTTGCATGCTGCGGTCGAGGACAAGCCCATCCTCAAGGGTGTGAATCTCCAGGTTCGCGCTGGTGAAATCCATGCCGTGATGGGGCGCAATGGCAGCGGCAAAAGCACCCTGTCCAAGGTTTTGGCTGGCCATCCCGCCTATCGCGTGACCGGTGGTTCGGTGCGCTACCGATCCCAGGATCTGTTCGAACTGGAGCCCGAGGAGAGGGCTCGTCTCGGCGTCTTCCTCGGCTTTCAGTACCCGGTTGAAATCCCCGGTGTGAGCAATCTCGAGTTTCTTCGGGTTGCCACCAACGCTCGCCGTGAAAAACAGGGGGCTGAAGAACTGGACACCTTTGCTTTTGAAGACCACGTGCGCGAGAAACTGGCCGTGGTGCAAATGGATCCAGCTTTTCTGGAGCGCAGCGTGAACGAAGGCTTCTCCGGAGGCGAGAAGAAGCGCAACGAGATTCTGCAGATGGCGCTGCTCGAGCCTGTGGTGTCGATCCTGGATGAGACCGATTCCGGCTTAGATATCGATGCCCTGCGCATCGTGGCCGGTGGCGTCAATCAGTTGGCGACAACCGATAACGCCACCTTGTTGATCACCCATTACCAGCGCTTGCTGGATGAGATCACCCCGGATTACGTGCATGTGATGGCTTCGGGAAGAATCCTGCGCACCGGTGGTCGGGAGCTGGCTCTCGAGCTGGAGCAGACCGGGTACGACTGGGTCGATAAGGAACTCGCCGCTCAGGGGGTGGCGTGACCATGGTCAGCAGTGTTCTGGCGCCGGTTCAGGAGCGAGGCCGCGCTGCTTTGGAACGTCTCGGTCTGCCAACGCGACGGCAGGAGGCCTGGCGGCTCACCGATCTCAAGCGGCTGGCAGCTGTTGCAGCGCTGCCTCCATGTTCGACATCAGTCCGTCACGCCCTCCCCGCACCGTCCGAGGGAGTGCTGCGACTTGTGCTTGATGGCAGTCAGCCCTCTCTTGAGGGTCAGGTTTGGCCACAGGGTTTTTCACTGCTGAATCACGCTGATCTGGAGCAGGTTCTGGGGCAGATCCTGGATCACTGCGGTTGTGCAGAAGCCTGGCCAGTGGAGTTCAACCATGCCAGCAGTCACCAGCTCCTGGCTTTGCGGATCCACGGCAAGGTGCCTCCGTTGGAGCTGGTGCTCTCGGGTGGCGATGGTCTCGTCGCCACCAGGGTGATTCTGATCTTGGATGAGAAGGCGGATCTGGATCTTCTGGAAGTCGTCCTGGCTGAGGGGGGCTCTGCCCACAGCCATGTAATTGAAGTACACCTTGGTCAGGAAGCTGAGCTTCGCCATGGTTTTCTCGCCACGGCCGATGGTCAGGCTTCGCTCCTGGCCCATTTGGCGGTGGAACAGGCTCCTCGCAGCCGTTATGCCTTCACATCTGTGGTGACCGGATGGTCTCTGGGTCGGATTGAGCCCCGGGTGGTCCAGTTGGAAGGCCAGGCCGAAACCACACTCAAAGGCCTTGCCATGACTAGTGCCGAACAGCAATTAGCCACCCACACCGCTGTGCGCTTCGACGGGCCGGAGGGTGAGTTGGATCAGCTGCAGAAATGTTTGGCCTCCGGTCAATCTCACACGATCTTCAACGGTGCGATCGATGTTCCTCGCGTCGCCCAGCGCACCAATGCAGCGCAGCTCAGTCGCAACCTGTTGTTGTCTGGCCAGGCCCGTGTCGATACCAAGCCGGAGCTTGAAATCGTTGCGGACGATGTGCGCTGCGCCCATGGCGCCACTGTGTCCCAGTTGCAGGAGGACGAGTTGTTTTATTTGCAGAGCCGTGGCATCGGCGCCTCTGACGCCGCAGCTTTGCTGCTGCGCGGCGCCTGTCAGGAGGTGATTGAGCAACTTCCTTCCATAGCGCAGGCCTGGCAGCCGCTGAACCGTGTGATGGAGAGCCTCGACCGATGACGATCGCCCCAAAAGCACGTGCTGGTGCAGATATCGTGAGTTTGGCGTCTCGATATCGTGCTGATTTCCCGATTCTCGAGCAAAAAGCTCCCGATGGTCGCCCGCTGGTCTACCTGGATCACGCGGCCACCAGTCAGAAACCGCGTCAGGTTCTGTCCGCGCTTCAGCAGTACTACAGCTGCGATAACGCCAAC
>QCUJ01000091.1 GCA_003210795.1 Synechococcus sp. AG-679-B05 | reverse complement strand
CCATACACGTGACCGCATGGTCTCCCAACGTCATACACATGGACACACGGATAACGTCATTGTTCTGTGCAACCGCGACGCCACACTCGTTCAAATCTGCAGAGAACGCTTCTTCAACCAGCTTGAACGTTGTTTTGTAGTCATAACTCGGCATTGGCGACGGAGGATACAACAGAGCGTCCATCAACGCAATGTACAGCCACCGGAAAGTGCGCTGTACCAAAATCGCCAACGTTCCGATACTAGCATCTGTAGTATTATAATTGCGAGCAGCGTACAATGACATTTCCTTGTCCATGTTTTCCGTGTGCAACATTGGAATTCCACCGTAGTACTGAATGTCTCGTTTCGACGAGGGTCCCCTCATCAACGCGCCATACATCAACTCGTAAAACATTGTAATCCGATGACTGTACTGCTCGTCATACGTGCTGTACAAATGTTCATACGCAGTCAACGTTCCTCGCATTGGATACTCGCGTGCACCACACTCGACGTTTCGCGCGCGTAGGGTTACATTATCGTCGCATTCCACGCCAACCACCGTCACCAGCGTCCCCTCGCCAGGGGACGGACTTTTCTCGTCAATGGACTCAACTTGACTGCCGTCCGCGAGACATTTCTTGTCCGCATATGACCACACTGGTATAACCCGCTGCAGCGTTCCACCCCCACCGATTACGCTACCTTTGTCATCCCAACATATCTCTGTCAAATACGATTCCGCAAAATATTTGCGTAAACTTTTATGCATCGCAGCAATGATTCGGTCTATACCATTGTTCACCGCCAATTTGCGTGTGATATCGTGTCTCTCGAAAGCATTGGACCAGTCAGCGGAGTCTATCCATTTCTTCGCCGAAAACAAATCCGCCAAGTTCTCGATTGTCAGTACAGGTTTCAATACGTTCCCTGCATCTCCCATCATTGAAAGAAGAATGCTAAACGCCTGGCGCAACCGCTGCATATTTTGTTTCGTTTGAGTGCGCGTCCGTCCTGGGGTTTTCTTTGGCGCTGTCAAAAACATCTGGAAATTTTTGTACACCTCCGCACAAGGGAGTTTTGGGGGAACCGCCCGGACCCTTCGGCGGCGGGTGGAGACATGTGAAACCTTGCCTTCCGACATTTACATGAAAACGACACAGGTATATACTACATTTCCCCTACAATCGTAATTTCACAAATTGTGCCCGTAGGTCATTCGTGCCCCGTAGGCTGGAGGTCTTTTGCTCGGCTTGTGGCGCTACGAGCAAATGTGTGAGATCCGTGGACAGCTTTTTTATCCACGCTTTGTTGTCTTCAGACAGAACGCTTAATGTGGGCTCCCAGCGTTGGATGATCTGTATTGTTTCCATGATCATTTCACACTGCAACGGCGTTGGCGTTGCGACCGGCTCTATCTGTTCCGCAAATTTCGACAGTTTAACATAATACCAACGCCCCATTGTTTCTCCCAGCCCTTTTGCCTGCTCTTCAATCAATTCCAGCGCCTTGGCAGGCTGAAATTTTACAAGGAAAAGCAGTACCCACGTGATATTCCCCAGCATCTTACACCATGTCAACGGCGCCGCCAATGCATAGCGAAACTCCCTATTACCCTTTATGACCGGCGGCGGCTTCATGACGAACCAAGTAGACACAAGCCTGCTGCTGTCCATAAATCCAACACCATGTTCCTTCAGATCATCTATGGCAGGGTAGCCGTATTCCTCCGACGCCGCCACGGGTGCTGTCGTTTCGGACTCGCCCGCTGCCACGGGTGCCGCCACGGGCGCTGTCGTTTTGGACTCGCCCGCTGCCACGGGTGCCGCCACGGGCGCTGTCGTTTCGGACTCGCCCGCTGCCACGGGTGCTGCCACGGGTGCCGCCACGGGTGCCGCCGCTACGCCCGACGAGACAAATTCCCCCATGGTTTTCTTCCAATCGTCCCCCATTAATTTTACAACTTTCTCGAACGTGAGTGTACGTTCGTCGAATCTGTTCTTCAAAATGCGGAGGTTTGCTATCAACCCGACCCTACCCGTACCGGCGGCACTCACAAACACCAATACCCAGAGTCGTGTGTGCGGCGAACACAACCCGAACTGCGTGATACTGGTATTTTTCCCAACATCGCGATATTCAGGTACTTCGTACACATACTCACACGTGTCAAATATCCCTGCGAGTACGCTTTTCATGTTCTGGCTGGGTTGCAACGCATACGCATACCCATCGTCCTTCAATTCAAAATTGACGTCCAACACCGTGTACCGAAACGTGGCGGTTTTGCCAATTATCCGAACCTGGAGCAGTAAGCCGTACGCATGTCTCGCCTTGCCGAACAAAACCATGCCCACGCGCACCGTGACCACCTCCTCATGCGTGCGTTTGCCGTATTGTATGAACTGTGTCCGGTTCGTCAGTGTGTCGTCCGTGGCAACACGTGCATCTATATCACGGGTCTCTACCATATTCCCAAACCCGTCCCCAAACTTCTGGTAGACGTGCACGGCTGCCCTGTACAACCATGCCATTCCCATATGCAACGCATGCTTCGTCCTCACACTATTGTACGTGGATCCCATCTTGATGGGCTGATAGATTGGACTCCGGTGATGGCGCAACATGTGCATGTACATCGCGTGCACAATCGCATTGTCAGACGCGGTCTCCCGCTCGCTCACTAACAATTCCACGAGCTCGCCATGCGTCTTGTTTGAACCGCCCTTGCACAACAAGTTTTCGTCGGCAATGATAAATGCCCGGATGGCAACCAACCGCGAACACGATTGTGAAGTTGGTTTGTTCAGTCGCGCCAGGAGCATTTTCAGATTTTTTGTCACATCCTCCCGCGGTTCCTCTATTTTCTTCGTGATCGTGACAATCGTGTCTCCATTGTCGCGAATGACCTCCATCGTCTTTTGCAAATCCGTGTTTCCTAATATTAATTTAATGGCTTGAAACAACTTCTCTCCCCACCCAAGAGAATTATCCCACGACGCACGGAACATTCTCGCTTGCTCGTAGTTTTTGGATATCTTTATGGTGCGAACCATTTCCAGGTTGCCCATGACTTTTTTGGCAGTGTTCAACGCATCTTCATTTACCAGTATCTTTTTTATTCGTGTCAGTCTTTCCACGTAGTTGAGTTGTTTGTCAATGACTCCTTTTACGCGTTTCACAAAACTGTCCGTTTCGGTTAAAGACGTCCCGTTCATCATAAATGTA
>QCUJ01000090.1 GCA_003210795.1 Synechococcus sp. AG-679-B05 | reverse complement strand
GTCATCGCCAACGAACACCGTCTCCGCTGGACTGATGGTCAAATCCGTCTGGAGAGTGCGGAGGGCATCGACCTTGTCTTTGATGCCCACCAGGCAGTGCTGGATGCCCAGCTGGCGGGCGCGCACGTCGGTGGCGCCTCCTTGACCACCGCTCAGCAAGGCGATCTGCAGACCGGCTTGTTGCAGCAGCCGGATGCCCAGTCCGTCACGCACATCGAATCGTTTGGTCAGCTGCCCGTTGGGGTCGTACCAGAGTCCGCCATCGGTGAGCACGCCATCAACATCGAGAACCAGCAACTTCATCCGCCGCAGTTGCTGACGATGCCACCACCAGCGCAGCGATCTCATGCCAGCCCTGCCTGAACCAGATCATGCAGCCGCAGCAACCCCATCATCCGCTTGTCGCTATCCACGACCGGTAACACCGAGATCGGTTTGCGGCGGTTGTGCTCCATCCGCTCCATGGCTTTCACGACCAGGAGGTCTCCTTGCACGGTGATCGGATCGCTGGTCATCAGGTCGGCTGCGGTCAAATGCGACCAGCTTTCGGCGCTGTGCTCCTGCAGGGCCCGCCGCAGGTCACCGTCGGTGAGGATTCCCACAAGGGTTCCTGGGTGCTCGGGATCTTCCACCCAACCGCTGCCGATCCCATCGCGGGTCAGACCACCGATTACCTCTTGAAGAGGTGTCTGCGGCTGCAGCGGGTGCAGTTTGGTGGCGGGCAACATCAGATCAGCTGCCGTCAGCGTCAGCTGCTTGCCGAGGGAGCCAGCTGGATGGTTAAGAGCGAAGTCCGCCGGCGAGATGCCGCGCCTCTCCATCCACACCGCCGCGAGGGCATCGCCGATCGCCATCGCCACAGCGGTGCTGGCGGTGGGAGCCAGGTTCAGCGGACACACTTCCCGATCAACGCCGGCTTCCAGCACCACATCACTGCCCCGTGCCAGTGATGAGTCGGATCGGCCGACGATGGCGATGCGTCCGGTGCCTCGTCGCGTGAGATGGGGTAAGACGTCAAGCAGCTCCGTGGTTTCGCCACTATTGGAGAGGAGGAGGCAGACATCTTCCGAAGCCACGACTCCGAGATCACCATGCAGGGCATCGGTGGGATTAAGGAAAAGAGCCATCAGGCCAATGGAGGAAAAAGTGGCTGCGATCTTGCGCGCCACAATCCCGCTCTTGCCCACACCTGTGATCACGAGCTTGGCCTTGCGATCGGCGCAGCGTTCCAGCAGGACTAGGGCCGCTTCCACTTCATCGCTGCTCAATCGTTCCGCGGCCGCGGCGATGGCAGAAGCTTCCTCCTGCAAACAGCGAGTGAGAGCGGACAAAGCCACGATCCGTGATGATTTGTCCATTGTCATGCACGCCACGCAATGGAGCTGCCGGGTGTGCCGTCTGTTGTGCTTGAGGACTTGAAGGGCGCGGCCCTGGATGCAGGGATGCCGCGGTTGGCCCTTGTGGGTGGTGTCGTTCGTGATCTGCTGCTGCATCGTCATTACGGTCGGCCATGGGTCGGTGTCCCGGATTTGGACTGGGTGGTGGAAGGTCAGGCGGCTCGCCTGGCATCTGTTTTGCAGGACCGATGTGGTCAGCAACGGGTGACGGCTGTTCAGGAGCACGGAGCTTTCGGCACGGTGGCGCTGCAGTTGGACGGGTTCCCCCTCGATCTGGCAACGGCACGCCAGGAGCACTACCCCGCGCCGGCTCACAACCCTGTGGTGGAGGGGGGAACTCTCTCCGCCGATCTGGTGCGGCGCGACTTCACCATCAACGCGATGGCGTTGGATCTGATCTCGGGCGAATTGGTCGACCCCCATGGTGGTCAGCGGGATTTGGCGCAGGGTCAGCTGGTGTTTCTCCACGCCGACAGCGTCAGCGATGACCCCACGCGTGTGATCCGTGCGGCCCGTTATGCAGCCCGGCTTGGGTTGGTACTGAGCCCTGAGTCCACACGGCAGGTGGTGCAGACGTTGAAGCGTTGGCCCTGGGCCTGGCGGAGTGGTGATGCACCTGAGACCGCCCCGCCGGCCTTGGCCACACGGCTGCGCATGGAGCTGGATCGGTTGCTGGAGCGGGAACCCTGGCGTGAAGCCCTGGATCTGCTGGAGGAATGGCAGGCACTGACGTTGCTTGATTCGGCTCTTCAGCGAGATCCCCAACGCACTCGACGTCTGCTCTGGGGGCAACGCCTGGGGTTGCCGTTGATGCCGCTGCTGTTGGCTGCAGCTCCTGATCCTTCTGTACTGGCCCGCCGCCTTCAGATCCCTGGACAGCAGCAGCAGTGGCTTGAGCAGATGCTGGAACTGCGGAGTTGGCTGCTGGATAGTGCACCGCCCCTTGATGCCTCCCCCAGTACCTGGAGCAAATCCCTTGAACAGCAGGGCTGGTCGCCTCAGGCGGTGGCGTTGATGGTGGCTCTGCAGCCGCTGCATTGGCGTCCATTGCTGCGTTGGTGGGGGCGTTGGCGCCATGTGGTCTCGCCGATCACGGCCCGTGAGTTGATCGCGTCCGGCTGGCAGGCCGGTCCAGGGTTGGGTGATGAGTTGCGGCGCCGGCGGCGTCTGCTGCTGGACCAGGGCCGATGACCGTGCGTGGCTGGTCCTGGATCACTCTGGCGCTGCTGATTTCAGCAGCTTTCGCGCTTCGCACGTTATGGCTGATTGATGCAACGGCCCTGTGGAGCGATGAGCTCTACAGCGTGGGTAAGAGCTCCCAGCCCAGCCTGCCTCAGCTCTGGTCGATGCTCCGCCAAGACACCCATCCGCCGCTGTACTACACGCTGCTTTGGGGCTGGGGGCATCTCGTTGGTCAGAACCCGGTCAGCCTGCGGCTGCTCTCCTGGTTGGCCTATCTGTTCGGAGGCGGTGTGATGGTGGCCCAGTCCCTGGTGTTGGCGAAAGGGGGGCGGCGGGTTGTTCCTCTGACGTTGCTGCTGGCGTTCTGCAGTCCTTACCCGGTGCGTTTTGCGATCGAGGGCAAGAGTTATGCCCTGTTGGTGGCGACGGGCGCAGCGGCCGGCTCTTTATGGAATCGCCGCCGCTCTGGCGGACCTCACCCATTTCTATGGCCTGTTTTTGGTGCTGGCTGCTGCGGTCTGGGATGGTCTGCAATCCCGCTGACGGCTGGCGCTGGCGTCGGTGATGGCCGCCCTGCCCGCCTTGGCCTGGATTGGTCACGCCTCCGACTATCTCTTCAGCTCCCGATCGGGCAGCTGGATCGGGTTACCG
>QCUJ01000089.1 GCA_003210795.1 Synechococcus sp. AG-679-B05 | reverse complement strand
CTGGAGACTGTTCCATTGCTCTGGGGCTGGCGGGGCCACGGAGTTTCCAGCAGATGCTGCGCGAAGCATTGAGGGATCACCCGGACTGCACCGTGGTGGTGAAGGTGCACCCTGATGTGATCCGAGGCCGGGCGCGCGGTCATTTCCGTCGTCGCGACCTGCAGCATCCACGCATTCACCTTTGTGCGGATGGTCTGCATCCCGCCGCATTGCTGGAGCAGGCCAGGGCCGTTTATGTGGTGACCTCGCAGATGGGTTTTGAGGCTTTGTTATGGGGCAAACCCGTTCATTGCTTTGGCATGCCTTTTTATGCCGGGTGGGGCTTGACCCGGGATCGACTGTCGGCACCGGCTCGCCGCAGGGTCGGCGTTGCCCTTGAAGCTTTGGTGCACGCAGCTCTCGTGGCGGGAACCCGTTGCGTTGACCCGCATCGGCATCGCCGTTGCTCGATCGAAGAGCTGATGCAGGCGATCGGTTTGCAAAGGCAGCTGCAACGCTCGACGCCAGGGCGAGTGGAGGCGTTTGGTTTCACTCCCTGGAAGCAGAAAAGCCTGCGTCGGTTTCTGGCCGGTGGTGATGTGCGGTGTCGCTGGGCACTGTCTTTGCCGGGCCGGCGAGCTGAAGCGATCGCTGTTTGGGGCCGTCGGGCTCGGCCGCGGCTGCTTTTGAAGGCCAAGCAGCGGCAACTGCCGATGTTGCGGGTTGAGGACGGCTTCCTGCGCTCGGTTGGGCTTGGCGCTGATCTGATCGATCCGATCTCGTGGGTGGTGGATCGCACGGGGATGTATTACGACGCCACGGCCCCCAGTGATCTGGAAACGTTGTTGGCGCAATCGCAGTGGAGCGAGGCGCAGTTGCAGCGTGCTGCTGCGCTGCGGCAACGGTTGGTGAGCGAGGCGCTCACCAAATACAACCTGTGTGGACCGTCCTGGCAGCGGCCTGCATCAGCCGGCCGCGTGGTGTTGGTGGTGGGCCAGGTGGAGACGGATGCCTCGATCCGATTCGGTGCGCCTGGGTTGAAGAGCAACATGGCGCTGTTAAAGGCCGTTCGCAGGGCGGAGCCGGACGCTTTCCTCGTCTACAAACCCCATCCCGATGTGGTGGCCGGGCTTTGTCGCTCCGGTGTGGGTGAGCAGCAGGCGGATGTGTTCTGCGATCAGGTGATCACGGAGGGTTCCATCTCGGCCTTGTTCGCCCAGGTGGATGCTCTGCATGTGCTCACATCGTTGGCGGGGTTTGAAGCGCTGTTGCGGCGGGTGGAGGTGCACTGCTGGGGCCTTCCGTTTTATGCCGGCTGGGGCCTCACCCAGGACCGGCACCGTTGTTCTCGGCGGGGTCGGGCGTTGTCACTCGATGGCCTGGTGCATGGGGCTCTGATCGATTACCCCCGCTATGTCAGCCGCCAGAGCGGCTGGTTCATCACGCCTGAGCAGGCCATCGATGACCTGTTGGCCTGGCGTCAGGCACCTACCGCCAGGCGCAGTCTGGTTCAAGCGCTGTTCCGCAATTGGGGCCGGCTGCGACACCGCTAGGGCGTGCCAGGATCAACTCAGTGCTGATCAGCGATTTGGGCAGGGTACGGGCGCCGGCGCTGGTACAGGTGCGTATTGAGGGACCAGTCCTGCTGCTGATGGGACCCATCGGGCTGTTTTTTAGTCGTTTCAGCCGTTACCTGCAGGGTTGCGGAATCCCCGTCACCAAGGTGAGCTTCCCGTTGCGGGAATTTGGCTTCGCCTCAGAGATCTGTGTGCCGTTCCAACAGTCGATGCAGGACTGGCGACCATTTCTTCGCCAATTGCTGCAGGAGCGCGGCATTCGGCACATCTTTATGTATGGGGATTTCATCATTCCCCACCGGATCGCGATCGAAGAGGCCCAAGCCCTCGGCATCGAGGCCTGGGTGTTCGAACTGGGGTATCTGCGCCCGAATTACGTCACCCTCGAGCGGGATCGGGTGAATGCCCGCTCCAATCTCAATCAGCCTGCGGAGTTCTACCGCGCACTGCCGGCCATTGATCAGCTTCCGCCCTCGATCGTGCTTGATTCAGGCTGGCGTTGGCGCAAAGCCTGGAAGGCACCCACCTTTATCCAGCACGCCTTCACCCGCTATCCGATCATCGAAGGGGAGCACAAGCTTCAGCCCACCCCGCGCTTTCTCTGGTGTCAGCTTCGGGGCAGTTGGCGTTACTGGCTGTACCGCTGGCAAGAGCGGGCGCTTAAACGTCGGCTGCTGGAGCATCTGTCGTTTTTCCTGGCGGTGCTTCAGGTTTCAAGCGATTCCCAGATTCAACTGGGATCGCCCTATCGCGGCATGCATGACTTCATTGAAGACGTGATTCGCTCCTTTGCCGCCCACGCTCATGGCTCAGACCATCTGGCGTTCAAGCACCACCCCCGTGATCGTGGGTACAACAATTACGGCCGGCTGATTTCGCTGCTGGCGGATCGCTATGGCGTCGATGGCCGGGTGCATTACATCCACGACGGTCCGTTGAGCCGCTTCCTGCGCACCTGTCGTGGGGTGATCACCGTGAACAGCACGGTGGGACTACAGGCTCTGTTCCACGCTGTGCCCACCAAAACCATGGGCAACACTTTTTACAACCTGGAGGGTCTGACAGATCAGAAGCCCTTGGATGCCTTTTGGCGGAACCCGCAACCCAGTGAGCGCCCCTTGTTTTGGCGCTTCTATCACCACCTGGTGATGACCACCCAGGTGAATGGGAATTTCGATGGCGACTTTCCCTTCCGCACAACCTTCCCGATCGGACCAGAGGCTCGCCAGCTGGAGCCACAGCCGCAGTTGCACGATCTGAACAAGCAACGCTCTGACCCTTGGCTGGCTCTGCCGGGGAGGGTGATGGCGCGGTCGGCCTGGGCCGTTTTTGGTTTTCTGCTGTACGGGCTGCAGTTGCCTGCGATTTTGCTTCGCCGGCCTGACTGGGCTGCACGGCTGATGATCTGGGCTTCAGCGGTAGCCCTTCGTGCCCTGGGGATTCAGGTGGTGGTCGACGACAGTCAGCCGAGTGAACCCTCTGGCATCCCGTTGGTGCACATCTTTAACCATCGCAGCCCCTGCGATGGCTTGGTGATTCAAGGGGTGCTGCAGCTGCCGGGGATGACCACGGCTCAGTTGCATCTGAAATGGGTGTTGCCCGGTTACGCGGCCGCTGCCCGTAACGCTGGGTCCGCCGTGCTGGACCACCGCCAGACGAGTTCACGCATGGAAGGCATGCTTCAGGCGTCGACGTTGCTGCGGGATCACGGCCAAATCATGCTGGCTCCCAACGGCTCGCTGGTGACGCCGATCGAGGAGCGGGTGTCCCCCAGCGCATGGATGCTGGCCCAGCATTACAAAGGCGTCGTGGTGCCCTGGGTGTTCCGATACGACGGCCTGGACGGTGCTGTGGGGGCGCGCTACAAGCCTCT
>QCUJ01000088.1 GCA_003210795.1 Synechococcus sp. AG-679-B05 | reverse complement strand
GTGCATCTCACCGGCCGCAATGATCCGGAAGTGGGCCAGCTGAAGCATCCTCTGCTGGTGGAGCGTCCTTTCAGCGACGACATCCCGGGGTTGCTGCAGCACGCCGATCTGGCCATCAGCCGAGCCGGAGCCGGCAGCCTGAGCGAACTGGCGGTTTGCGGTACACCAACGATTCTGGTGCCCTTTCCACAGGCCGCAGATCAACATCAGGAAGCCAACGCCGCCTGCGCCGCTGCCCTGGGGGGTGCCGTGATCGTGCATCAGCACCATCCTGAAGAGCCGGTGCTGCACAACACCATTGAGCGACTTATGGGGCATCGCCTGGGCCAGGCCCAGGCCGACCCATCCCTGCTTCCCGCCATGCGACGGGGGATGGCACAGCTGGCGGTGCGCGATGCAGACCAACGGTTGAAGGAACTGCTGCAACAGCAGCTGCGCTGAAGTTCAGCCCAAAGGAGTGCGTTTCAGTTCCTGGCGCAATGCCCTCACGATACGGCGGTTGTTGCGGGGCGACTGCAGACCGATCCGCAGCCAGTTCTCCCCCAGCCCGGTGAATGAACGGCAATCACGCAGGAGGATTCGATGCCGCTGCTCCAGCGCTTCCCGCAGCGGCACCAACGATTGCTCCGCATGGATCAAAAGAAAGTTGGCTGCGGACGGCATGGGCGTAATCCCCGGCAATGCCGCCAGTTCTTGCTGCATCCAGGCGCCCTCTGTTGCCGTCCAACGCTGCACGTGCGCACACCAACGGCGGTATCGCCGGGGAGATGCCAACAGGCGTTCGCCAACGGCGAGGGCAACACCGTTGATGGGCCAGGGATCGCGCCACTCAGCCCAGCGCTGCAAGCGTTCCGGATGCGCCACGGCATAGCCCAGACGCAACCCGGCAATGCCATACAGCTTGGTAAGGCTGCGAATCACCACCAGATTGGGGTGATTCGGCACCAATGGAATTAGAGACTGCTGCTCGCCATCCGGCACCAAAGGAAGAAAAGCTTCATCGCAGATCACCAACGCGAACCGCGACAGCAAGGTCTCCAACGAGGCACGACTCCAGAGCTGACTGGTGGGGTTGTGGGGGTTGCAGATCCAGACCACATCCCCTGCACTGCAATCCGCATATGGCTGAGGAAAAGCCTCTGACCAGACCAGCGTCAGTTCGCTCTCAGCGATTCGGCCATTCCAACACCTCAGGGCTCGGCTGTAATCAGCAAACCCCGGTGCCGGCAAGCGGTTCAGACCAGCAGATGCGGCATCGCGGGCGGCCCAGGTGAACAGTTCAGCAGCGCCATTTCCGGGGAGGACAGCCTGCCAATCCAGACCGTGAAGCGCAGCTATCGATGCCCTAAGACGTCGCTGAGGCCGGTCTGGGTAATCGCGCCACGACAACCAACGCAAGCCCAGCGGTATCGCCGTCCACGGGACCAACGATGCACTGGCATCCAGAAGTCCAGCAGCAGAACATCCAAGAGATCGGGCAATCGCTGCACGGTTACCGCCATGCCTCTGCTCGAAGTTCATGCCGACTCCCGATACAACCCAGGGGCATCTCCCAGGTTCGCCCACGCACCATGCCGACAAGAATCCTGTTGATGTTGGCGCTGTTTCTCGCGGTTCCGCAATCGGTGGATGCCGAGGCCGATCCACTCATGCAGCTTCTGCAGCACAAACACTGCGCCCAGTGCAATCTCAACGATGCCGACCTGGTGCACGCTGATCTGCGAGATGTGGATTTGAAGGAAGCACAATTGGAGCGCGCAAACCTGAGCCAGGCAAGGCTCGATGGTGCTGACCTAACCGAATCAAGTTTTCTGATCGTCTGACTCAGCCAATCCAGGGCAAACCGCTTCCCACCGCTTCGCGGACGTTGCGCAGCCCATGGCGATCGAGCTGTTGTTGCAGCCCCTCCAGAATCTGAGGCACAAGATCGGGCCCCTTGAAGATCCAGCCTGTGTACAGCTGCACCAAAGAGGATCCTGCACTGATCCGCTCCCAGGCCGCCTCAGGTGAATCGATTCCCCCAACTCCGATAAGAGGAAGAGCAGGGCCAGCACTCACCCTTAATCGGCGGATCACCTCGAGAGCCCTGTGGCGCAAAGGAACACCGCTGAGGCCTCCGGCCTCTTCCGCCAGGGTACGACCGGTCTGCTGCAGACGTCGCTTTGCCAAGCCCAGCCGATCAAGGCTGGTGTTCACAGCGATCACTCCGGCCAAACCCTCCTCAAAAGCCAGCCTGGCGATGCCATCAATCGCATCGTCCTCCAGATCGGGAGCGATCTTCACCAGTAGCGGAGGGCAGGCCGGCAGACGCCGCAGACGCTCCACCAGCCGTCGCATCTGCGTCGTGTCCTGCAGGTCCCGCAGACCCGGCGTATTCGGTGAACTCACATTGATCACGGCATAATCAGCCAGCGGCGCCAACAGCTCGAGCGACGAGGCGTAATCGTCCGGCGCCTGCTCCAGAGGCGTGATCTTCGATTTGCCCACATTGATCCCCAGCACCGCCGGACGGCGCCCGGGGGGCTCCAACTTCTGACGCTGCAGCGTCTTCAGCAACGCCTGGGCACCATCGTTGTTGAATCCCATCCGATTCAGAGCCGCCTGCTCCTCCGCCAATCGGAACAGACGTGGGCGGGGATTACCGGGCTGGCCATGCCAGGTGACGGTGCCGACCTCCGAGAAACCAAAACCGAAGCGGTCCCAAATGCCGGCCGCAACACCGTTCTTGTCGAATCCAGCCGCCAAACCAACGGGATTGGGGAAACGGCAGCCGAACAGCACCTGCTCCAGGCGAAGATCCCGCCGCTGCAGATCTCCTGCCAGACCATCCAGCACCGAGGACACACCAGGCCAGCGCCGCCGAAGACTCGCCTGTCCCAGTGCCGTCAGCGCTGTAAGGGACAGCTGCTCGGCATCCAGACCCTCATCATTGGCGAGCACCGGCCCCAGCCAGCGCTGGTAAAAAGCGCCGCTGCTGAGTGAAGTTGCCGGCATTGCCGTTGCTCAGGACTGTTCTGATCCTGCCTCGCGGCGTTGCAGGGTCCAGCGACCCTTCTCCTGCGGTAGCACCAACCAATCGCGCCAGGTCCAGGAAGCATCCTTGCTTTCAAGCTGACGCAAGGGCTGCTCCACCAGCTGAGCCAGTTCCATCACGCTGAGGCTGTAGCCCCCGCTCGCCAGACGATCGGCCAGTTCCAGGCGACTGAGCAACTGTTGCAGCGGCAGAGGTGCCGGATCCTCCTGGACCGCCACCGCAGGGGATGAAGCTGCGGAGGGCAGATCAGCGGCACGACCCTGGGAATAGGCGACGGCGATGCGATCCACCCGATCGTTATCCGGATCTCCACTGTGACCCTTCACATAGGCCAGGGGGACATCGTCCAGCCGAGCCTGATCCAGTGCTTTCCAGAGGTCCTGGTTCAGCACCGCCTTGCCAGCCGCCGTTTTCCAGCCCTTTCGCTTCCAGCCCTTCATCCAGGAACCGAGGCCATCGATCAAATACTTGCTGTCGGTTCGCAGGGTGAG
>QCUJ01000087.1 GCA_003210795.1 Synechococcus sp. AG-679-B05 | reverse complement strand
CCAAGCTGCTCCAGCACCGTCGCCATCCGTGGACCTGGCTAACTGGACGCTGCACACCGACCGCGAGGCCTTCGCAGCAGGGGTGCAACGGATTCGCGACCTGATTGCAGCCGGTGATCTGTTCCAGGCCAATCTCACCGCTTGCTGCTGCACCACATGGCCGCCTGAAGCCTCAGCGCTGGAGCTGTTCATCAAGCTTCGCCAACGGTGCCCAGCACCCTTTGCCGGCCTGGTGATCGGCAACAACGATGAGGCCCTGCTGTGCTGCTCCCCCGAGCGCTTTCTGCAGGTGGACGCCATGGGTCGGGTGCAAACGCGACCAATTAAGGGCACCCGACCACGCCACGGCAATCCGGACAAAGACGCCGACCTGGCGGCGGAGCTGGTGTGCAGTGACAAGGACCGGGCCGAGAACGTGATGATCGTTGACCTACTGCGCAATGACATCGGGCGCGTCTGCAAGCCTGGATCGATTCAGGTTCCGCAGCTGGTCGGCCTGGAGAGCTACGCCTCGGTGCATCACCTCACATCGGTGGTGGAAGGCCAGCTCAAAAATGAGCTGACCTGGGTGGATCTGCTGGAGGCGTGTTGGCCAGGGGGCTCCATCAGTGGTGCACCCAAGCTTCGGGCCTGTCAGCGACTGCATGAACTTGAGCCCACTAGTCGTGGCCCCTACTGCGGTTCGCTGATACGTCTCGACTGGGACGGCAGCCTGGACAGCAACATCCTGATCCGCACCCTCATGCGGCGGGGTGAGCAGTTACGAGCCCATGCCGGCTGCGGAATTGTCGCGGACTCCGAGCCTCACGGCGAAGCAGAGGAGTTGATGTGGAAACTGCAGCCCCTGCTGGAGGCGTTGAGATGACTACAGCCATCGCCTGGATCGATGGGAGATGGGGAACGCCAGGGAGCCTTGCCCTGCCTCTCAACGACCGCGGCTTGCAGCTAGCGGACGGCCTGTTCGAAACAGTGCTGGTGCGCAGGGGTGCAGCAATGCTGCTGGAGGAGCACCTGCAGCGATGGCAGGCCGGTGCTGAACTACTAGGCATGGCTGCACCGCCGGATCGCTCGATGGTGAGCCCACTGCTCAACGAAGCGGTCCAGCGCAGCCATTCGGCTCACGCCGATTCCTTGCTGCGACTGAACTGGAGTCGTGGTGGGGCTGGACGAGGCATCGATCAACCTGCCACCGGTGGGGAACGCTTCTGGCTGACCCTGGAACCCTTCCAACCGCTGTTCTCCACGGTGAGCACGGTGATCAGCAGGCTTGAACAGCGCAATGCCTCCAGCGTTCTGAGCCGTTGCAAAAGCTTCGCCTACGGCCAGGCGATTCTGGCCCGTCGGGAAGCACGACAACGGGGAACCGACGATGCTCTAGTGCGCAACACCGATGGACAGCTCTGCTGCGGAACGGTGGCCAACCTGTTGGTGCATCGCCACGGAACATGGCTGACACCGCCAGTGAGCAGCGGCTGCCTGCCAGGGGTGATGCGCGGCGCTTGCCTCGCCAATGGACTGGCCCAGGAAAGCGATCTTGATGCGGATCTGCAAAGAGGAGATCAAGCACTGCTGATCAACAGCCTCAGCTGTCGCCCGATCCACTCTGTAGACGGTATTGAACTGTCGCCCATCGAAGAGACCACCGCTCGGCAGATCTGGACGCAACTCCTGAAGTAGCACGATAACTACACATTTTTGTGTAGAAATTTGCACTGGATCGTGCTAAGCATAGAGAATATTGCGCCGCACGGCTTCCGCCCAGCCCCGCGCATGCGGAAACGCTGCCAGCTGAAACCGGCCGCTCTCCACACCCTCATGCAAGGCGGGATGAGGTCCGTCATGCCCCGGCACCACAACCGCAACATCCGCTGCCTCCAGCAGGGGCAGATCGTTCGGGGAGTCACCCAGGCCCAGCACCCACACATGGTCAGCCCCAAGGCGATGCTTCAAAGCCGCCAGAGCCCTGCCTTTGCTGACGCCAGCCCCCAGGAGATGCGCCATGCGATTGCCCTGCACAATCGCCAACTGCCGCTCAGCAGCGAGCTGCTGCAACCGTGGCCGGATGCTTTCCGCGGGTGGCACAAAAGGAACGCTGCAACGGCGCCGCTGGGCCTGAAGCAGGCCTTCGCCTGAGAGTCCAAGCAACTGTTCACCGTCCGCTGCACTGAGGTCGTCCAAGGCCCTGAGCGGCTCCCCGAGATCAGCGGCCAAACGCTGCAGCTGCGGTTTGAGCTCACTCCAGCTGGGGCCGAGGGCCTTCTGCCATGGCCCCATCCGTGGCGTTACACCATGAATCGCGCCACCGTTTTCAACGATGTAGGGATCTTTCAGACCAACCTCGGCGCGGAACCGCTCCACCTCCTCCGCCGTCTTGCTGGTGCAGGGAATCACGGGGATCTCCCGCTGACGCAGGACACGAAGGGTCTCGGCCGCTGGGGACCAGTCGTAGCGATGGTCCATCAGGGTTCCATCGAGATCGGTCACCACCCACCACTTCGGTCCGGTCATCGCTGAATCAGCCAATACACCGCATAAGGCTCCAACTGAATGCGCGGGGGCAGCGGCGCAGACCGGCCGCTGAGGCAATCGTCCCAACTTCCCTCGCCACAACCCTCAAGCCCGCGCCGATCAAGGGTCAGGCGGGAGGCTGTGATGTTGTGCACTGCAATTAACACTTTGCCCTGATAACAACGGCGCAGGATCACCAGATCGGCCCGTCCAGCACTGAGCAGCTGCAAATCGGCATCCGGGTGCAGGGCCGGCTGCTCTCGACGAACCTGCAAGGCCCGGCGAAGCACTGTGACGACGGCGATCGCCTCGCTGTCCGGATCCTCCAGCCGACGTTCCACCGCCTCCAACTTGAATTGGGGGCGATTGAGATCACGGCGCTGACCTGTGCGACGGAAACGGCTGAGATCATTCGGCTCCGCCAACAAGGCAGGCAGATAAAAAGCGGGTACCCCAGGCAGGGCCATCACCAGCAGCTGAGTGAGCAGGAACCGCTGACGCTGCAGATGGGCCGGATCAATGCCGCCATCAGCCATGGCACTCCACCAGCTGATGTTGATCTCATAGGGCACCTCCACACCGCTGCTGAGACGGCGATGGCTGACCAGCCCTCCCCGTTGCTCACAACTGATGAGCAGCTGCAACAAACGCTGCTCCGGCATCAGACCCTCCAGTGGTCGCAGGCCCACACCGTCATGACAGGCGGTGAAATTGAGCAAACCCGTTTGCTTAGGGAGCTGCGGCCAGCGATCCAGCCAGGCGTTGAGGAGGTCGGCCCGACCACCGATCACCGCTTCCAACAGCAAAGGCGGCAATGGGAAGTTGTAAGCGAGATGAGCCTCGCTGCCGCTGCGCAGATACGAGAGATTTTCCTGCTCGGGAACATTGGTCTCGGTCACCACCACCCCACCGACGCAGGCCTGATCCAGCAGCAGACGCAACAGCGTCACGATCTGATGGGCCTGGGGGAGGTGAATGCAGCTTGTGCCTGGGCTTTTCCAGACGAACCCCACCGCATCAAGGCGCAGCCAACGCACCCCATGCCGCACCATCCGGTCCAGCAGA
>QCUJ01000086.1 GCA_003210795.1 Synechococcus sp. AG-679-B05 | reverse complement strand
AGACAGGGTCAAGGACCTTGTCGATCGATGGGAATCAGCTCAATTCCTCTTATGACGGTCAGCGCCGGTAGTAGTGCCCGTTGGGGCGATGACCCCTGAAACCTCTCTGGTCAGCACCCAACGCCATCATTCGGTTTAGTGCCGTTATTACGCCCACGGCGGCAGAAAATTGTCCCGAATTTTCAGCCTTACGGGCGATGCGCTCTAGTCGTCCCACCTGCTGGAAAAGCAAGTCCCGCTGGTCGATCTCGTCAGATCCATCACAGCAATTAAGCCAGTCCTTGTGGGCCGCAGCGACGACATCACGGGCATTTCTGCGGCTGCACCCCCATGTTTCGGCAGTAACGGCAGTTAATTCGCTGAGACCCATTCCTGCGTCTATCTGTTTCATCGCCCATTCATGGCGTTGCTTCTTTTCGCTGGCAGTAACGCGCTTGCGGGTCAAAGCAGGCCAGCTCCGATGAACGCCTCCTCGACTTCAGCCAAGGCGGCAGGGTCCAGGTCCATGTCGGCAATGGTTTTCTGAACCAACTCACGAGTGAGCCGGAACCACTCCTTGCGGGTTGTCGATGCGGGCCAGTCAGCGAGTCCATCAAGGATGGAGCCTTCGAGTCCCAAACCATCAAGGATGCTTGCCATTACGTCTCAACTCCTCCTACAAAAAGTTCAACCAAAAGTGCGACCATTCCAGCCCCAGTCAGAAGCATTGACATCATCAAAACCAATATAGATCCGATCCTTTGAAATACCTAATGACGCCTTAATCAACTCACAGAAGTGGTCAGTCATTGCCGGAGGAGCCAAGGAACCAATCGATTTAATTTCGACATAAGCACATGGCTCCTCACTACCAGCGAATGTCATTGGAACGCCCGATTCCAAAAGAGTCATGACATAAGACTCAGGCTTCCCTGTTGCAGCAGCGAGAGCAGAGGAAAGCTTTTTGAGAAGAGCACTAGCCTCTTGAACATCGGAGATATTTGTCCTGAGATTAATGAGCGGCATAGTTGGTGAGAGCGCAGATAAACATAATGGACTCTAAGCCTCAGCATGTCATGCGTTATTAATCAGGCTTGACAGGGTAGTGGCTTAAATATGCTTGCATGAAGTGTTCCCCTCTTTTGCACAGGCAACAAACAAATCCGCCTTGCTGACTACTTAGATCTGCGCTAAAAAATTGAGGCATTAAGTAATGACGAGTGGATCCTGATCGCATAGTTTTTACTTCAACTGTTGCATTGGTTTCTCTGAAAGCCTTAATTTGGCTAATTCCAGGCGTGAACTTGTCTGAGGGCGCAGTTGTGGCCACTGTAATATTTACCTTTGGGTTCCATATAGGCATGATGACTATCGCAGATTCATTAACTGGCCAGAAGACTATCAGGGTTGTACGAAGTTATGGGGGAGTAGAAAGGATAAATAGGGATGATCGATTGGATTATTTTCTTGCAATGGCGGGTGGAGTTTTCTGGGTCTTCCTCGGCATTATTTTTGTTTTATTCTTTTGGTAGAATCCCATACAATCGATTCGAGTAGGTACAGAAAAGGCGTGTTTCACTGACTCCGTTCTAAGCAGCAGTCAAAAGCACAGGCAATAAAAAAACCCCGCCATTGCTGACAGGGTCTTCTGTGTGTGAGGTTTTGTTGGGAGATGGATAGCGACATATAACGCCCCCTGCTGTAGGTGGCGAGGGAGCTTTTTTCTTGCCATAACTGCATTTATGCCGGAAAGAATTAGGCCCCAAAGGGCCTAACTTTCATCCAACAGGCGGCACAGCATGAATCACGGCTGGCCCGTGGTTAGCCAAGCCGAAGAGAAGAGCTAGCTCCGACGGCAACAGCGCCCTCATCTCCGAAGCCACCTCAATCTCCTTAGCCTTCTTTTACGGATCCAACCAAGAACAAATGGCGGGACAAAGATGGAAGATAATAGCGAGAAAGGAATACCAACTAAGAGCATAAAAAATATAATCAAAAACGGATAGCCAGCAGCTGCAGAGCCAGTCACCCCTGAAACAGCAAGAAGTATCACCGTAATTAAAAACAGTAATAGACCAAGAGATATAAAAATAATCGGCACACTCAATAGATACAACAAAACAGCAGACAACCACCAGCGAAACCTTCGTTTCATACGAAAGTTCCAATCACAACTAGTCCATGATTAACCCAGCCGAAGAGAAGAACTGTCCCGAGGGTTGCTAGCGACGTAATGACCAGTTGTCGCACTCGACGAATGGCCAAGGGTGTTCTGGAGCGTGAATACATCCACTCCTCGTCGTATTGCCTGCGTGGCATGGCTGTGCCTCAGTTGATGCGGGTGGACGTGGAACCCTGCTGCTCGTCCCCACTTCCAGCAGACATCTCCAATGGCTTGCCTTGTGAGATGTCCCTTTCCGCGGGGGCTAGGGAATACATAAGCCTCAGCTTCGCAGTGGCCCAGGTAACTGGCGCGTCAAAAACGCCGTGAGCCTGGCTTTCGGTCCGCTGGATAGAAACCGCAGGTGGAAATCCAAATTAATTTCCCCGATGCTGTGACCGCAACGCTCAGCGAGCGGGTGATGGATAAAAAGGAGATCTGGCAATTGTTTATGGAGTGGCCGAGAAAGATTTGATTTGGCCCTGCATGGGCAATAAAAAACCCCGGCACAAAGGCCAGGGACTGAGTTCCCTCAAACTCAACAGTTGGCTCAGAGGCCCCCAAATCTCAAGACAGCTTCAATTGCTCCAAGACCTACTAAAAATGTGCCTCCCAAGAGGACGGCATCCTTTGCTGTCTGTGCCATCGGAAAAAGGGCCGAGCCCAGAATCAAAGCCATGACAAATCTAAAGGGAATCTGAATACCCAACATTTAGAAGCTTTGCGATTTGACTATCGTTGCACGCTCTTGTTACTCAAGTTCATGAAATAGGCTTAATAACCTACAGATTATCCGTCATATCGCAACAGAACTAAATGCTCTGCAGAAAGAAAAGTCCAGGCAGGTGCAATGCGATGAAAAGCGGACGCTTTGATCAAGCGTCCGCCAAGACCCTTATGACCGAACCGTGGGGGTTATCACGCCGACAAGCCCGTCTTGTCTTGACTGAAGCCCACCGCGAGTGGATGGATGTTTGTTTTGGCTCAGACGACATTGATCCCCGATGCTCTGGCAAGTACTCGGTAAGTCTGGGATTGGTTTGAAGAGCATGGATTGAGTTAGTTCTTCATCTATGTATATACGATATTTTGGCTCATAACGATTAGGGCATCGAGCAATGGAGTTTGATCCCAGTGATATCACTCCGCCGAATTTTCCACCTTTGGAACCTCCACCGGATGTGGCCCCTCCACCGGATGTGACCCCTCCATCGGATGTGACCCCTACATCGGATGTGGCCCCTCCATCGGATGTGACCCCTACATCGGATGTGGCCCCTCCATCGGATGTGGCTCCTCCATCGGATGTGGCTCCTTTCACTGATGGTTATGTGCTGCCTTATCCGGATGGCTCAGCGGACGATTACGTCATTCCGGACGATTACGTCATTCCGTTCGTGCCCATCGATGACGATCAGGACTGGGGCGATTACA
>QCUJ01000085.1 GCA_003210795.1 Synechococcus sp. AG-679-B05 | reverse complement strand
TTCCTGATCCCTCATGGCTCAGCCCTCTCACGCGGGGCATCACTGAAAGTCTCAATGGAATCCTGTTTGTCCTGCCTAGAAGCAGCACGACGCTTGGCTTCTGCTGCCACCATTTCAACGGTGCGCTCCGCCAGCGATTCACGGATCGCCGGGATGTTGTAAACGACGGGGCCACCAGCAGCGCCAGTGGCAAAGATGAAGTGATCGCCAGGCGTGAGCCTGCCGTCACGACGCATTGAACGAAGGGTGCCGTGGCTGATCACCAGAAGCTTTGCAGCCTCTGGCTCATGCACCCATACGGGCGTAGTGGACATTGATAAAGAAGGGGCTGGTGATCAGACCGCTTCGAGAGTTCCGTCGTATTGATTTCCGTTTGCAGGATTAACCAGCTCCTCCCGAAGCCACCGCATGTATTTGCGCTATTTCAAGGCTGAGTTCGTCCTTTTGCGCCTGGTGGGTACGCCTGCAGGAGATGGACCGTCCGAAGGGAAAAGCACTTGCTTTGCTTTCGGATCAATCCACTCACCTCGACTGGTGCAATCGCGGACAGACGAAATCGCCGCCAAAGCTCCAAGAAATGAAGGTGGCTTTTGTTTTCGTTGAGTCTTAATTGGCGTGTCGAGAGGAATCACTAGAGGAATCTTTCAGCAGACGATGCACCAGGGGCGCGACTGGGCTTGCCTGGGGGATCGATGAATAAATCCTGATACGCAGGCGAAATGGTGTCAACAGGTGTCGAGAAAGTTGTGCGTAAAAAATAAAAACACGGTCTTTGTTACGCACATTTTGCGCACACGCCTTGGCGGGGCACAAAAAAACCGCCTTGGGGAGGAGGCGTGAAACTCAGTCGGTGACTGGTATTTCAGAGAATCGGGGAGACAGGATTTGAACCTGCGGCATCTTGCTCCCAAAGCAAGCGCGCTACCAAACTGCGCCACTCCCCGCGACGAACGCATGACTGCGTTTGCCCACTAATCATAGCGACTGAGGGGGTTTTAGTTGCTGCAACGGGTTTCCCTGACTTCTTGCCCTTGTCTCAACAAGGATCAGATGCTCTTATTGGTCTGCCCGTTGTCTCCAGTTTGTCTCCAGCTCACCAGTTTTGTCTCCACTTTCTGGAGCGACTGGAGACAAAATCCGAACGATGCCTGCCCGCGACGCTGAACCCTGGTTGCTTGCGCTGAGGAACACCCTCAGAACCAGTGTTGGTCGTGCCTACCGAATCTATGCCGTTGGCAAGAAAACAAAGGTGGACATCAAATTCGCTGACGGCTCCAGAGGTTCAGCGAAGTTGGATATTCCGCTAGTTGCGGCCCAAGCGAGAGCAATCCAGGACGCTGTTGAAAATCTTGCAGCGTTGATCTCTGGTGGCCACACCATCGCCAGTGCGATGGAGCAGTTGTACGGAAGTGAACCTGCGGCGCCTGCGCCTAACAAGCCAGCAAATGACCTTCTGACAAAAGCCTGGGCTGGGTTCCGGCTTCACAAGCTGGAGGTGGACAACATTGCCGAGGCCACCTGGCGGAACGATTACAAGAGCACCGGCGACAGGTTGATGGAGGTTGCTGACGCCAGCAATGCTGAGCAACTCCTGGAACGGTTTGGTCGGAAGTGGGAGGCCGGTATCCCACAACGGAAACGCTGCATCCAGAACGTCGTTCGCTTCCTTCGATGGGCCACCACCAAGGAGGGGAAATTTATTCTTCCCCCTGAGCGATGGTCGCCACCGCCCCAAGGTGAGTTGAAGGTCTACTTCGGCAAGAAGTCAGCCAAGACCGTGGCCAGGCTCAATAAACCAACCTTCGCTTTTAGCGATCAGCAGATTATTGATCTGCTCGATGCAATGCCTACAAATGCAGCTCACGCGAAGGACGCGGAGAGCGCCAAGCGTTGGAAGTTCGCCTTCGAGTTGATGGCGACCTACGGGTTACGGCCGGCAGAAATCCATCATTTGTCGGTTCGTAAGGATGACGGCATCTACCTCTGGTGCGATTACGTGAAGCGCACTGGTGGTGGTTACACCCAGCCCCGGCGATTGGAAGCGTTCCATCTCGAATGGGAGAGGGATTGGCAGCTCATCGAACGGCTAGAGGCTGGTGAAGCATTGCCGAGGCCGAGCAAGAGTGTGGGCACCGCCGCGATGGAATACCTGCGGAGGAAGCCGTTCTTCAAAGATGCCTACGCCGAGGGAGCCGTTACAAAATCGTTCCGGCACAGCTACAGCAAGCGGTGCCATCAGCAATACGGTCTGATCGCTGAGGAGGTGGCCAAGTTCATGGGCCACAGCGTCGATGTCCACATGGGTGAATACAGCGATTGGGTGACTGAGAGCAACCGTCGCCGCTCCATCGAATTTGCACGTCAGCGTCGGGCAGAGTTTGTTCAAGGTGGTTGACAGCTGAGACAAGTCGCCTGTAAAACATATCGACGGCCATAATTCGTCGTCACCTTCAGTCCGGTGGTTGACCTATCCACCCTCTGCCTTCGGGCAGTGGCTCAAGTGTGAGTGGAGGACAAGAGCCAAGACCCCAGGGGTCTGGTTGTCCCACTGTTTGAGCCAACCCATGAACACGAGTCACTATTACGGTGGCGCGCTTGAAGTAATTTTACGCAACGCCAGCGACGTCACCGGTCGCCCCCGGCCACTGCATCAGTGGTTTGAGAAGAAAGACCACCACGCTTGGAAAGTGGTGCGTATCCAGCGAAAAATTCTTCACTGTCAGGAGACGGGTGAATCGCTCGAACACCTGAAAGGAGCTCTGGCCAATGAGCAACTCCGCCTCGAAAACATCACGAGGAAGTGCGACCAATTGTTTTTTCAGTGGAACTGCCTCGGTCGTGGAGGTCGGAAATGATTGCCCCCATCAACGCCAACACTGTTTCCAGTGTTCTCCGTCAGGAGTGGATCGAGTTTGCCTATTTCGACGGCCCTGATGGTGAACCGCTGAGTTGGGACACCCTTGTGGTCAACAAGGGCAAGAAGCGCGTGAAGCTTCAGGTCCCTGTCGATCCAGATCATGAGACTGTTCAGGAAGACTGGGCCGATTGTGAGTGGCTCCACTGGCACATCAATCGTTGGTTTGAGGACTTGGGATCTAGCTGGAGCTTCACTTATGAGGAGGTGCGGAAATGACCGCCCCCATCCCCAGCGGTGAATATCTCACCACCAAAGAAGCGACGATCGCCTTGGGTATTTCCAGGGCGACGCTGTACCGGCGGAAGAACGAAGGTTTCTTCCAACGCGGCATCCACTTCGTCACCACTGGTCCCTCTGCCACTTCCAACTTCCTCTGGAACATTCCAGAGGTTCGGAAGGTTCAGGGCAGCTGGTCTGCACCGGAGTCAAATCAATGACCCAGGTTTATTTTCAGCAGATGAGCCAGTCGGAGCCAAAGCTCAAACTCAAGCCCACTCGTTTGCAGTGATGCAGGACGCGATCGCATAACTGCGACACGTCCTGTCTTATGTGAGTGCATAGCCCGAAGGAGTGATGAAGCCTTGGTTTTGACGCTAATTTAGGCTTATATACACTCAATTAAGCTCCGATTTATGGACCTAGAGGCATTCGATAGTCCCTTGTCCAAGAAGGTTGAGTGGAAACCTTCCATGTGGGGAGGCTGGAAGGTGATTACTCACCGGCTAAGGGTAAGAGAGGAACTTCACGGCACAAGCTACAAATTCGAATTATCAAATGCACCCTCGTGGGGGTTGGGCATTTTATTTGGAATATGCTTATTAGGTAGTGTTTCTGCAT
>QCUJ01000084.1 GCA_003210795.1 Synechococcus sp. AG-679-B05 | reverse complement strand
CTTTCCAAATGTTTGAGTCGATCATGAAGCTTGGAATAGGGCTGTAACCGGTTGAAGGTGGGGAGCCATCGCCTTCGCCATGGCGCGAATCAGATTGGTGGAACGGGGGTCGTTAAAAGGACCTTTCACCAGGAATCCAGCCACGGCTCGGCGGCCATCAGGTAGTTCAATCAGGCCTGCATCGGCGTAGGCGATGCCGATGTCTCCTGTTTTATTGAGAACCCTGTAGCCCTTACGGGCCAGGCTGCTGTCGGGCTCACCCTGGGCTCCCCCCAGGCCCTGCATCAGGCCCGTTGGAAGTAGGGTGTTCGTTACGGAAGTCTCCATGACTTGGCGGAACAGATCCCGGCTGCGTGGACTCAGAAGATCCCCGCTGTCCACCAAGGCGATGCTTCGGCTCAGGTCATGGGCGCTGGTGGTGTTGGTGCCATCCAGATCTGGGAGCCAGTTGTTGATCACGGTGGCCGGCAGTCCAAGGCTGCGGAAACGTTCGTTCACCACTTGCTGACCACCGGCCCGTTCAATCAGCAGATTGGTGGCTGAGTTGTCGCTGATGCGAATCATCTCGGTGGCAACTTCATAGGTCGGGAAGCGGCTTCCGACCGGTCTTGAGGCCATCCATCCAGCACCCCCGCCCACCAGATCCTCAGTCAGCTCCAGCGGTTCGTTCCAAGAAAGATCCTGAGCATCGATGCGTTCGAGGGACGCCAAAAGGACCGGTGTTTTGATCGAGCTTGCTGCCGGCATCGGCCGGTTGGCATTCAGCTGTGCATAGCGCCCATCGTCAAGGATCAGAAGGTACGCACTCGCCATCAGGTCCTTCTGCGTCGCAGCGATGTCACGCCAGCGGTTCGAAAGAGCCTTGATCTCCGTACTGGGTTGAAACGATTTGCCGACAGGCATTGGCTGCGGCGTGGATGTCGACGTGCCGTCTTTCGTTGAAGCGGAAGGAAGGCCGACCTTGCGTTCCAGCCAGGCTGGGAGTTTGAGGGTCTGGCGACGTACGTCCGGGGCAAACCAGCGCAGCATCGAACCAGTCAGCAGGCCAAGCCCTACCCCCATCACCAGCAGACGGAACAGCAACCGCATCGGGGATCCCCAGCTGAGGGAACGTCGGGAGGGTCGGCTGCTGGACAAGCGCCTGAAAACCGGATGAGACTGAGATTAGATGCGTTTTGCGTTCATGGCCCACCTGAGCTGGCGGACCATGCCACGAAGCATTGCGACTTCCTCTGTTCTGCTTGAAGCGCGATGCAACAGATCGCGCACCTTGGCCATCCTGGCCTCACGGGTGTGGGGCAGAAGAAAACCGCATTCCAACAGCAGATCAGCAGCGTCTTCGATCAGGCCAGAGAGCTGAGGTGCGGATGCCGGATCAGGGCTGCACTCAGCATTGGGAGGTGTCGTGTGTTCGAGTCGGGCCATGTCGTGCAGCACGATGGCGACGGCGTGGGAGAGGTTGAGGGAGGGATAGCTATCACCGCTGTGCAATGTCAGAACCCTGTGGCAGATCCGTAATTCATCATTGGTCAAGCCACGATCCTCTCGGCCAAACACCACGGCAACCGTGCCGTCCCCCGCGATTAACCAGTTGAGGGCCTGATCGGGCGTCTGAAGGGGAATCGATCCGTGATCCAGTCGACCGCAGGTGGCGACGACCCTGGAGCAGTCAGCGACGGCGGACTCCAACGTTGTGTAGGTAACTGCTGTTTCCAGGCGAGCGCCAGCATGAACGGCCATGCGCAGCGAATCCTTCCCCTTTGGATCACAACGGGGATTTACCAAACGGAGCTGATCAACTCCGAAGTTTGCACAGAGTCTCGCAACGCTGCCGATATTCAGCGGGCCGGCTGGCTCAACCAGGACAACGACAACCAATCAGTTCAGTTGGTGTAAGTGACTCAAAAGATCAGCCATGGCTTCCGGTTCCATCTGGAAGCTTGGCATTGGGGGAGTCTCTCCGCTGACGATCTGATGGATCAAGCTCGGATCCCGCTTTCGCTGGTCAACACCCACCAGTTGCGGAGCCAGCAGTCCCTGTCCTGCAAGACCATGGCATCCGGCGCAGTTGATCCGAAACAGCTGGCCTCCATGGTCGGGATCACCGTGGAGTTCAAGCGTGGCCTTGATATAGGGATCTTGCTGAGCACTGTTAATGACCCAAAGCAGCAACACAGCACAGGCGAAAGCCGCCAGAACAACAAGCGCAGTAATCAGGCCGCGGCCGCCGTCGCGTTGTTCTGCTGCAGTTGATGTCGGCTCGCTCACTACGGGGGAATAACCGTGGAAGAATTGTGGATGATATCGATAAATGACGCGACCCCATGATCGAACCTCTGCTGTGCGGCATTGTTCTGGGTCTGATCCCTGTCACTCTTCTTGGCTTGTTTGTTGCTGCTTGGAACCAGTATCGCCGCGGCGGGGCTCTGGGCGGCTGAGCAGCAACAGGCTGCTGCTTCCATACCTGCGCTGGTCGGTGATGATCCACGACGAACCTAAATCCAGCGTTGCTTTGGATCGGTGTTCACACACGACGATTCCGTCGGGATTCATCCAGTTTTTCTGACTCAGAGAAGCCAGAACGCCTTCATACAAGTCACTCTCGTACGGCGGGTCGAAATAGATCACGTCAAAAGGAGTTGAACTCCAGCCTTTTCTTAACCAGCTCAGCAGTTCAGAACGAATCACCCTTACCTCAATGTTGGGGTCGTTTTTACCCGTCATGGTCTGAAGGTTTTGTTCGCAGATTTTTGTGCAGCGGGGGTCTCGATCAATGGCTAAGACAGCTGCAGCACCTCGTGCAATGGCCTCGCAACCGACTACACCACTGCCGCAGCAGAGGTCGAGCCAGCGGCTGCCCTCCAATCGTGGGGCCAGAAGATTCATCAGTGCTTCCCGAACTCTGGATGTTGTGGGTCGGGTGTTCAGGTTGGGAGGGCTGATCAGTCGTCGCCCGGTGGTGAGACGAAGTTGCCCGGATGCCTTCATGCCTCGAAGGGGGCTCCTCGATTCAGCCATTGGAGCCAGTGCTTCAACAAGGCACTGCCATCGTCAGACGACTTCTCCGGGTGGAACTGGCAAGCTCCGAGTCTCTTCTGCCAGACCATGGCTGTGATCTCCTGATTTCCGAACTGCGTTGTCGCGGCCAATGTGTGCGGCTGCGCTGGAACGGCGGCATAGCTGTGAACGAAATACATCCAAGGGGCAGCTTGCTGTTTCTTCAGCAGTGGGCTTGGATTCTTCAGGTCAAGCGGTGCCCACCCCATGTGGGGAATGCGTTCATTTTGATCATCAGCTAGTCGCTCCACATGCCCTTGGATCAAGCCAAGGCCATCGAGGCGACCTTCGGAGCTGGACTCAAACAACAGTTGCAGGCCCAGACAAATTCCCAACAGAGGTTTGTTGTTGCTGGCCCAGCGCAGCAAATCGGGAACCAATCCTGTTGAGTTGAGATTGTCCATGGCTGGATCAAAGGATCCGACCCCAGGGAGAATCAGGGCGTCACAGTCGTTCAAGTCATCAGAGGACCGCACCCGGAGGCAGGGCTGTGACAAGCGCAAAAAAGCAAATTCCACGGAGTGGAGGTTGCCCATGCCGTAATCAATCAGGCCAAGTTTGAGCCCCAATCCCTTGGCCTCCTTACCACTCAGGGCTGGATCAGAGGTACTTCGAGATGGTTCCTGACAAGGTTGCCTTGGGAACGGCGCCCACAACGGTGTCGACCTTCTGCCCGCCCTTGAAGACCATTAGGGTGGGAATACTGCGAATGCCGTATTGGCTGGCGACGTTGGGGTTTTCGTCGGTATTCAGCTTGAAGACTTTGATCTGACCGTCGAACTCCTTGGCGATCTCCTCAACGATTGGAGCAACCA
>QCUJ01000083.1 GCA_003210795.1 Synechococcus sp. AG-679-B05 | reverse complement strand
CCTCTCGGAATGTCGACGTCACCGCTCCGAAGTGGATGCGAGGAGGCATCGACTATCTCGACATCACGTTCCCGGTGCCACGCCTGGTGATCATCGTGATCACGATCGTGGCCGTTGTCGGCGTGACCTGGTTTTTGAATCGCAGCGTCTGGGGCATGCGCATTCGAGCCGTTACCCAGAACCGTGCGATGAGTGACTGTCTCGGCATCCCGACCGACACAGTTGATGTGCTCACCTTCGGAATTGGCTCTGGTCTGGCTGGAGTGGCGGGTGTCGCCGTGTCTCTGCTGGGATCTGTCGGCCCCAATGTGGGTGGCTCTTACATCGTTGGCTGTTTCATGGTGGTTGTGCTCGGCGGTGTCGGAAACCTGCTCGGCACAGTGCTGGCATCTTTCGCGATCGGTTTGCTCACCGATCTCATCGGTGCTGGGCGTCTGCTCACGGTGTGGCCCGATATGCCTGCGCCGCTGGCCGGTGCCGTGAATTTCTTTGCCACCACGAGCATGGCCCAGGTGATGGTGTTCGCCCTGATCGTGGTGTTCCTGCAATTCCGCCCCGCGGGTCTCTTCCCGCAGAAGGGCCGCATGGTGGAGGCCTGAACGATGTTGCAAGCCTTTCAACAACGCCGCTGGTCCCTTGTTCTTCTCTGGGTGCTGATCGTTGCGGCGATCATCGCCGCACCAGCTGTGCTGCCGGTGTTTCGGCTCAACCTTCTGGGGCGATTTCTTTCGCTGGCGATTGTGGCCCTCGGCATCGATCTGATCTGGGGTTTCACCGGCCTGCTCAGCCTTGGCCAGGGCATTTTCTTCGCGCTTGGTGGTTATGCCATGGCGATGTATCTGCAGTTGAACAGTTCGGCTGATCTCCCCAACGGCATCCCTGAGTTCTTCAGTCTTTACGGCGTTAATCGGTTGCCTGGGTTCTGGGAGCCATTCCATTCGCCAGTGTTCACCCTGGTCGCCATCTGGTTGATTCCGGCCGTTCTGGCGGCGGTTCTCGGCAATCTTGTCTTCCGCAACCGGATCAAAGGGGTCTACTTCTCGATCCTCACCCAGGCAGCCCTGCTCGTCTTTTTCAACTTTTTCAACGGCCAGCAAAAACTGATCAATGGCACCAACGGTCTCAAAACCGATGTGACCCAGCTGTTCGGTCAGATGGTCGGGTCTCCGGAGATGCAACGCGGCTTCTTCTGGTTGACCGCGGTTGTGGTGATCCTGGCCTGGTTGTTTCTCCGCTGGGTGGTGCGTGGCCGTTTCGGCGATGTTTTGATCGCCATTCGCGACGACGAGCCACGACTTCGCTTCGCTGGCTACAACCCAACCTTGTTCAAGACCATCGTGTTTGCCGTCGCCGGTGGCCTTGCCGGTGTCGGCGGTGCTCTGTACACCGTGCAATCGGGCATCGTTTCACCCCAGTTCATGACCGTTCCATTCTCGATCGAGATGGTGATCTGGGTTGCGGTGGGTGGTCGCGGCACCCTCGTTGGTGCCATTCTCGGCGCCGTGGTGATCAACTACGCCAAGAGCCTGGTGAGTGAGGCCATGCCTCAGAGCTGGCTGTTCATCCAGGGTGGATTGTTCATTCTTGTGGTCACCGCCCTGCCGGAAGGGGTGATCGGCTGGTTCCGCGGTGATGGTCCGCGCAACTGGATGAATCGTCTCGGGATCGCTCGACGAAGTCCGACGTATCCCCGTCTCGAACGTGAAGGCCAGCAGGAGGTTCAGCCATGACACAACCGTTGTTGGAGTTGCGTCAGATCACCGTCAGCTTTGACGGTTTCCTGGCTCTTCGCGATCTCAATCTCAGCCTTCAACCCGGTGAGTTGCGGGCCGTGATCGGTCCCAATGGTGCCGGCAAGACAACGTTTCTAGATGTCATCACCGGCAAGACCGCTCCAACGGAGGGGGCTGTTGTGTTCAAGGGACGCTCTCTGATCGGGACCCTTGAACACCGCATCGCACGCCTCGGTATCGGCCGGAAGTTTCAAAGTCCGCGGGTGTTCGAGAAGCTCAGCGTTCAGGAGAATCTCGCCCTTGCAGTGAGCCAGCCGAAGCAGCCCTGGTCGCTGCTGTTGGGTGGCCTCAATGGGCAGCAGCGCGACCGCGTGCAGCAGCTGATGAGCATCGTCAACCTGCAGAACCGGGCTGATTGGGTCGCCGGCGCTTTGTCCCATGGCCAGAAGCAGTGGCTCGAGATCGCCATGCTTGTGGGTCAGGATCCGGATCTCCTCCTGGTGGATGAGCCGGTGGCTGGTCTGACGGATGAGGAGACCGATCTCACAGCAGATCTGCTCAAGTCGCTGGCGGGAGATCACACCGTGCTCGTTATCGAGCACGATATGGAATTCATTCGTCGCCTGGACAGCCCGGTGACCGTGCTGCACCAGGGCCATGTGCTCTGTGAGGGAAAGATGGATCAGGTGCAAGCTGATCCGCGCGTGATTGAGGTTTATCTCGGCACCACCGAGGAGGACAACGGATGACGAACCTTCTGGAGATCACTGGCCTGAATACCTACTACGGCGAGAGTCATATCCTCCGGGATGTCGACTTAAGCGTGAAGACCGGCGAGATGGTCTGTCTGATCGGTCGCAATGGTGTGGGCAAAACCACGCTGCTCAAGTCGTTGATTGGTCTGCTTCGTCCGCGATCCGGTGAGATCCTGTTTGAGGGCAGTGGTCTGAACCGTCAGGCGCCCCACCAGCGGGCACGTGCGGGCATTGCCTATGTGCCCCAGGGACGCGAAATCATTCCGCAGCTCACGGTGGAGGAGAACCTGATGCTGGGTCGGGAGGCATTACCGGGTGGCCTGGCACGCAACCGCAGCATTGATCCGATTGTGTATGACCTTTTTCCGATCCTGAAGGAGTTTCTGCCCCGCAAAGGAGGTGATCTAAGCGGTGGTCAGCAGCAGCAGCTTGCGATCGCTCGGGCCCTGCTTGGCAAACCCAAACTGCTTTTGCTCGATGAACCCACCGAAGGCATTCAGCCCAACATCGTGCAGGACATAGAAGCTGCCGTTCGGCGCATCATTGCTGAGACAGGTATCGGAGTTTTGCTGGTGGAACAGCACCTGCATTTCGTCCGCCAGGCGGATCGTTATTACGCGATGCAGCGGGGTGGAATTGTGGCAAGTGGGCCAACGAGTGACCTCAGTCAGTCGGTGGTGGATCAGTTCCTCAGTGTTTGATTCTTCAACGGTCAACAAGCCTTCAGGGACTGGGTGCTGTTCTCATACTGCTCGGTGGAGTAGTCGCTGACATCGGCGCGTAGATGCAACATCTGCCCGGTAACTGACATCTTCCAGATCTCCAGTCGCGCCTCGGCCGGCGCTTCAAACCAGAACACTTCGGTGGGCATGACAACTTTCTCTCGATAAAAATGGTGCTCTCCAATACATTTCAAAATGACCATTCGACTGCTGTCATTTCGATAAACACACTCGATCATGGTTTCAAGATTTAAGTCTTGACAATGTCGCGCTGGTCAGCATTTTCAAATGTCTGATTGGTGACGAAAATTCGGTGTCTTTAGATTTGGTTCAGACCGCTTGATACCAAAACTCACCGTTGTGTAACGGCTGGAACATGGTCGATTGGATGAATGGTTCAGTCAAAGTTTTCACTTCGTGAGCATCAACTTGTTGCGATGCAATCGGTTGTTCACCTAGGTGAATCCATCATTGATGCAATTCATCCTTGATGCGACGTTGCTGACTTGCAATCAGGCCGCCAGCTCGGGTGCTGCAGCCTGAGGTTTGTGATTGGGTCGGCGCAAGGATTGCAGCGATTTTCTTGCTCTCCTCCACCCTGTGCGATCAGCTTGCCCTGCTGCACTCAGATCAGCCTGCAATGAGGGATTGCAGCTGTTCAGGCGTGACCAGCTCGGGAGTTGATGAGCGATCGGTGATGTCATCAGTTGGG
>QCUJ01000082.1 GCA_003210795.1 Synechococcus sp. AG-679-B05 | reverse complement strand
CGACTTGGCCATAAACAGCTTGCTTGGCCAGGGTCACGTAGATGTTTCCCGGGCCACTGATCACATCGACCTTGTCAACACTTTCAGTGCCGTAGGCCATGGCGGCGATCGCCTGCGCACCTCCAATTCGCAGCACTGAACGAACGCCGGCCATGTGGGCCGCTGCCAGAACAACTTGATTCACCTGCCCATCGGGTCCTGCCGGTGAGCAGATCACGGTGTCAGTCACACCGGCCACCCGTGCGGGGACAGCATTCATCAGAACGGTGCTGGGGTAGGCAGCACGGCCTCCCGGTACGTAAAGACCGGCTCTCTTGACAGGTCTCCAGCGCCGGCCAAGCCGTTCCCCATGGACCCCTTCCATGCTGATGTCAGCTGGCCGCTGACGCTGATGGAAGTCGCTGATGCGGCGGTGAGCCAGCTCCAGGGCATCGCGCAGGTCTCCCGGCAACAGCGTCCAGGCGCGTTCGAGCTCCTCGGTTGAGACCGTCAGAGGCTGGGGGTCAAAGCGATCAAACCGTTGGGTGAATTCGCGTACTGCGCTGTCTCCGCGCTCTTTCACCTCCTTCAAAATGGCGTCGACTCGATCTCTCACCTCCCTTTGCTGGCTTGTGGTGGTTCGTCGGGTCAGCCTCAGCAGTTCAGCGGCCCCTTGCTGCGGATCGCGGACGCAGAGCAGGGGGAAGGCCACGGGGCTGCTCTTAGGCAAGGTTGCGATCTGGACAGTGTTCTGAAACTAGGACCTGACTCGGGGTGCCAGTCGGCAGGTATCCTTATGGATTGTTCGCAACGTTTCAGCCGCAGTGGCCAATAACAAAGCAGCGAAGAAGCGGATCGAGGTTGCCGAGCGCAACCGTCTGCGCAACCGCAACTACAAATCAGCTCTGCGCACGCTGATGAAGCGCTGCTTCACCGCCTGCGACGCCTATCAGGCCACCCCTGGGGACGAGGCCAAAGCCACTGTTAAGAGCACCTTCAACGCTGCTTTCAGCAAGATTGATAAAGCCGTGAAAGTCGGGGTGCTCCATCGCAACAATGGTGCAAACCAGAAGTCGCGTCTCAGTGCTGTGGTTCGGAAGGTGCTGGAACCCGCAAGCTGAGCTCCAACTTTTCGAGGCATCGACAACAACCGGCAGAATGGGTCGAAAGCGCGTTTCGGCCCTGCTGTGTCGTCCACTCCGACGCTGATTGACAGCCACTGTCACATCGTTTTCCGCAATTTCGAGGAGGACCTCGATGCGGTGGCGTCCCGTTGGCGCGAAGCTGGAGTTGGGGCACTGCTCCATGCCTGTGTGGAACCATCGGAGATTCCAGCCATCCGGGCGCTGGCGGATCGCTTCCCAGAGATGCGTTATTCGGTCGGCGTTCATCCGCTCGATACCGAACACTGGTCTGATGACACCGCTGCAGTGCTGCGGCGAGCGGCCTTGGAAGATGATCGCGTGGTTGCGATCGGTGAGCTGGGTCTCGATCTGTTCCGGGTCAAGAACCTTGATGAGCAGCTGAATGTGCTGCGGCCTCAGCTTGATCTGGCGGTTGAACTGGATCTGCCGGTGATCATCCACTGCCGGGATGCGGCCGAACCGATGCTGAGTGAGCTGAGGGCTCGCCAAGCGAAGGGAAGCTGCCCCTCCGGCGTGATGCATTGCTGGGGAGGAACTCCAGAGGAAATGCACCAGTTCCTCGAGCTTGGTTTTTACATCAGCTTCAGCGGTACTGTCACGTTCCCTAAAGCAGTGCCAACGCACGACTGCGCCCGTCAGGTGCCCGATGATCGCTTCCTTGTAGAAACGGATTGTCCGTTTCTGGCGCCGGTGCCTCGCCGCGGCAAACGCAACGAGCCGGCTTTTGTGGCGTCAGTGGCTGCTCGGGTGGCTGATTTGCGCGGTGCCGAGCTTTCAGCTGTTGCCGAGAGCAGCACTGCCAACGCTCGGCGTCTCTTTCGGCTTCCCTAACTTGCTTTGGTAAAAGGCATGGCCGTATGTAAGATGTTGTATTGCCTGGCCATGCTTCCGTTTTTTCGGAGTCATGGCGCCAGAAGCGTCCAATTACCTTCCGGTGCACTTGTCGTCGTCAGCTGTCTGACCCGCAATCTCTGAGCTCATCTGCGGCACTGCCGGCTCCTCTGAAAGAGCCAAAGTCAGCTGCTGCTGTTGCTTGGAGATTTCTGGTCGCTGCCAGTAACGATGCCCAGGTTGTGTCCCTTTCGTCCTCTCTGCCGGTCCCCGCATGAGCAGCAGCGCGATTCAGGTCGCCAAGACCGCTACCTACCTCCCCGACCTGGTTGAGGTACAGCGGGCAAGTTTCAAGTGGTTTCTGGATCTCGGATTGATCGAGGAGCTTGAGAGCTTCTCCCCGATCACCGATTACACGGGCAAGCTTGAACTGCATTTCATCGGCAGCGAGTACCGACTCAAGCGTCCACGGCACGCCGTGGAAGAGGCCAAGCGTCGAGATGCGACCTTTGCCTCTCAGATGTATGTGACCTGTCGCCTGGTCAACAAGGAGACGGGAGAGATCAAGGAACAGGAGGTCTTCATCGGTGAGCTGCCGCTGATGACCGAGAGAGGCACCTTCATCATCAATGGTGCCGAGCGCGTGATCGTGAATCAGATCGTGCGCAGTCCCGGTGTCTATTTCAAGGATGAAATGGACAAGAACGGCCGGCGGACCTACAACGCCAGCGTGATCCCAAACCGGGGTGCCTGGCTGAAGTTCGAGACCGATAAGAACGATCTTCTCCACGTTCGGGTTGATAAAACCCGCAAGATCAATGCCCACGTGCTCATGCGAGCCATGGGCCTGTCGGACAACGACGTGCTCGACAAGCTGAGGCACCCGGAGTTCTACAAAAAGTCAATCGACGCTGCCAACGACGAAGGCATCAGCTCGGAAGACCAGGCTCTCCTTGAGTTGTACAAGAAGCTTCGCCCCGGTGAACCCCCCTCGGTCAGCGGTGGCCAACAGTTGCTGCAGACCCGATTCTTCGATCCCAAGCGTTACGACCTCGGACGGGTTGGTCGTTACAAGATCAATAAGAAGCTGCGTCTCACCATCCCCGACACGGTTCGCACCCTCACCCATGAGGACGTTCTCTCCACCCTGGATTACCTGATCAACCTGGAGCTGGACGTCGGTGGAGCCAGCCTTGATGACATCGACCACCTCGGCAACCGTCGAGTTCGATCGGTGGGTGAGTTGCTCCAGAACCAGGTTCGTGTGGGCCTAAACCGCCTGGAACGAATCATCAAGGAGCGGATGACCGTTGGTGAGACCGATTCCCTCACACCGGCACAGCTGGTCAATCCGAAGCCTCTGGTGGCCGCGATCAAGGAGTTCTTTGGCTCCAGCCAGCTGAGCCAGTTCATGGATCAGACCAATCCCCTGGCGGAGCTCACCCATAAGCGCCGCATCTCGGCCCTTGGACCCGGTGGCCTCACCCGCGAGCGTGCCGGTTTCGCCGTTCGTGATATTCACCCATCCCATTACGGCCGTCTATGCCCGATCGAGACGCCGGAAGGCCCTAACGCCGGACTGCTCAACTCACTCGCCACCCACGCCCGGGTGAATGAGTACGGCTTCATCGAGACCCCGTTCTGGAAGGTGGATAACGGTGTTGTGATCAAGGAAGGAGACCCGATCTACCTCTCCGCCGATCGTGAAGATGAGGTTCGCGTTGCCCCAGGTGACGTGGCGACTGAAGCCGACGGTCGCATCTCCGCTGACCTGATTCCGGTTCGCTACCGCCAGGACTTTGAGAAGGTCTCCCCTGAGCAGGTCGATTACGTCGCCCTTTCTCCTGTCCAGGTGATCTCCGTGGCGGCTTCTCTAATTCCCTTCCTGGAGCACGACGACGCCAACCGCGCTCTGATGGGTTCAAACATGCAGCGTCAGGCTGTACCTCTGTTGCGTCCCCAGCGCGCATTGGTGGGGACCGGTCTGGAGACCCAGGTCGCCCGCGACTCCGGCATGGTGCCGATCTCACGGGTTAATGGCAAGGTCACCTTCGTTGACGCCACAGCAATTGTGGTCCACGACGAGGACGGCAATGACCACACTCACTTTTTGCAGAAATACCAGCGGTCTAACCAGGACACCTGCCTCAACCATCGCCCCATCGTTTGTTGCGG
>QCUJ01000081.1 GCA_003210795.1 Synechococcus sp. AG-679-B05 | reverse complement strand
CTAGTCAGTGCTCCGATCATTTTTATATTTATAGGATTGTCCCTATACTTGATTGCCTTTATTTGGGTTGTTATTAATAATCTTTCAGGTAACGATACGGCTAGTCATTGGGCTTTTGTTCATTATGTTCTAGGTATTCCTTACTTTTTATGCTACATAGGTATTCCTTTCTCGCTGTTATCTTCCTTCTTTGTTCCGCCATTTGTTCTTGGTTGGATCCGTAAAAGAAAGCTAAGGAGATTGAGGCGGCTTCGGAGATGAGGGCGCTGTTGCCCGAGGATGTGAAAGTGCTGATTAGTTGACCGGTGCGAAAAGGGCTTTTCGCACCGGTCAACTAATCGGAGCTAGCTCTTCTATGCGGCTTGGCTTTGGCTACCCACGGGCCAGCCGTGATTGATGCTGTGCCGCCTGTTGGCTAGATCGGCATAAATGGTCTTAAGGCAAGAAAAAAGCTCCCTGATTAACCACGTCAGGGAGCTTGTACTTAACTACCGATGTTCACCAAATGTGGGACACGATACCCACGAATAAATGATAGCAATTACGGCTATAGTATTAGCAACTTTAAGGCAAAATTTATTGTGTCTTTGTCGTTAAGTGAGTCCTGTTTAGTTTCGGTGAGTATTAGTCGTTTAGAAGCACTAAAAAGGGCTGAAAATTTAGACGACGACCGCCCTTGTCCTCCAGAATGGATGCACGATCTGAGTTCTCCTCAGTCGCGCCGAATCGCTGTAGAGGTCTCGCATGTCTGATTTCGACGCCGTACTGGAATCAGGCTTCCAGGAGGCAACAAATAGAGAAAACTTTGCCCGTCAAATTGAGGCAAAGATCAAAGAAATTGATGGTGCTTCTGCGCTGATCCCCGCTCGCCGGTATGGAGAGCCAGTCAGTGCGGAGAAAGTCAGGGCAAACCTCACACTTCGTTCGCTGATTGAGCAGAAATCTCCTCAGCTGGCTGTGTATTTCGGCCTCGATGCTGGTGTTGCTCACCGCAGGCTTGAGGAGAAAGAAGCCCGTGAGTTGCTCAAGCAGCGGATGCAGATGCTGACCGACAAGTCCCGCGCCTCAAATGAGCAGGCCAGGCAGGACAGAGAAGTCCGGCAGAACCTTGCTCCCTGGCAGCGCGGTTACCGGAGCTTCTGATGCTGAGTCGTCCTCACCCTTGCCTTGGCTGGCTCTACGTCAATCCAGGTGACACCCGCCGTCTGTATGACCGGCTGTGCTCTTTCAGAGATGCCGAGCTGGAAAAGGATCCAACCTTCTCCGGTATGCCGCAGTCCTTCATTGATTGGACTTGGCAAACATGGCTGCCCGGCCACCTGTATCGCTACGAAAAGCAGGTCCGTGATCAAATTCACTATCTCGACCTGAAGCTCGGTCGCCTCAATGAGGAGATAGAGCGAGTGGCTGGTGGCGTTCTGGATGACCGTGATGCTGCTGCTGACCTCCGGGATCGCTTGCAGCACCAGCTTTCTTCAAACCAAATTGAGACGGACTGATGGCTTCAATCCTTGATGGTTTGGGCCTTGAGGGATCAATCCTTGATGGTCTCGCTGACTGGCCTGCATCGACAACCAGAAAGGAGTGGTTCCGGCTCACTCGTGAGTTGGTTCAGAAAACCATTGCCGACATGGATCTGGATCCGGCCGCCATGGCTGAAGTCGAAGAGGCGTTTATCGGTGCAGGGTTGCTGTGATGCGATTAATTGCAGCCAGAGACCTGCAGAAAGTCGCCAGGTGCTGTTGTCACGGTCACGGTGTCTCCGTACTGAGCCACTGCCTTTGGAACGGTGAATCCCAGAGATGCGATTGCCAGCGCCAGGGCAAATGTCGCAGCGGGTTGCAGGTAGTCCTTCACGAGATCGGAGTCACTTCCCGGTAGCTAGCCATGGCCCGCAAACGAGTCAGCAAGGAAGAGAAGCAGCAACGCCACGAGTGGGCGATGAAGCAGATCGACAAAGGCGTCGGTTTCTCAGAGCTTGCTTCCCTTATTTCCGAAACATGGGGGTGCACACGTCGGAACGCCCGTCACGTGGTGTCTTTGGCCCACAAAGAGTGGATGGAGATTGCATTCGGTGCTGAAGAGATCGACCAGCGTGATCTGCTCTTCCAAAGCGTCGCCCGCCTGGAGCGCACTGCGCGTAAGGCGGAAGAAAGCGGCCAGTTCGCAGTGGTTGTTGGCTGCGTCGCTCAGCTGAACAAAATGCTGAGCTTGGGTGCTGATCAGCGCGGATTCCGCGGTCATCCCAGCCACTACTACCGGCGCTGATGTGGATTTCCTGGTCAATGTTGCGAAGCGATCGTCGCCAGAGTTAGAAAATTTGTGTAGCTATAGCTACCAAGCGTTCACCTCGCTTTTGCGAGGCGCAGCTCGATCCAAGCCATGGAACGGGGGCTTGGGCTCTGCAGGAGCTGTGATGACTTCGTTGTATTGGAATGGTTCAGCATTTGTGCCCATAAATAAGGCAGCTGCAAAAAAAGAGGCGGTCGTTCAGCGTCTAGAGACAGCCTTCATGGCGCCTGACGCCACCCATTCATTGAAATACCGCGGCATTGTTTATCTCCGTCAAAACGGATTTGCTGCAACGTATTGATGGTTTCAACGCCAATGAGGCTTGGCCGACCATGAAAAAAACGGGCTGGAGGCAATGCCCCCCGCCCGTTCGTTGACTTGCTTTAAGGGCTATTGAGCTGATTCCTACGCAGATATCTGCGCAATGTCAGCTCCGGTCAAACCTCGTCGAGCCATGTCGTGGCTTGGCTGAACGTTTGGAACTGACGTTCGTCGCAGTCGGTGATCGCTAAGAACTCGAAACCACTCTCAGTCCGCATCCCCTCGATATAGGAGTTGCGGTATTCCCAGCGGGCATTGCCGTGGTATTCGGCGCTCTCGACGGCACTCTTTTCCTCGAGATCCCAATCCTTGATTGAAATCTCAAGTTTGTCGATGGATGCGGTGTTGTTGAGGTTTTCGGCAAGAAGGGTCTTTTCCCAGAGATTGCCGCCTGTTTTGTTTTTAGTGGTCATGGTGTTTTTGATGGTGTTGTCGGGGTTTGTGTTCATGGATGCCTGAGGCGTGTTCATGGAATGGTCTCCTTGGGAAGTAGTTGTCACGGCTGTCACTGCCAGTCACCAGTGGTGACAAGGCAGATCCATTGCGCCGCAGTTGATGTGGATCCTGCTGTCACGGAGTCACCACTGCCCTTGATCGATGAAATCGACTAGGGCGTGACGTGGTGACAGGAACCCCGGGATCGCAGTTCCTGACAGCAGAGTTCGATGTCACGCCCAGTGACAGGACGTGACTCGGTGTCATCGCTGCCAGGTAGGCGGGTCTTTGCTGACAAGCCGACCCTCGGTTTCAGCAAGCAGTGCCAAGGCTTCGTTGAAGTCCCGTTGCTTGCTTTGATCCCGCAGGTCGCGACCGAGGTGGTTTCGGTTGCGCTTCCAGCTGACCTTCCCGCCAGGGCACTTGTCGGGATCAGCTGCAATGACGCGGAACCGCTCCATCAAGCGCTTTCACAAGCAAGGTGATGCGTTGCTCTGGCGGGAGCGTCAGGGGGTCCACGACGCAACCTGTTCGCAGCCAGAAGATTAAATGTATAAAAAGAGCAGCAGATTATGAATTTGCGGCACTGGAATACCTGAAACAAAGTTCAGACAAAATCAGCGTTTCGGATGGCTTTGTCGAGGGCCGAATCACGCAAGCCAAGATCAGCTGGAATTTGTGCGATCAATTCGTCTGATCGATCCATTAAACCATTCCGGTTTGAGTCATAAATGATGCCCTGCCAGCCCTGGCCATTCTTCTGGCGGTCATCGACGAAATAATCTCCAGAATCACCATGCAATTGCATGGAATCCTGCTTGGGATTGAAGTCAGTGATTACGGCATAGTCTTTTTTGCCGTTCTTCTTCTTGCCATCATCATACAAAACCCCATCCTCTGTTCCAAGAACAAACGTATCTTTGCCCTTCCCTCCAGTCATTTTATCAATTTCATTCTTTCCACCGCCTGACTCAGGAGAAGCACCAATAATTTTATCTTTACCGCCGCCTCCATCAAGAGTGTCATTCCCATAAGCACCGATCATTGTTTCACTTTTCTTTGACCCATTTAACTTGTCGGAAGAAGCAGAACCTAGCTCAAGATCCTTACGTTTGTTGAATTTCTTCGCCAAGGATTTGAAGTCTTTTTTGTCCAATTCACTGAACTCAATTTTTTCAAACTCGATCTCAGCTTTTTTATCAATATCAGTCCACTTCACTTCACCCCAATCAATACTTTTGACGTCAGCATTCTCACCTCCCCAATCGAGCTCCTCCCATTCGACTGATTCCCATTCAATCTGT
>QCUJ01000080.1 GCA_003210795.1 Synechococcus sp. AG-679-B05 | reverse complement strand
TTGAGAGCAAGTCTTTGCCTGTATCTCAGCGCCCGACATGTTGAGGAGGTTCAGACCACACTGCTGGAGCATTACCCAGCCGAAACCCCTGTTGCTGTGGGGCATCGGGTGAGTTGGCCCAACCAATTACTAGAAATTGTGCCCTTAAACAAGATGGCCGAGTTCACCGATCAGCATGAACTGATCCGCACAACGCTGTATGTGATCAGTCCCGCTCTGAGCAAAGCATCAAAACGGTCTCGCTTGTACTCGCCAGATCATGACCACCTGTTCAGACCAAAACGCTGATGGTGGTGGTTTAAGATCAATTTATGCGGGCGATTAGCACAGTGGTAGCGCACTTCCTTCACACGGAAGGGGTCACTGGTTCGAATCCAGTATCGCCCATTTATTTCATGGAATCATCACTGTGGGAACCCCTTTGCTAAGGGGTGTCATTCACCTTGGGTTGACCTAATTTCCGATCGATCAGGAAATTTCCGGCGTCCATGGGCAATCCCCGATTGGCGGACCAAGAATCCGCAGAACCAGGGATCGAATCCGTTGGTAGGGCACTGCGGGAACGCCGGAAGGAGTTAAGCCTTAGCCGAACCGAGCTGGCGCAACGTCTGCACATGGGGGAAGAGCAACTCCAGGCGCTGGAAGAGGGCGAGTTGAGTCGCCTCAATGAGCCGGTGTTCATCAAGGCCATGGTGCGGAGGGTTGCCAGTCACCTCGAACTCGATGCAGACCATCTGGTGGGGCAACTGTCGATGCTCTCCCACCCATCCCAAAATCTTTCGCGCCAGCAATCAGCGAGCCGTCAGCCCAGTGATGCATTGGGATCATCGATCGCCAAAGCATCGATCGGCATCCTCGCGTTGCTCGGTGTTGCCACGACCTGGATCCTCCTGCAACCCAGGCCTCAGGACACGCCATCAACAGCGCCAATCGTCACTGCTCCGGCAACGGTCAAGCGGCCTGTTCCAGCAGAGGATTCCACGACTTACACCGCGAAGCTGATTCTCGAGAGCAGTGAACCGAGCTGGATTGCCTTACGCCGCAATGGAACTGTTTTTTTCGAAGGCAATCTGAGCGAGCCGATGGAAGTGAAAGATCCCTCAACAGTTGAGGTTTTCGCCGGACGGCCTGATCAGGTAACGGTGACCAGCGGCGACAAACCGCCTGAATCTCTCGGTGGGATCAGCGACGTGCGCTGGTACAGCCTCAATCCTGAACGCTGACATTCAGGTTGACTCCCGATGCCGTTCGTACCACTTCAGCGCAATTCTCCAGACTCCACCGTTCAAGACTGAGATTCTGGTTACGGCGCTCCGGCACCAGTTCAAGTTGGAGCTCTCCGGGTGTCGCCACCACCCGTAAAGACTCAACCACCGGCTCCGGGCGTCGATCGATAGCTGCGGCGAGCCTTAACAGAAGGGCCATCTCGCCAACCAAGCGGCGGTTGTCGCGAGTGGCGAGCACCTGCCAGGAGTCGTGGCGTTTTTTGGGAAGGCTGCGGCGATGGTATCGGGCGATGGCGGCAACCATCAGGTGTTCGGACTCTGAATAACCCAGAAGTTCGCCGTGGCGGATGAGATACCAGGTGTGCTTGTGATAAGCACTGAGATTGATGTGCTGACCACAGGTGTGGAGCATGGCGGCAGCCCAGAGGAGTTCACGGCCATGACCATCGTCCTGATGCATGACCCCCCGGCTGTTGTCGTAAAGGGATAAAGCATGCGCAGCAACCCGCTCAGTCCGACGCTGGTTCACCGCGAAACGCTTCGCCTGGTGAATCACAGTGCGCTGCCGGATGCTGCTTTGGAAGCTGAAGCGATCCTCCAGGAGACCGTGCCGCAGCATCCAGTCGACAATCAGGCCCTCCCGCAGCGCCCGTTCACTGAGCACCAGCTCATCAACACCCAGCATCTGCATGGTGGTTTGCAGGATGAGCGATCCCGGCACAATGATTTCTGCTCTGCGATCGTTGATCGACGGGAGAGCACGTCGCTGCTCCGGTTTCATCGCCACCAGTTGATCCACCACACGATCGAGCCGTTGGCGTGACACTCGATAGCCATGCAGCTTCAGGGGTGGGCGATCGTCCTCACTGGCTGCCAGCGCTCCGATCGCCATGGCCGTTCCACTGGTGGCAATCAGCACTGGCCTTTCCCCGGGCTTGACCCGCCGACGAACCTTGTCAACGGCGGGCTCAAGTGAACCCTGGATGAAGGTCTGCAGAAAGACACGGCGCTGGGGAGGAATGGGATCGACCTTGATGAAATCCCGTTGCAAACGCACCGCTCCAACCCGCGTGCTGGTGAGTGCGCGAGCGTCACGACCGTCGGCCAGGATCAGCTCCGTGGAGCCTCCACCGATATCAAGCACCAGATGCGGCCGCTCACCAAAGGGCATCCCTGAAAGAACACCCAGGTAGATCAGTCGCGCCTCCTCCGGCCCACTGATCAGGTCAACGTCGAGCCCAAGCTCATCCTTGACGACCTGAAGAAAGTCACGACCATTGGGAGCCTCGCGAACCGCACTGGTGGCGGCCGTCACCACCTCCTCAACAGAGTGACTGGCAGCTAGTTCACGGAAGCGGCGCAGAGTCTCCAAGCCCCGTTTCATCGCAGCATCCGTGAGCGCTCCCGTCTCGGGGTCACGCTCTCCCAATCGGGTGGTCGCCTTCTCAGCCTGTTCAATGTTGAACGTTCCAAGACTTGTATCGACTGCAGCGACCAGAAGGTGTGTGGAATTCGTGCCGATATCGATCGCTGCCAATTTGCGGATCCTGCTCACCGAGTCCTTGTTGAGGACCTCCGGCTGCGATTCAGGAACAGAGAGGACGTCCACCATCGTCGGATCGGTTCCCAGTGAATCCACTCTGCCATCGGTATCTGATGGTTTAAGGCGCTGACTAGGGTTCTGCAAACTTCCATGCGCCGTGACCCGCTTGCATCAACGCCTCGGACCGTGGCTTGAACTGCTGCGCTGGAACAAACCGACCGGGCGCCTGATTCTTCTGATTCCAGCTGGTTGGGCCCTTTGGCTGACGCCGATGGCACCACCATCCCCAGGGCTCGTGGCCCAGATCGTGTTGGGTGGATTGGCCGTAAGCGGGGCTGGTTGCATCGCCAACGACCTCTGGGACCGTCGCTTTGACGGGCGGGTCGAGCGCACTTGCCAGCGCCCCCTGGCCCGCGGAGCCATCCGAGTTCGCTCCGCCGTCGTGATGCTGCTGGTGATGCTGGGGCTCAGCCTGGGTGTTGTTCTCAGCCTCGATCCGAACAGCCGACAGCTCTGTCTCGGATTGGCCGTCGCTGCTTTACCACCAATCCTTCTCTACCCCTCCGCCAAGCGTTGGTTCAGCTACCCCCAGGCCATCCTCGCGTTCTGCTGGGGGTTTGCCGTTCTGATTCCGTGGGCCGCTGCAACGGGCAGCCTCTCAGCGGATCCAGGCCTCATTGGCTGCTGGCTCGCAACGGTGTTCTGGACTTTCGGTTTCGACACCGTTTACGCCATGGCAGACCGGCGTGACGACGCCCTGATCGGATTGCAGAGCAGTGCCCTCAGTCTTGGAGGGACGGTCCAGAGCTGCGTGAGGATCTGCTACGGACTCATGGCGGCAGCCCTGGCACTTGCTGCTGCATCGGTCCAGGTTCACCCTGTGTTCTGGCCGATCTGGCTGCTGACAGCCGCATTAATGCAGCGCAGTTGCCATCCGCTGCACGCCTGGCAGACAGACATCAAAAGCTTCGGCCTGCACTTTCGAGCGCAAGTACGACTAGGCAGCCTGCTGTTGGTCGGATTGATGCTCAGCCGCAGCCTGGTGGGATGAATCCGATTGTTCATCCTGCAGCTCCCCTTGTCAGGGGTGACGCCGCTGCAACCGTGGCCCCTAGCTCGGCTTTGGAGACAGATCAGCATCTGCTTGAGGGTCTGGCGGTGCTGCGCGACTGGGGATTGGAGCCACTTCATCAAAACGTGGCCGGCAGATGTTGGGGCTACCTCGCAGGTCGGGATACGGAACGGCACGCCGACCTCGAACAACGGGCTCCGCTGCTGGCCTGCGCACGGGGCGGCTGGGGAGCAGCTCGGCTCCTGGAACAACCAATGGCCTGGTCTGAGGGATGGCTGCTCGGCTTCTCCGACATCACCGCCCTGCTCTGGGCACGCCTAGCTGCGGGATACGACGGCAACGTGCATGGCCCCCTGCTGACAACCCTGGCGTCTGAACCGCCATGGAGTCGTGAACGATTGCGCCGTCTTCTGTTTGGAGAACCCCTTTCGGATTTAAACGGTCAAGCCGGAGGCGGAGCGCAAGCCAGTGGCCCACTACTGGTTGCCAACCTCACCGTGGCCAGCCATCTGCTGGGGTCCTGCTGGATGCCGGACCTCAGTGGAGCGATCCTGATTTTCGAGGATGTCGGGGAAGAGCCCTACCGGATAGACCGAATGCTCACCCATTGGCGTTTGTGCGGGGCTTTGCAGAAACTCGCTGGCATCGGCTTTGGCCGCTTCTCCGGCTGTGATGGCGATGAAGCCGACTCCAAAGGGTTCTCCCTGGAGGAGGTGCTCAAGGAACGCACCGCAGACCTGGACATACC
>QCUJ01000079.1 GCA_003210795.1 Synechococcus sp. AG-679-B05 | reverse complement strand
ACCAATGCACAGCAGAGGGTTTTCGCCGAAATTCAAGCTGATCTGCAACGCCAAGAACCGATGGCCCGCCTGGTGCAGGGTGATGTGGGGTCAGGCAAAACCGTTGTCGCCATCGCCGCTTTACTCAGCACGATCAGTGCGGGTTGGCAGGGAGCACTGATGGCCCCCACTGAGGTGCTGGCTGAACAGCACTACCGCAACCTTTGCCAGTGGTTGCCGCAACTGCATGTCAGCGTTGAACTACTGACCGGCTCCACTCCAAGACCCAAACGGCGGCAGCTCCTCGATGATCTGGCCAACGGCAGCCTGAATGTGCTGGTGGGGACCCATGCACTGCTGGAGGACCCCGTGGTTTTCTCGAGACTGGGTCTCGTGGTGGTGGATGAGCAGCATCGCTTCGGGGTGCACCAACGCGACAGGCTGCTCAACAAAGGCCTGCAGCCCCATCTGCTCACGATGACGGCCACACCCATTCCAAGAACCCTGGCGTTGTCGCTCCACGGTGATCTTGATGTGAGCCAGATCGATGAGTTGCCCCCTGGTCGAACTCCAATTCGTACTCAGATGCTGGGGGCCTCCCAGCGGGAGAAGGCCTACAAACTCATCCGTGAGGAGGTGTTTCTCGGCCAGAGGGCCTATGTGGTTCTACCTCTCGTGGGGGAATCCGAAAAACTCGACCTGCGCTCGGCCGTTGATGTGCATGCGGAGCTGGCGGCTGAGGTCTTCCCTGAAATGACAGTCGGTTTGCTGCACGGCCGGCTCAGCAGTGCTGAGAAGCAACAGGTTCTCCGAGACTTTGCTGGGGGCCGCAGCCAGGTGCTGGTGTCGACGACGGTGGTTGAAGTGGGGGTTGATGTGCCGGAGGCCAGCGTGATGGTGATCGATCACGCGGAACGTTTTGGTCTGGCACAACTACATCAGCTGCGGGGAAGGGTCGGCCGTGGTGCTGCAGCCTCCCACTGCCTGCTGATCAACGGGAGTAGCAATGCCCAGGCCCGTCAGCGTCTCGATGTACTTGTGCGATCCACCGATGGCTTCGAGATTGCAGAGATGGACCTTCGCCTGCGTGGACCTGGGCAGGTGCTTGGAACCCGCCAGTCAGGTGTGCCTGATCTGGCGCTAGCCAGCCTTGCGGATGACGGTGCCGTGCTTGAAGACGCCCGATCGGCCGCCAAGGAGCTTATGAAACGGGACCCAGACCTGGGCGATCACGTCATGCTCAAGCAGCAACTGGACGATCAGCAGCGTCGGTTGAGCGGCGGGGCACCACTGAACTGAACCTGTGGAAAGATGCAAGGGTCCGATGAATGGTCATGCGTCCCTGGAGTGATCGACCGATCACGGATTGCCATGAGCCATTGCTACCTCTGCCCTCGGAGCTGCTGCGGCTGGAACCACACCCCTATGTCTCGGTTGGTGCGCCCTATGGCCCTGATGCAGATCCATTTCGCCTGCGTTCCGGTGTTGTGCAACGCCTGCTCAGGGCTGAAAAGGCACTGCAGCAACGTCAGCCCGATCTTCGTCTAGCGATTTTCGATGCCTGGCGACCTGTTGCGGTCCAGGCCTTCATGGTGGAGTTCTCGGTTGATCAGGAAGCCCAGCGTTGTGGGGTCGATCGCGATGATGCCGCTGGGATGAACGATGTCCGTGCAACCGTGAATCGCTTCTGGGCTGAACCCAGTCGCAACCCGGCCACTCCACCACCCCACAGCACCGGTGGCGCAGTGGATCTCACCCTCGCCTCATCCACCGATGGCAGTCAGCTGTTCATGGGCGGAATGATCGATGCGATCAACGAAATTTCGGAGCCGGATCACTTCTGTGCAGCGGCGGAGGGAACAGACCAGGCGATCTGGCACGAGCGTCGCTGCCTGCTGCGATCCGTCATGAGCGAAGCCGGATTTGTGCAGCACCCGAATGAATGGTGGCACTACTCCCACGGAGATCAGCTGTGGGCCTGGCGCAGCGGAACTGACGTCGCCATCTATGCCGAAGCGGAGAGCAGGTCGTTCACCTCCTGATCTCCCAGCTTCTCGATGTGATCACCGAAGCTGCGTCGTCCCCCGGCATCTTTCCAGCTGAGCAGCAGTGGTTCGATGGTGGATTCCAGTTTGTCCAGGGGAAGTTTCTCCAGGTAGGGGCGGGCCAGTCGCTGCAGATTCGGCGTGCCACCCAGCCAGAGCTGATATTGATTGAGTCCGTTGCCCACAAGAGCAAGTTCCGCCATGTATGGCCTGGCACAACCGTTTGGACAGCCTGTCATCCGCACCAGGATGGATTTGTTGATTTCAAGCCGTTGCAGCTGAACATCGATGCGATCGAGAACATCGGGCAGGATGCGCTCGGACTCGGTGATCGCCAGACCGCAGGTGGGTAGAGCCGGACACGCGATGGCATGACGGGCCATGGGAGATGTCTCTCCAGGAGCCTCAAAGCCCAGCTTCTTGATCCCCTCCTGGACTGCAGCGCGCTGGGAGCTGCCGATGTTGCAGAGCAGCAGATCCTGATTGGCGGTCAGCCTGATCTCCAGCTGATACGTCTCCACCAAGCTCCGCAATCCCTGCTTGAGCTCTCCCTGCAGACGCCCGCAGACGAGCGGCAGTCCGACAAACCACAGACCTGGCTTCTGACGGTGCCAGCCCAGGTAGTCGAGAAGCTTGGGTTTTGGTTCCTTGCGGAGGCCCCTGAGCTCACCATGGAAATAATCCTTCTGCAGGGTTGAGCGAAACCACTCAATTCCCTTGTCATGGATCAGGTATTTCATCCGGGCATGCTTCCGGACCTCCCGATCTCCATGATCCCGTTGCAGGGCCATGATCGACTGAACCACATCCAGCACATCGTCCGCAGCGACGTAGCCCAGCGGGTCCGCAATGCGGGCGAAAGTCTCTTCCTTGTTGTGGGTCCGGCCCATGCCGCCGCCGACATACACATTGCAACCCCGCAACGTTCCAGAAGGATCGGTGAACACAACCAGGCCGATGTCCTGGGTGAGCAGATCGATGGAATTGTCCCCGGGCACCGTGACACCCACCTTGAATTTCCGCGGCAGGTAGGTATCGCCATAGAGAGGCTCCGATCCACTGCCGGAAAACACTCCACCTTCGCTCTGGCGCTCGCGGGCACGGCGCACAGCCTTGGATGGTTTGAAGCGGTAGCTGAGATCTCCGTCCACCCACATGTCGAGGAATGATCCCTCCGCTGCTTCGGGACTGAGCAGATCAGCAATCTCATCAGCCAGTCTTCGGGCCACCGGGTAGCCACCCTTCTCGAAAGGCGCAGGCGGTGCCATCACATTGCGGTTGATATCGCCACAAGCCGCAAGGGTGGATCCCAGATTGCGCACGATCGTGCCGATCACCTCCTTGAGATCGGCTTTGGGGATGCCGTGCATCTGAAACGCCTGGCGCGTCGTGGCGCGGAGGGTTCCATCCCCGAGACGGTTGGATAACTCGTCCAACGCCACAAACAGCCTGGCGGGAACACGACCGCCGGGATTACGCAGGCGCAGCATCATCTGCCAACAGCGGACCTTGTCCGACTTGCGCAGCTCGCGATGGTTCTGCTGATAGCTGCCATGGAATTTCAGCAGCTGAACTCCGTCCTCTGTGAAACGTATCTCGTCGTTACCGAGCTCAGCGAGAAGAGGATCACGCAGATGAATGCTGTCGAGCTTGCGCTGTTCAGCTTTGGGGAGGGTCTGGTTGATGTCGTCTGTCGCTGCCACAGAGCCTCGGCTCACCCTGATAAGAAGGACTCATTTGAAGGTAGCGAAACGGCTTCCAATAAAGTCGCCGGCGGTTGTGTTGACGCCGTGACTGCCACCTTTCTTCTTGAGATCGGTACCGAAGAGCTGCCGGCTGATTTCGCCTGCCAGGCACTCGACCAACTGAAGAGTGTTGTTGAAAAGGATCTCAAGGATCAACGCCTCCATCATGCAGATGTGCAGGTCACTGGCACGCCCAGGCGACTCGTGGTGCGTGTTGATGCCCTGGTCGATCGCCAGCCGGACCTCAGCGAGGAGCGCAAGGGTCCACCCGCCTCTCAGGCGTTCAAGGACGGAGTGCCAACCCAAGCTGCGATCGGCTTTGCAAAACGCTGCGGTGTAGCCCCTGAGTCGCTGGAAGTACGGGACAGCCCTAAGGGACCTTGCGTTTTCGCCACTGTTCATACAGCAGGTCAAGCGAGCACGGACCTGTTGGAGACCATGATTCCCGCCTGGATCAATTCCTTGCAGGGCCGTCGGTTCATGCGCTGGGGCGTCGGTACCCAACGCTTCAGTCGCCCGATCCGCTGGCTGGTCGCCCTCTTCGGTAGCGCGCTCATTCCTGTGGAGATGAACGATGCCGATCCACCGTTGTGCAGCGGCCGCACAAGCCGTGGCCATCGCCTCCACGGCGATGCTCCCCTGCCCATTCCAGACGCCGATCAGTATCTAGCCACCCTTGAAGCTGCAGGAGTGATCGTCGATCGTCACCGACGATCCGCGTTGATTCGGGAAGCGATCGATGCTGCCTCTGCAGAACTCAGGGCTCGCCCGGATTGTCCGCCGAAACTGTTTAAGGAGTTGGTCGATCTGGTGGAGTCACCCCGGATCCTTCAGGGACGCATTGCCGATCGCTATCTCGGTCTGCCACCGGAGGTGATCAGCACAGTGATGCAGGCCCATCAGCGCTATGTACCCCTGGAACTCACCGATGGTGACTCAGATCCCCTTCAGC
>QCUJ01000078.1 GCA_003210795.1 Synechococcus sp. AG-679-B05 | reverse complement strand
GCATAGGCCAACAACGGCCCGATGCTTGCGTATAAGCCAACGGCTGGACTCAGGCCTGCCAGTTCGGCATAAGCAATGGAAACCGGCAGTGCCACTGAAGCAACCGACAAACCAGCAAACAGGTCACGACTGAAATCGTTTCCAAAGCGATAGTTGCGTAATGCCGCCAGTCCCGGCATCAAGGAAGTAAGGCTGGCCATTCACTGAAAACCCACCTTCAACATGATGGGGTTGCGACAATCCGGGTGCCGTATCACAAGGCGAGTTTGTTTGTACGCCGCAACACCCCATGGAGAAAGTCCTGCAACAACGAGAGTTGGCATGCACGGTCTTGGTGGAGGCGCACTGGCTGGTCTGATTGTTGACTGCTTCGCGGTCAGATGGTCTGGTTGGCCAAAATACTCTCACTTGATTTTCTACCAATGTTTCGCATCTCCGCCCTCCTCTGCGCAGCGCTTCTGATTTCTGCACCCGCTTTCGCTGGTGGTTGCTCTGGAAGCAAGAATGCTTCTACGTCTGAGTCCACGGAGCAGAAGAAGAACGTCGAGTCCTGATCAACACTTCTTCTTAGGGGTGAACAGCTTGGTCAGCAGCTGCTCGATGCAATTCATGCCGTCTCACCCCTGACGACGGCGAATGCCTCCGATGACGCGATGAAAGCCCCCTACATCTTCAGAGGGCTTTTTATATGGGCAACGTTGGCTGCCACAATGTTTTGGACAAAATTTCGCAACCAAAAACTGAACGCCCTATTTCCTGGAATGCGTATTTGTGCTTAGTGACGCATTCCACAGCGATTGAGATTGTTTATCACTTTCACTATTTCGCTCTTCGACGCATGATGGTGATGTCGTCCTTGGACGGGACAGACGGGCCCGAAAATTTCTCTCTCTTGCCGGGAAGGGCTTGGGGGAGAAAGGCCCATGACGTCACGTCACTAAGTAGCTTTTGTCAGTGGCATTCGCATTTGTGCCCAAGGAAGGTTTATAAATAATTAACCGTCCAAGGTCAGTGAGAGCCCCGACATTGTCGGGGTTTTTGCTTTTTTGAGACTTAGCGAGCGGGAAACCTCTTCCCAACGTTATCCCGATCTCTGAAGAGGGGGCGTGCTCAGACGTCCAATCCTTATCGCGACAGGATTTCGGTAATCAGGAGTCTTCGCTTCTTCTTGACTCTTCTTGTTCAGTCCGGAGAAATCGCTTCCTCTGAGCTGACTCGTATCCAGTCAAATCAGGTTGCTTCTGATCTGTTTTATTTTCTTCAGGCTTGTGATTCCCCATTAGCAGGGGGTGCATTCCTCGTCGGCTCATGTGTCTGGTCTGTTTATTGGGAACTCGCGTCGTGGTCTAATTAACCCATTCGCGGCTTTAATTTTGCCGTATCTGAATTGGAATCGCGATGTATTGGTGGATCGTTGCCATGAAACGTTGATGATCTGGGCATTCGACCAGGTTTCCCCTGATCCATCCTTTTTGCGGTGGCTACTACACCTGGATGACGCTTGAGAACATCACCAGTGGTAGTCAGTTGACCTTGTTGCTGCTCAAAACAACGAAAGAGGGGCATTCACCCGAGGATGCTGCAAAAGGGTTTCCCTGCAATGGCTTCTAAGTTTTTCCACGTTCATCACGAGTTCCGTGCTGGTCAAGCTCAGCAGTGGTGGGAGACAGCACAAGCAGCAATGTCACCTGGTGGTGGATGGGATGAGGCAGTCGCCAACAATCTTGAATCTGGTTTCTTCAACCATGCGTTTTGTCCGATTGGGCCAGAGGGGCCTGCCTATTGCATCTGGGAAGTTCGCGAGGGGATAACCGATGTGGAGTTTCAAGAGTTCATTGATGGTCCCAATGGCGTGAATTTTGGATTGGCAGCCTGGATGAATATCTGTAAGGAGATCAACACTGAGTTGGCCGGTACCCCCCCCCTTCCCCAGAAAGTTTTGAATCAACTAACCAATCAGTGAAATGCCAATAACCTCGACTTCATCGGTCGCGAGGTGACTTTTGTGTCAGCAACACACCTCCCCATTGAGCGGGAGCCGGAGATCCGGTTGCGAAGGTCGTTGAGCATCCGCATGGCCGGTTCTGCAAAACGTTTCATGCGATACCAGTGGGACTGAGTGTTAATACTCAGCGCCGGTGCTCGTGATGCATATTTCACATTGGCCTGTAAGCAATTCACCAGCAGGTCTCGGGAATACCGCCATCATTGTGGAGAATTAAGTTTTGTAATGAACATCAAGCTTCAGGAGTTGCTCGACCGCTGCAGCAAAGAGGAGCGTGAGGTTATCGAAAGATGGTTCAAGAATTTTCAGGCGATCGAGCTTTCCAAGTTGAATGGTATTTCAATTGCAAGAGGCGCTTCAACAACATGTCCTCTTTATCAATAATGGCCTTCAATTAGATCTCCCCTCGAGTAATTAGTTGAATAAAATTTTCACCTTAAAATTAAAAATTGTTTGTTTGCAGTCATATATATCCTAATTCATCACGGCTTGATTTTTTTGCAGGCTCAATTCTTCTCCTCTTTTAACATTTTTTTGATCAGATTTCTTGCGTGTATCCATTGCTCCAGGCAGTAAAGTTCAGATTGGTTGCCACAGACCTGTAACCAAGCAGCTCTCTCTTTAATGGGAAGATTGCGCAATAAAAAATGGAATTTAATTCGTTCATTATCGATTCTATTTTCTTGATCTTCAATCATCAGTTTTCAAGCAGGAACTTCTTGACCTGGTCGTAGCCTCATCCAACGACCTAAATCAAGTGCAAAACTTTCACAGGAACGTACATCCCACTCTATGTCGACCGAATCACTTAAATCACTAGCAATTGAGATTACAATTTTTGGTTTTATTGGATTAAAGTCTGGAGTTAACGTTAGATGCACAGCTTGATGCTGTTCTTCGACTGCGTGGTATGCCTTACATCGATCTACCCATCGACAATCAGTACATATGCACACATAATCAAGGCATCTGTGAATATTCTAGCCTGAATGCAGGCGTGAACAATCAAAAAATCACTTTATTAGGTTTAATTTGCTGCAATTGTCATTTAAAATGGTTGTCTTGCATTGAGCTCAGAATCCATTACATCGTAGAAGTATTCCAATTAGAATGAACTTTGTCATAAAGTCGACGCTGTCGAGTCGTTGTAATCAGAGATTCAAGGCATAATTCATATCCATAGTAAGGATTGATCAATACTTTCCTTGCAACTTCTACAATCCATTCTATAAAATTAGATTCTCCAATGCTCGGGAGTTTGATTGTTTCGGTATAGTTTTTCCATAGAGATTGCATGAGCTCTGGGATGACTACTTTGTAATCTTTAAGTTGGATTAGAAGAAATTGCTCCAATAACCAGCAATCTTTTAAAGTGATATTATCCTGCCTGCTTGTTATCATTTCGTCCAGCGAAGTGGTGTATCTGATTCGACCTATCTCTTGATCTAAACTGATTTTACTTTCCTCGGTTGATTTGCAATATCCTAGAGTTACAAAGCCGTGATAATTTGCCAAATCAGCGATGTATAGGCAAGATGGAGAGTCGCCATCGTCGATATTATTATTCAACCAATTAATGATTGATGGCTCTGGCATGTCTAGGTAATTAATACTTTTATGTTTACATATGCTTTTTCATTTTGCTGTAAAAAGCGATTCAGTCAGTGGTGCCTAAAGTTTTACGGACCACACGCTTGAAGGGAATTATTATGTAGGTAGGATTATAAAAAAAACTTCGATAACGATATATCAGGAAGATTCTATTTCGCAAATTATAACTAAGTTTAGCTTGTTGCGTGTGCATATCTAGTTAATCTTTCATTCACGATTGAAAAACAAAAAGATTGATTTTGTAGGTCTTCAAGTAAAATAAATTGCTGCAAACTCTAGTGTATTGGCTAAAAAACTATAGACGCACGCATTACATGTATTTTGACGCATTGCCAGGTGAGAGCACGGATTCAATATGGGATAAGATTATTGTAACAATTGGGCCTAAACTTGCCGCGAGAGTTTGCCCCAACGCCTCGACATTTATAAGCACAAGTGACGGCTTGGAGTGTAATATAAGGAATGCAAAAGGAGATGTTTTGGCAAATTGTTATTCAGAAAATAATAGGATGGAAGGAAGGCGTTGGACAATCAAGTGGATTGGCATTGCAGGATAAAGACATGTTGATGTTTGCGAGCAGTACTTTTTGATTGTTTTCGACCTTTGAATTGTTTTTGCTGTGCTTGATCGAGTTGTCTAATGATTGATGATTAGTCCGATTATTTGCCATTAAAATATCCTAAATGTTAGAGTTTGATTAGCCTTTGGCCTCCTTAATTGCAAGGGATGTGGTTTTGTGATCGCAAAATGTCGCCGAATTTCCTATGGGGATCCATTCTCGTCCATGCAGGTAATATATAATTTTCACCTTTGGTTTGTTATTTATCATGCTTTCGATAGGCCTATTGCCTTGAGTAGTATGTTTACTCTATTTATTGCTCATGTCTTCCCAATCAGATTTAGATCATTTCAACAAATTTGAAAAGATAGTATCCACCCAACCCAGCAGGTGGCAGATCAAGTTAAATGAAATGTATCAATCTGAACCTGATGTGGCCGTTGCTGCTTGGACACTTATTTCATCCATGGAAGATTTAAACCTTGAACCCGAGCAAACGGCGGACTTTCTGAAAAGACTAAACAAAATTGTTTAGCACGACGATCCTTGGCCTTAATTTTGCAAGCGCATCATCATTCTTCTTC
>QCUJ01000077.1 GCA_003210795.1 Synechococcus sp. AG-679-B05 | reverse complement strand
TCTCTTCCGCCCCGAGCTGCGCAGCGCGACCATGCGGGAGCGGCTACTGGGGGGCCATGACGACCGCGGCGGCGTCTTGCTGTACGTGGGCCGTCTCTCCGCTGAAAAACAGATCGAACGCATCCGGCCGGTGCTGGAGGCTTTGCCTGATACGCGGCTGGCCCTCGTTGGAGACGGACCGCACCGCCAACAACTCGAAAAGCATTTCGACGGCACTGCCACCACCTTCGTGGGCTACCTATCGGGGGAGGAGCTGGCCAGCGCTTATGCAAGCGGCGATGCATTTCTGTTTCCCTCAAGCACGGAAACCCTTGGCCTGGTGCTGCTGGAAGCCATGGCTGCCGGTTGCCCGGTGGTGGGTGCGAACCGAGGGGGCATCCCCGACATCATCACGGACGGGATCAACGGATGCCTGTACGAACCCGATGGTGCCGATGGCGGGGCCGAAAGCCTGATTGAGGCCACACAACGCTTGCTCGGCGACGCGACCGAACGGCAGGCTCTCCGGACAGCCGCTCGCGAGGAAGCGGAACGCTGGGGCTGGGCTGGAGCCACTGAACAGCTGCGCGGCTACTACAGGCAGGTGCTCAGTCAACCAGCTCTGACGGCGGCCTGACTGTTCGCAAACTTTGCCATTTGGCCAGAACTTTTTTGGCCATCGGCAGCGCATGCACTGAACCTCCACCAGGCGTGTTCTGAGCAAAAGCCACCACCACAATCTCTCCATCGGGGTAAGGGGCATAGGAGCCGAACCAGGCATGATCCGGTCCCCCGGTGCTGTCCTCTGCCGTGCCGGTCTTACCGGCTGCCGGCGGAATCCCAGGACCGTTCAATCCGAATCCCGTCCCGTCGGAGACAACCTTGCGCAGTCCCTCCCGGATGGTCTGCAACGTTGATGGTTTCAGGTCGACCCGTCGCCGGTGCTCCGGTGCCAACCAATCGACGCCTCCCGAGGCCAGATGCGGGGTCACCAGCCAACCGCCGTTGGCAAACACTGCATACGCGCGGGCCAGCTGCAACGGCGTGATTTGCACCACCGACTGCCCAATGGAGGCACTGGCCATGTCCTCCGGAATCCAGGGAACCGAACCTGGCTCAGCCCAGCCACGCCCACGATCAGCCCAGGTCTCATCACCCACAAGACCGACACTTTCTTCCCAGTCGACCTCAATTCCCGTTTTGCTCTGGAAACCAAGCTGGTCGGCTGCCTGCTTCAAAGCCATGGAGCCCGCACCCACGCCGACCTGATAGAAGAAGGTGTTGCTGGAATGCCGCAGGGCATCGGCATAACCAATAGTGCCGAAGCCGCGGCCGTTGTGATCGGGGAAGCAGTGACCGCCATAGGTAATGCAGGCGGTGGTCTTCAGGGTGGTGTCAGGTGGGAACTTGCCGGATTCCATCCCGGCCATCGCGGTGACAGGTTTCCAGGTGCTGCCTGGGTCATAGGCGTTCATCGCCCGCGACATCAATGGCTTGGCCGGGTTGGCAAAAAGAGCGTCGTACTCCTTCTGGGTTGTGATCAGCTTTGAGAAAAAGTTGGGATCGAAACCCGGCTTGCTGGCCAAAGCCAGCACAGCCCCATCCCTGGGATCAAGAGCCACCACCGCACCGCCGGGCTTATCGGCCAGCGCCTGCTCCGCCACGCGCTGCAAATCAAGATCCAGCGTCAGGGTCAGGTCCATGCCTGCCTTCGATGGGCGATCACCAAGGTTGCGCTGAACCTCGCCCATGGCGTTGACCTCCAGCATCTGGCCACCCCATGCCCCCCGAAGATGAGACTCATAGGCCGCCTCGACACCTGTTCGACCAATGCGGTCTCGGATCCGGTAGCCCTTTTCAACCAAGACTTCGTACTCCCCTTCGGTGATCGGCTGTGTGTAGCCGAGAGCATGGGCCGCCAGGCTTCCGTGGGGGTAGTGACGAAGAATCTCCACATCCACCTGAGCACCGTTCAAACCCAGGGCCTGCTCTCGAAAGCGCAGCACTTGCTCTGGCTTCAGTTCTCGCACCAAGGTGGTGCGATAACCACCAGGGTCAGGACCACGCTCTCGACGCTGATCCAGCAAGGCCGGATCAAGGCTCAACAAACGGGCCAGACGACCGCGCAGATCCGGCCAATCCGCATCGAGGACCAAGCGGGGTTCAAGGAACAGGGAATAGGACAGTCGGCTTGATGCCAACACCCGACCGTTCCTGTCGAGCAGACGACCGCGCATCGGTGAGCGTGGCACCAGACGAATCCGGTTCTCATCGGCCAGTTCACGGAAGCGAGGCCCCTCGAGCAACTGCATCCAGGCCAGGCGAGCCGTCATGGCAGAACTGAACATCAGCACCACACAAAGCAACACCAGGGGTTGTTGACGCAGCCCCGCATGTCGCTGCTGCGGAATCCGGACCATGAATTCAGGTGTCCTGAAGGTGTCCCTTCAGACGATCCAACCGCTGTTCGATCCGCTGCAAGGTCTCGATCAGATCATCACGCTCATCGGAGGGATCTTCCACAGAAACCGCAACGGGCATCACGGGATTACCCAGTCCAGGACTGACGGCATCCAATTGGTCACGCACATTGCGTGCCGCTGGTTCCCCCTCCTGACGCAGGGATTGGACAGGATCATCCGTGCCGGTGGTGAAGACCTCAGCCACCTTGGCCGGCCCTCCCTGTCGCGCTCGTTCCAACACGGCGAGACCTATCGGCAGGACGTCCTGCATCACGGACAACCGCAACTGATCCAGGGGATTGTCGGGAACGGAGTCAGCAGGCATCGGTTCCGTTCAGGAACGCTCAGTCTGTCCTGAAGGCAGCGAAAGTGTCGGGCACGCACTCTGACCGGCCCCGAGCGACCAGCCCCCCACCGCACTGAGCACCATCAGCATCACCATCGGCACCAGGGCTTTATGGGTGGCCTCCATGGACAACCATTCACGCCAGGCACTGAGAAAACGAGTGCGTTCAAAGCGGCGCTGGTCACGTTGCTCCTCACGGTTGCGGCGGCGCAGGGCCTTATCCACCCAGCGCTCAAAGGCCTTCTTCTTCGTGATGGTCATCTTGCGCTCCACCTCAAGCATCTGGCCGGAACCAAGCTCGGGATGGAAGGTGCTGATCAGCTCCAGGCTCTTGAGGAACATCTCCACAGCACCGTCATGAACGGCGGTGGCATGGTCATCCAACTGATCCCAGGCCAGTTCGGGATAAAAGCGGAGACGGTTGGCAGCGATCTGATCTTCGGTGAGCTGACCTGGCTCCCGCAGCCAGCGGTCGGTATTGCTGTCAAACCTCCTCCAGTAGAGGAAAGGATTGAGATAGATCGTGCGGCCACTCAACTGAATACTGTCCTGCTGCAGCCGTCTCTGCTGCACATCCTGCGATTGAGTCGCCGTCACATCACCAAGGCCGATGGGTCAGGGTATCCAGCCCGCTTGGTTCCCACCAGCCCCAGAAGAACACCAAAATCTCAGGATTGGTCGCGTCCAGACATCCGCAAACCAGCCTTCGGTATTTCGGCCAGGCCTTGATGCGCTAGTGAACCGAACGAGAGCCTGACCTTCGCTGGAACAATCGCAGGCTTCAAGTCTCCGGCGGGATCGCCGATGGCGAGGATCATTCCCACTCGATGGTGCCAGGAGGCTTGCTGGTGATATCCAGCACCACGCGATTCACCCCCTTCACCTCGTTCACAATCCGATTGGAGATCGTTTCCATCAAGTCGTAAGGCAGCCGAGACCAGTCGGCTGTCATGCCGTCCTCACTGGACACACAGCGCAGCACGATCGGCCAGGCGTAGGTGCGCTTGTCCCCCATCACACCAACGGAACGCACCGGCAGCAGCACCGCAAAGGCCTGCCAGATGTCGTGATACAAACCTGCATCCCTGATCTCCTCGCGCACAATCAGATCCGCATCCCGCAGGCAGTTGAGCTTCTCGTCAGTGACCTCTCCGAGGATTCGAATTGCGAGACCAGGACCTGGAAAGGGATGACGCCGCACAATCTCCTCCGGTAATCCAAGGGTGCGGCCCACTTTGCGCACTTCATCTTTGAAGAGCTTTCTCAGCGGTTCCACGAGCTTGAACTGAAGATCCTTCGGCAGGCCCCCCACGTTGTGGTGGCTCTTGATTTTCACGGCTACCCGCTCACCGGTTTTGGGGTCAACATTCGTTCCTGCACTCTCGATCACATCGGGGTAGAGGGTGCCCTGCGCCAGGTAATCGAAGGGTCCGAGACGCTTGCTCTCCTCTTCGAACACGCGGATGAACTCCGTACCGATGATCTTTCGCTTCTCCTCAGGATCGGTGATGCCGTTCAGCTTGCCGATGAAGCGCTGACGGGCCTTGATGTACTCCACATGAATGTTGAACTTGCGGTCGAAGAAGTCCATCAGGAACTCAGGCTCCCCCTTCCGCATGAAGCCCTGGTCGATGAACATGCAGGTGAGCTGATCACCAATCGCTTTCTTCAGCAGGAAGGCCAAGGTGGATGAGTCCACACCACCGGAAAGGGCGAGCAACACACGCTTATCGCCCACCTGCTGCCGCACCAAAGCGACGGCCTCATCGATGAAGGCGCTGGTGGTCCAGTCCGGATCACAGCCACAGACGTGGTAAACAAAATTGCGGATCAAAGCCATACCGCAGGTGGAATGAACCACCTCCGGATGGAACTGCACGCCATAAAGCTTGCGCTGCAGGTTGGCCACCGCCGCCTCAGGGGTGTTGGCGGTGTGGGCGAGACGAACAAAGCCTTCGGGCAGCGCCTTGACCGAATCTCCATGGCTCATCCACATCGTCGAACCGTTGTCGACGTTGGTGAGCAGATCAGTGGGGTCATCCACCTCGAGCGGAGCCTTGCCGTATTCAGCCTTGCCGGTGGCCGCTTCGACCACACCACCGAGCTGCTGCACCATCAGCTGCATGCCGTAACAAACCCCGAGCACAGGGATGCCCAGGTTCCAGATGTTTGGATCACACAGAGGCGCATGGTCCGCATACACGGAACTGGGACCACCGCTGAGGATGATTCCCTTCGGGGCCATCCGGCGCAACTCTTCAGCTGACGTGCTGTAGCCAAGCACCACTGAAAACACCTCGGTCTCCCGCACGCGGCGAGCGATCAGCTCGGAGTATTGCGAACCGAAATCAAGGATGACGATGGCCGGCTGACGCTGACCGTCGGAGGAGTGC
>QCUJ01000076.1 GCA_003210795.1 Synechococcus sp. AG-679-B05 | reverse complement strand
CCGTGCCGTCGGTATCGGCAATTGCCATGGTGGCCAGCTCCAACAACCAGCTGAAGTCGATCACCGGCTGCTCAGCTAAAGCCGAAAGAATGCTGCAACGCACCAACCAAGCATTATCGGCAGCAAAGGCTTTGCACAATAGTGGCCAGGATCGTTGCACGCCGTAGCTCACTAGGGCATTGGCGGCCTCCGCACGCACATTTGGGTCCTCATCCGAACCCAGCAACTTACTCAGCACAGTCCAGCCCTGTTCGTTGCGTTTGTAGCCCAACCCGCTGCAACTGAGCGATCGCACCAGAAACGGTTTCTGCTCGGTACCAAGCACCAGCAAGGGCACTGCCGCATCCTCTTCGAGAAAACGCAGCTGAGTCAAAGCCGGCATGGCCTGCATGGGATCACCGCTGACGATGGCCTGCCGCAATTGCTCAGGGTCGGGGCGATCAAACACAGGCACAAGGGAGTCGGGTACACCATGATCGACCATCCGGAGACTGATCGTTATCAGACCCGATTCTGACGGCTTAATTGAAGAGCCTCGAGTAGACGAGTCCGATGACGTCGACGACCAACTGCAGCACTGATGATCAAACCTGAGCCCACCATCAGAGGCGGCAGAGCCTGCGAACGCTCTCGTCCCTCACGATGTTGCGAAGCCAAAATCGCCAGGGCGATCATCAACGGCGCTCCCAGCGAAGCCAGTAGTTGGAGCCGTTGCTTCATCTAACTTGCCGTTCATCCATCCAGGCCAGCACAGTCGACGCGAGCACCTTCACGCCCACCTCAAGGGCCTTCTCATCAGGTTGAAAACGGCAGTGATGAAGGGGTGCACATCCTGCGGATCCGGACACACCAAGGCGAAGCATGGTGCCAGGCACGTCACGGAGAAGTTCAGCAAAATCCTCAGCGCCCAGCGAGGGCTGCTCCACTGGCACAACACAGTCCGAACCGAGACGCTCCACGGCACAGCGTTCCATCAGATCAGTCAGGGCCTGATCGTTGTTCACCGGGGGGGCGATGCAGCGGTAGTTCACCTGGGCACTACCACCGCCACAACTGCAGATGGCCTGAACGGTTTCGTCGATCCAGCTCGGCAACTTCTCATGCAACTGAACATCCAGACAGCGAACAGTCCCCAAAAGACGCACCCGATCTGCAATCACATTGAAAGCCCGACCACCCTCCACCTTGCCGAAACTGATCACCACGGGCTGTAGAGCATCAAGACGTCGGGTAATCGATTGCTGCAACTCGGTTATCACCCGCGCCGCCAGCCAGATGGCATCCACCGCCTGATGGGGCCTCGCTCCATGGCCACCCTCACCCTGAACTTGGATCTCCAGTTCGCCCGCAGCCGCAGTGAGGCATCCCCGACGGATTCCAACCGTGCCCACTGGGAGGTTGGGCACCACGTGCACCCCAAACAGGGCCTGAAGGCCGTCGGTCGCACCGGCATCCCTCATCCATACAGCACCCTGTGCTAGCTCTTCGGCGGGTTGGAACAGCAGCCTCACACAAAATGGCAACTCCGCTGCTGCACCCAAAAGCTTGGCCACACCAAGACCAATACAGGTATGCAAATCATGGCCACATGCATGCATCACACCCTGGCGTGTGGAGGCATACGGCAGTCCGGTGCGCTCCTCCACGGGCAGAGCATCCATATCCACCCGCAACCCAACGGTGGGACCCACCACTGGGCCCCGTTCTGCCACCACGCCAGTGCGGCCCACGCCCTCCTGCACCCGCCAGCCGGCAGCCCTCAGCTCACCAGCCACTAGAGCTGCTGTCTGATGTTCCTCACCACTAAGTTCAGGATGCGCATGCAAATGACGTCGAAGCTCAAGCAGGTGTGGCAGCTCATGATCCAGGCGATCAAGAAGATTCATCCATCCTCCAGAGCCAGGAATGCCATCAGCTGCCGGATCGGTTGCGGGGGCCAGCGGCGCACCTCCAGCAACCAATCCCGCTGTCGATAGCGGGGATCGAGGCCCGCTGCAGCCGCCCAGTGACTTTCCGCCTCGCCCGAGGCTCCTCGCTGCCAGAGCAAACCACTCAAGGCCGCACGTGCATCGGCAAAAAGCGGATAGCGGCGAATCAACTTACGCAGTTCGACCTCAGCCCCCCTGAAATCCTCTTCCTGCCAGGCAGCCAAAGCTGCACTAGAACGGGCCATGGCGAATCCAGGCTGAGCATCAGCGGCAAGACGGTACAAATTCAGAGCTTCAGACCAGTCACCCGTCGAGCCACGAACGTTGCCCAGGTTGTAAAGAGCCGAGGCATCATCGGGATTGCGATCAAGAATCCAGATGTAATCGGCGGCCGCAGCCTTCCAATCCTTGAGAGCCTCTTCTGCAACACCACGATTGAGATGCGGATCGGCCTCCTCGGGCGCCAACTCGATCGATCGGGTCTGATCTGCAATGGCACCATGCAGATCTCCAAGACCGAGTCTTACGTTACCGCGGTTACTCAAAGCAGCCGCATCGTTAGGCACCTGATCCAGCACCAAGTCCCAGAACGCTAAAGCCTGCACGAAATCACCGTTCTGACTTGCCTTAAGCGCTTGGCTGTATGTGCCCCCAAGCGTCTCGGCGGCTGCAGGCGATGGCCAGAACAACACCAGGGCAAGACATGCAGCAAGCCAATGTCGGATCATGAAGACTCCGTCAGATGAGTCCGCGCCGCATCAGTGAGCATGCGGCCTCTCGGTGTACGTATCAGCAAACCCTGCTGCAAAAGGAAGGGCTCCACCACTGCTTCAAGAGTGTTGGGGTCCTCACCCAGAGCAGCAGCCAAGGTCTCAAGGCCCACAGGCCCGCCCCCATGCTGTTGCATAAGAAATGTCAGTAAACGCCTGTCAGCGGCATCCAATCCACGGTGATCGACATGATGCATATTCAGAGCCTTGGTCACTAGCTCGGCATCAATTCGGTCAACCTGTTCTTGAACAGAAGCCACATCGCGTACCCGACGCAGAAGTCGGTTTGCAATCCGAGGGGTTCCGCGACATGAACCTGCAATTCCCGCACAAGCTTCCGGTGTAAGGCTCACCTTCAGGAGATCCGCCGTACGCGCAACGATCGCCTCCAGATCATTCTGGCTGTAAAACTCAAGTCTTTGAATCAAACCGAAGCGATCACGCAACGGAGAACTGAGGGACCCCGCCCTGGTCGTAGCACCGACAAGGGTAAAAGGGGGGAGGTCAAGTGTCCGGCTACGCGCAGTACTGCCCTTTCCGACGGTGAGATCAAGCCGCCGATCCTCCATGGCGGGATAGAGAAGTTCCTCAGCCACTCGATTAAGCCGATGGATTTCATCGATGAAAAGCAGCTCGCGCGGCTGCAGGTTCACCAACAGCCCCACAATGTCGCGCGGTCGCTCTAAAGCCGGAGCACTGGTGATCCGACACTGGACCCCCATCTCCTCGGCCAACACAAGGGCCATCGTGGTTTTGCCGAGACCTGGTGGGCCGTAAAGCAACACATGATCCAAAGCCTCGCCGCGCCTCTGAGCCGCCTGCACAGCTATGTCAAGCACTTGCTTGAGCTCGGGCTGACCGATGTAGTCGGCCAACTTCCGCGGACGAAGACCTTCATCGGCGCGGACCGTCGCATCCTCAGGCGTTTGCTGGGTGTCCAGCACCCGCTCATGACGAGGTATGGATGAGCCAGCTTTAGAGGAAACTATAGCCATGCTGGCAGGGTACCCAGCTCTGGATAAGGTCGGAGGACGCATGAGCTGCAATGGCTAAAGGAGGAGCAAAGAAGGCTGCGGCCGCCGCGGCCCGTGCGGCCGCAAATCGAATGTTGGCGGACAACCGTCAGGCCCGGCATCAATACGAGATCCTCGAAACTCTGGAAACCGGAATTGAACTAGTGGGCACTGAAGTGAAGTCAATCCGCAATGGCAAAGCCAACTTGAGGGATGGGTTCTGCCTAATCAGAAACGGCGAACTACAACTACACAACGTGCATATTTCCCCACATAGCCATGCCGGCAGCTATTTCAATCACGATCCATTGCGCACGCGTCGTTTGCTGGCCCACCGTCGCGAGATCGACAAACTGCGGGGCCATCTGGATCAGAAAGGCCTGGCGATTATCCCCCTAAACATTCATTTGAAGGGATCCTGGATCAAGCTCACAATCGGGGTGGGCAAGGGCCGCAAACTGCACGACAAACGGGCTGCCGAGAAAGAGAAGCAGTCAAAGCGAGATGTCAGGAATATCCTGAAGTCGCTAGGTAGATAGCAATGGAAAAACAAAAACTAGTCGCCTTAAGTTTTTACACAAATAGGATCGGAGACATCACCGATGCTTTCTTCGCTCCAGAAGCCCAAGGATGCGCTGCTTCTCAAAGACTACAATTAACGCCAGCATTACTTTCAGCAAGAAAAGCTGGGTATAAAGTATGTATAAAAAGCTTACATTGCAAAAATCCAGAACACATCACAGCACTTGGCAATTATGACATCTGCATTGTCGGAAAGCTCTCCGCAAACTCTGAAGAACTATCGCAAAGCATGGCCGTTGCAAATTTAGCAGCCATAACACAATTAAAATCAAATGGAGCAAAAATAGTCGTTTTATATTGTGATCACCAGATGATTAACGACGACGCAGTAAAAAATCTATATAAAGCAATATTTAAATTAGCAGATTATATTATCTACCCCACACCGTATCTGAGAAGGGCTGGTCAAAAATTTGCAGGCAAAAATTCCAAATCGTTTCTCATTACAGATCCGTGGCAAATAGAAAAACTCCACACACCCCGACCTAACCCGGGTCAGGAGAAGTGGAAAATCACTTGGTTTGGCTCTAACAAAAATTTTAAATATTTGCTCTATATCCTTCCTGATCTTTATCGCAGCCATTTGTCTGAGGTACAGATTGAGCTAAGCCTGCTCTCAGGAAGCTGGGCGATCCAGCAATTCAAAAAATTCAATTCGATCAACCCACTTCCCAAAAATTGGCATGTAATATTAACCGAGTGGTCCAATTCACGCCAGCCTGAACAACTTGAGCAAGAGCTCATTAAGTCTCATATATGCATCATCCCATCCGATCCAACAGACCAAAGCAAAGCAGGATCAAGCCATAACAGACTTGTCGACTCCGTCAGAGCTGGATGCCTCACCCTCGCGAGCCCCTTAGAAAGCTACAAAGAACTCTCCAAGATTTGTCTTCTGGGAGAAAGCTTTACCACACTCATAA
>QCUJ01000075.1 GCA_003210795.1 Synechococcus sp. AG-679-B05 | reverse complement strand
CGGTTTGCATGGCGAGCTCCGCTAGCGGCTTTAAGTCTGTTGCCGTGGAGGAGCATTCAACATGAGTGTTTTTGCGGGTTGGGGGCCAAACCTTGCTTCAACACAACTCAAATGGAACCCATCTCGAAAAGATGATCCATCAGGGCTGCATAGAGCTGATTTTTCATCAACAGCAGGCAGGCCTGTTCGTTGGCATCACCACCGGGCCAGTTGTCGTAGGCATCCGCCACAACGCGCTGCAGCAGTCGCAGCGCGTCAGCTTCCATTGCGAGGGTGGTCATCATTTGGTCGTTGTTCACTGTGTTGAAGGCAGGGGCGTTTTGAGCTGATTGGTTTGGAACTTTTTGGGTTTGAAAGATTGGGTCTGAACTGTTCAGAGGCCTTGGCTTTGACGAAATGCCCAGGCTGCGGCGGCCTGCTGTTGTTTCCAGGCCACTAAAAGGTCTTTAGCGATACCGCGAAGTGCCTGGAGATCTTCTGAATTGTCGATCTCTCGAGAGAATTTTTCGATTTCAAATTTTTGGCCCAGAGTCAACGCAATTGGTTCCATTGGCTTGTGGCTTTGTGCGCAGAACGTACCCCAGAACTTTTATCTCAGCAAATCAAAAGCGTAGTGATTGCAACCGATTTAAAGGATCAATGATCAGCTCAATACATTGCCGTCATTACAGAACATTTCCGAATGGTGCTGATCAGTGTGATTGCAAGCGCTGATGGCTTTAGAAAGCATTGAAACTACTAGGCGGAATGCATTTTTCCTGGGAAAAACATCTGGAACTTTCCCGGAATGTAGCCGTCGCTTCAGACAACAATCAGGGTTTGGCCCTTGCGCTGATGGGGGTGGCCCTCACGCTTCTGTCCAAGGATCTGTTGATGCATGAAATGCAAACAACGCATTTGCCGTCGTCCCGGACCTGAGCCAAGTCTGCCCTGAGGCAGCACGTCTGCAGAGCCCGGTGCCAGACCTTGTTGCTTGTGGCCTGGGCTCAGTTGTTGTCAAAATACCAGTAGCAGCAGAGGTTTTGCCATGCTGAGGGTTCAGGGGGTGGTGGAATCAAACGAAATCGATCTCGTCTTCATCGCTGTCGTCTTCCTGCGTCTGGATCCATAGAGCGGACAGGGGAACGATGAAGCAACCAGCAATGAGGAATTCCATCGGTCTTGTTGTTGGTGAGACCAAGTTCCAAGAAGTCAGCCTTTCCATCTATATCAATGGCTGTCGTCTTCAGTACAACTGGTCGCGAATGAATCGGTTTGCCAAGGCTGAGTGATTCTGCTCAATTCAATAGCGTCGTCAGGCTGATCTCAGCCACAAACAGCAGGATGAAGAGTGTGAACAACCTGCTGTTCATTTGCTGCTGTTTCCTCGCACTTTCTGCAGGCTTGCTCGCGCTGCTTTGCGCCCGAAGTCCACGGCTGCCTGGGCTGTGGTTTTGATCACATCCTTGGCTGTTGCACGCACTCGGTACGGGCTGCGCTGGAGAGAATCAGGCCAGGATCCTTCCGGCCACCGCGGCATTCGCTGGGTCACCTTGTCGCTCAGCTGACCCAGGGCGCGACGCAGTCGGCTGGCCACAACGATTTTGCAATTACGCCATTTTCATCGATTTGTTTGTGGATCGTGGTCGCTAACGACACGAAGGATGGTCGGGCTTGGGCCTTGCTTTCGCGTTTATTCGTTTGTCGATGGTGAGGCCTGATACGTCTTTTTTGGGCAGAGCCAGCCATGACAAGACGGGTTCGCACTTTCGCAACGGCCCATGCAATCCACAGCAGCGTTGATCACCCAGACCGCGAATGGTTCTTCGATCGAAAAACTCGCTGATGGCCAGTTCCGGGTTTGCGATCACGAGCAGCGCTGCATGCTCACCAGCAGCCTCTCCTGTGCTGAAGGTGTGATCCGTTCGATGGATCAGGGCTATGGGTTTCCTTATTCCTCCAATGTGCGCCGGGTTTCCAGCTAGTCAGCGGCTGATCGTTCGTTGATTGTTGAACCGGACGCTAGGGATTGGATGCAAGCCATTTGAGGATGGCCCTCGCCACGGCTTCGCCGCCCCTGGTGCTCCAATCGACCTCATCAGGGATGGGGACATGGATGAAATAGAGCTCGGCCAGCACGGACACGCGCACATCGGTCGATTCCGCACCCTTGAGGATTCCCAGGTGCAGGCGTGGATCCCGGCCCCCTGCAATGCGATCCCTGATCCCCAGCTCTGCGGCGATTTCGGCGCTCAGCATGGCTGAAAGCTGCAAATCGTCCGGGTCCGATTTGCTCTTGCACACCAGCACTTCCGCATCCTGCGCCGGTGCTGAGGCGCTGTTGTGGTGGATCGAGCAGAACACGTCGTAACCCGCGGCGCGTTCACCGAGGCTGCGCAGGCTGGCCACCGCATCGGTGAGATCACAGGGCACCCCGGCCTGCCTGATCAGACGTTGCGCGGCGACGGCCGCGATTTTGTTCAGTTCGTATTCGTTCTTGGGATTGATCCCGATCGCCCCGGGATCCATGCCGCCGGTGGGGGTCACCCCCTAGCCGATTTCGAGCAGAAAGCCATTTTTGTTCCACGTTGCCCCTGGCTGCGCGGCAGGGATTGAGCCCAGCAGCGTCGCCGCTTCCCCGAAGAGGTTGGTCACCTTGGTGACGTAGTGCTGTTTCGCCGCATCGTCTCCACCCACGTAGCCCGAAAAGGCGATGAAATCGATGTAGTCGGCTTCTGTGGCAACGCTGGTGCGCCAGCCGGAATAGATCGGGCGATCAATGAACAGCCAGTAGCCGTCGACGGCGTCCTGCAGGGTGTCGAACTTGCAGTAGACGTCTTCGCCGTCGTGGGCGCTGTACTGGATCGGGATGGCAACCCCGCTCATCTCGCGGCGATATTTCATCCCAAACGGGTTGCCGTGCAATCGGAATAGGTCGGAGCTGCCGCGCCCTGATTCCGGGATCGCCTGGGCGAGTTGAACCAGCTTGAGGTGATGAAAATCGATGTCTGTGTTCTTCAAGACACCGACAAAGTCATCCCAGGAAAAGGTCGTCAAGGCTCGTTAGTGCGCTGGGGAAGGCCTAAGAACGCGACGGTTGTTTATGTTTTTTTGGGCACGGCTAATTGTATTTTTTGTTGCCACCTGCTGGTTGTGCCGCAGCGGTCGCGAAGGCCTTTTCAGGTGCTGGATCAGGGGCGGAATCCACCTGCATTACAGGATTTGGCGGTTTTGTTCTGTTGTCTGTTCTCATGGGCGCAAACAGAAGCAGATTCCCCATCACCAGTCCAGCCGTCACGATGATCGCGGCCACAACTTCGATGGATTCGCTTGTTTTGACCGTCATTCCCTGAGCATGAGTTGTTCAAGCTGGAATGTCAGATCGTTGTCATGTTTTCAAATCCCCTGGCCAATGGTTGGGTTTGAGTCGTGCGCTGAGTTGGCGAACTCCGGAACCTCATCAACGCTTACTGAGCTGCGCTGCTCTTTGTCCTTTGAGGCGTGCCGCGATCGCCACAGCGGTGGCTTGTCGACAGATGAGGAGTTGATTCGAGATCTTCTGCGGGCGATCCGGCAGAAGGTGGAAGCCGGAGAGCTGGCTTGAGCTCACGGCGTTGACCACACCTCAGTGCTTCATCCAACGTCGATCGGTTTTCAGCTGCAACTGGCATGAGGAGAAGCCAGGGAAAAGCAACTTGGTGCAAAAGGCACCCAAAAATGTGATTCGGCGCTACCTATACCGATAGGTCGTTCACCTGAGTGCCATGTCCTTCGATGAACTCGATCGCACGACGCGATACATCTACGACGCCAAAGCCCGTGCCAGTGCCGTTCTGAACGAAAAAGAACCGAAGCTCACTGCGCTTGAGAAAGCGATGTGGGTGAAGTTGAAGCGAGGCGAACGCCCTTGCCGATAGAGGGGTTGCCCTCGCACCCACCTGCAACGGTTGCTGTCGGCAGCGTGATGGCTGTGGCGCAACCGTTGCAGTTTTGACTGTTGGATCGCCTCAGGCATCAGTGGCCAAAACAGTCAAAACCCAGATAAAAACTGAGCGCTGACGAACCACAAGCCGATCAAACGCAGCCTTGTTCAGACGAAGGCGCTTGTGGGGGGAACAGAAGCGTTCACATCCAGATGAAGCTGCATGCAGACCAAGGTGCATGTTTGATCAGCTTCATCGCACTCCATCAGGCAAGTGGTGTACTCGTCAACAACATTCCAGCGATCTTTTATGGAAGGTTGATTAGCCAGGCGTCTGTATTCCTGCATTTGAACCTCAACAACCAAGGGCTATCTATGCCGAAAGTTGTTGAAGGTCAAATTCACTGCAAAGAAATAAATACACTCAGGCAATAATGCCTAGACCTTAACCGAAGACTGGCGCCAGCAGAAAGTGAAAGCAGATATACAAAACAGCTCCAATTGAGATGGTTGGAAGTGTGAACCCCACGGCTATCTCCTGAGTTGGCTTCACCTTGATAGGCGAACTTCAAATGTTCTGCATCATCAGGCACATAAAACTTTTGAGGGTATTAATGCTCAGTGAGTTCAAGGGCTGAAGTGGAATGGATGAAAATACTTATTTGCAGAATAATAAGCTTTGCCGCTTGCTTGATTTCAGTAAGCATAATCTTCCCTCTCAAATCTCAAGGGGGCATGAATCGTTCTTCGTCATCTCAGGCCTGCTTGATGCGCTGGCGCGTCCAGAAAGTAGGTGGTCGCCAGTTCGCAGTTTCCGCGACCATTGATGGAGCAATGTATGACTTGATTGGTCATTTCAAGTCTATGGAAGAGGCTCAACAAGCAGGCAGGCGCTACGTTTCTGATGTTTTAGGCAAGGCAAGGCAGTCGTACGAGCTGGATTCTGTGATCGATTTGACCTGTCACTCAGGTGTTGAAAAGACTCAAATAGCAGAAGACTCCTCAGGCGCAGACGCCGTCTGAGCCCGATCGGTTTCAGCCCATCAATCCACCCAGCGCTGTTCACCGCCTGGCATTCTCCGGCCGATGCCCACAAATACCATTGGATCATGCAGCCAGGCCTTCTCGTCACGGTGAAACCGGCACACCCACGTCTTGTCACGATCCATCAACCAGCCCTCTCCCATCGAACCAATGCAAGTACATGCGCTCCAGTCAGCGGGAAGGGGCTTGGTTAAGCGCTGTGAGCAGCTGCTTTCGGATCCAGGCACATCATTTTCATATTCGGTCGATTTGCCTCAAAGGGCAATGAGCAGG
>QCUJ01000074.1 GCA_003210795.1 Synechococcus sp. AG-679-B05 | reverse complement strand
GATGTCAGCATCGATTTTTCAAGCATGCGAAAAACGTTGGCTGTGATCTGTTGTATGGGATTGTTAGCAGGTCCTCTCCAGGCAGCGGAGCCAATACGTCTACGTGTGATTCCGTATAAAGCTGGATGGGGAAGCAAACAGATACCGGTGCATAATTTTCAAGGAGAATTGCGAGCGCCACCTTCTTTGCCACCAAAAGTTGTTTCAACTCCAAAAAAAGCCAGACGGAGAAACGACGGAAACGAATGGTGGCTGGATGAAGACAGCTCATGGTTAATGGATTAAGCATTGTTGATTAGCCTATTGCGATGCAACCTCTGCAATCTGGTCTCCTTGCGCAAAAAAGAAGCTCCTCGAGGATGACCTGCCTAGGCGAAGAATGAACGACCCGCAGAGTTCAACTCGATGAATCGGGAGGGTCAATCAGCAGCCGAACAAAAATGTTCATCCGAGTCAAGAGCATTATTAGCCAATAGGCTGAGTAACTTTGCTTGCCCAGCCCAAAAATCAGACAGCGGAAGTTAATTCAATTAATTTTCAGACTCAGTAGATTCGATTTGGTCAAAGACTTCCTTGGCGGCATGAAGTGCATTTGTCGCAGCAGGAAAGCCGCTATCTCCGTTTTTCTCATCATCCTTAGACTGACGATCCTCAGGGCTTTCCTTAACTGGATCATCATTGCCGTGATTATCTACGCGGCTTTGCAGTTCTTTAACCGTAAGCAGGCCACAGCTGATTTACTGACTTAAATGCTGGGATTCGGCATCGTTGCATTCGTCTGCAGCTTGGCTATGAACCAGGGTGACAACTGATTGAAGTTGCTAATAGTACCAGCAGTGGTAGCAGTGTTTCTAGCTGACGTCTGCTGTGCTCACTTGCGTACGAAACTGCATGCTATTTGGCGAATTTTTATAGGAAAAGTTGCGTAGAAGTGCAGATGCACACGCATGAACTGAGAAAGACCTAATGACATAAGTACTTCAGCTACTGATCAAAAATTGGAGGCGTAGCAAAGAAGTCCCCAAGGCAGGAATCAAAGTAAAAGCGTGATACAACAGAATGCTGAATCCAATAATTATCCCAGCGAAAATATTCATCTTTATACATCTTTTCGCCTAACTCCTTGGAAAATCTTGACGCCATGACAATTGACCAAGCCTTATAGGACGGTCTAAATCCTTTAGATCCAGCACTCAAAAAGCCTTTACATGCGGATAAAGGCGAAAGTCTGGCACCAGAAATATAGTTGGATCGTCGATTCATTCGTTTCAACCATTCCTGGAACGGTGTATAAAGAATCAGCAATCGTACGCTTTTTGCGGAGCGCACTACCTCTTCAAATTCCAATGCTCTAGCCTTACGGTAACGACTTAAAATGTCGAACTGTATGAGTGCAATCTCAACATTATTTTTTCGAGATTTTTTTCTTAATTTCTTGGAATCAACCAGTCTTTGCAGAGTAAGCTTTCCACAGCTAAGGCTACAATCTAAATCAAGATTTGACAAGATTTTATTGGCCATATGACGATCCTCTAGAATCTCTCTAATCAAAGTCGACTTTCCACACGCCGACGGGCCAGCAATTACCAAAATATGCTTATGAGACAATGACATGCTAATCAGTGAATTCCTTCATTGGCAGCTATGAAAAATCAAAAAGTTTTTTCGCAATATTAAAACAAGTCACAGCCGGTCAGGGCTGACCATAACCATAAAATATACATAACAATATATTTTCCTAGTCTATGCCAGGAAAGGAATATATCAGCGCAAGGAAATATTAATTAGTCAAGAATTGGGCAGCAGTATGGATTTTTATCGGCAATATTTGAGTATTTGCAGCGGATCTAGCTATCGTGCTCTTGAGCAACAGGCTTAAAAAGTTATTCTAGGAGTTTGGTCAACTGGCTCTTCAATCATCCAACGACTATGGGATTACTGAAGCAGCAAAAGCTCGGTTAAAGCACTTCAGGAGTTAGTGCTATTCGGCCTTAGGTGAGCAGAACTGGCAACAGACCATCTCCTAAGCAGCTACAGGAGTTACAGCAGGCGACCAGCAGAAAGAGTTCGATAGTACTCCTGAAGCAGGGTAAGACTCATTGCCGCTACTGCTAGTGCGAATGGCGTCCACGGAAGTGACTCTCAAACTGCCGATCCAACTGGGGCTGCACCAGCATCAACATTTAAACTGATCAAAGCTGTCTTCATAGACCACTATGCATTTCGTACTGGTGCTTGCAATGTTGTGTTTGTGCCCAAACGCATGGTCCTCCACAACACGTGATGAACAGTCGATCATCGCTAAATGGACTGGAGAAAACATCTGTGCAATGGGAGTAGGCCGCTTCTATTCAATCTCTGAGACCGAAATGCGTACCCTTTTCGAAAGTCAGACTGGAATGCTTTACAACGATATTCCGATTGAGCCCACGGAATCGGAGCGACTTAGCATCACAAGCCAACTCACTGCATACATTGCGTCTGTATGCCCCAGTGAACTGGAGAACTACAGAAGGAGATAAAGAAGTTCTCTATTTTATGCCTTGCGCCAAGGGTGTCTACGAAAGTGCATTTCAAACTAACGATCCAGTTACAGCAGTAGTCAGCGCCAGATTCTTGCGATGACCCAAGCAAATAATGCGCAGGGGATGGCAAATACAAGCAATGGAATTGCCAAAGTTACCAGTGAAGTGACCAATTGCGGCGCCCACCCACTGACGTCCCAGACCAATACTTTCATTCCTTCGCTTTTCAGACACCAGACAGGCATAAGGAACATCAAAGGCACAAACAGAGCTGACGTAAAAGATGTGGAAACTATTCGCTATGCTCTAGTCATTTCCTAATAGTTGCTAACGAATAGGTGCAGAATAGCCCCTCCAGCTTATTTCAAGCAAGCCAACGGGTCACAACTGTGCCATCGTAAATATGACTAAAAGCTTCAACGATGGGCTTAGTTTCTGGATTCATAAAGATGTCATAGAGGATATCTTCTGGCCCCTGAAACATCACCGTCGCTCTTCCTGGATCATCCTTGGAGACTCCGATATAAAAAGTCTTAACTCCCATCTCGGCAAACATTACCTGCTGCTCAGGGGCATTCATATAAGTGCGATATTCCTCAAACGTATTGCTTAGCTTGAAATCTAGAATAGTTATCTGAGTCATCGCCAAAAGATTAGCTATCCGATTTCAACACAGTTCTTTCAGTCTTTGGGTATCTGACCTTACAAGTAATGAGCTATGCCTCAGGAACACGCTTTCAGGAAGCCACTGACAGAGACACTGCAACTTCTCCCACAGACCATCTATGTCAACCAAACGCTGTCCCGTATACAGCTGCACATGGACATGGTCGTGCAGTTAGCCGTCGTTAAGCAGCCTGTAGAGCCTCGTTACGACGTTGCTGGCGTTGTTGTCTTGCAGTGATTGCTATTACTTTATTCCTACTGATCAACGAAGGTCTTCACAGGCCTCACCATCATTATTGCGATCTAAGTAGACATGACCATCTTGAAGAAGTAGTTGAGCTTTACCCCATGAAGAGATTTCGCTGCACCGAAGTCTTGCCTTTGTGCCTCTCCTGTAAATCCAGGGCCTGGTGATGCCCAGCTTAGACTTTGACCAGAAACCTTTTCTGGAATCTCTTGCCTGGCTTTCTAAAAGAAGCAACTTTGGCCCATCACACTCCGAAAGATACTTTGTATATACAAAAACAAAGCCTTTACGCACCAGCTCTTCTGATACGTTGATTCCGCCGGGAGTATAAACATGCCCAACTGTACGACCATACTTATCTTTTTTAATGGGGAAAATTTTGATATTTGAGTCTGCAGGTATCAAGCCACGAAATGCATTTGTTGCAAGCCTCCCGTATGGATATTGCGAAATTTCTGGTGCATCAACGCATCCCAACCCTATTTGCTTTGTTAAACCATTTTCTTTGACAATAAGACTGTCTCCGTCAATCACTCTCATGACCTGAGAAGCCATGAGTGGTTGGGGGGCAAATGCAATCAGACCTAAAATCAAACCTTCCTTCCAGCCAGGAAATATTGTCAGTGCATGGTGCCTGAGGGCTAAACGTTCTTTCGTGGTGGTGCATGCCATCAAAAGTCGGCCATTGAAGCCAAATAACACAGACCGGCTGCTCGCAAAGACGAGCTTTTTAATGCCTTGCTCTCACATTTTTGTTTGAAGCCAGCCATTTGGGCGGTGCTTTGTATCTTCACGAACGTCACAGCAAGTTCATTACCCCTTATAAATGATTTGTAGTAACAGCTACGAACAACGTTCACCTCTCTTCTCGGGAGGCGCAGACAAGCCAGGCCATGGAACGGGGACCTGGATTTCTGAGAATCAAAATGACCCTGACCTATCGCGGCAGCAGCTACGACATCGGATCCAAGCTGCCTTTGGTTCAACCTGTTGTTGAACTTCAGTACCGAGGAAATGCTTACAAAGCCCGCACTTCAGCAGCTCCTGCACAAGTGCACGCAACACTGACCTTCCGTGGCAATTCTTACGCAAAGTGAGTCAGTTCGATGACTTCTCTCTATTACAACGGAACTACTTTCGTACGTTGCCGTGAAGCCGCGAAAACCGAGGCTTTAGTTCAACGGCTGGAACCATCACTGGCAGCATCTGCAGTTACGAGACCACTATTCGTCTACAGAGGCGCTTCCTACGCACGATGACTACTGGCCCTGCTGAAGCAGGGCTTTTCATTTACCCAGAGTATTTAGATGTATTGCGAGTCTCTCCAGCAAAAGTAGGTTATTAAGCCTATTTCATGAACTTGCATAACAATGGCGTGAGACAATGGCCAGATCGTAAGGCTTCTAAATGTTAGGGCTACAGATTCCCTTTAGATTTATTTTGGCTTTGATTCTGGGGTCAGCCCTTTTTCCAATGGCACAGACAACAAAAGACGCCTTCCTGCTAGGAGGCACATTTTTGGTAGGTCTTGGAGCAATCGAAGTTGTCTTGAGATTCGGGGGCATCTAAGCAATCGCTGAGTTTGAGGGGACTCATGCCCTGACTTGTGCAGGTCAGGGTTTTTTTATTGTTCGCACCGACCAAAAAACCGCCCCCAAAAGGGCGGTTTAGTTAGGCCGACTAATGCCTATCATACGGCCAAAACACCTTGTGGTGTTGTGTTATGTAGAGAGTAAATCAAAGACCACATATATGGTGCTTGATCCTCATTTGCATTTCCAAATGATCAAGAGATGGTCGATATTATTTGGCGTATCACGAGGAACCCTATCCCTGGCGTGAAAACGGCTATACATTGAGCTCCTCCCCATCACCCGGCCTGCTGCTTAGGGCAGGCCTTTTATTACTTGAACCTATCGGTGTGGGGGTAGGCGACCAAAAGAAAAATCCCTTGCTTCAGCAACATAAGGAATATCAAGTTCAAACTAGGAATC
>QCUJ01000073.1 GCA_003210795.1 Synechococcus sp. AG-679-B05 | reverse complement strand
CTGAAGCCGATGAATCAGATGGCTCACTGGTGAAGTTTGAGGCTCATCTCGGGGTGTTGACCAACCTTGAGCTCGACCACACAGACCACTACAGCGATCTCAACGATCTGATCACCACGCTGCAACGTTTCGCTGATGGATGCGGCCGAGTATTGGCCAACCGCGACTGCCCGATTCTTCGGGAGCACTTTCAACCGGATTCCTGGTGGTCGGTGACCAGCCATGAAGGGGTTGATTTCGCCGCTCTGCCGCTGCAGCTGGACGGTGATCGTTGCCTGGCGCGTTTCTACGAAGCAGGACAAGCCATGGGGGACTTCACTCTGCCCATGCCTGGTTTGCACAATCTCAGCAATGCCACCGCAGCGCTGGCTGCTTGCCGCATGGAAGGCATCCCTTTCCAGCAATTGATCCCGGGTCTTGATGCTCTGCAACCACCAGGTCGACGCTTCGATCTACGTGGCACTTGGGAAGGTCGCCACATCGTTGATGACTACGCCCATCACCCCAGTGAGGTGAAAGCCACCCTTTCGATGGCCCAGCTGATGGTGAGCAGCGGTCGCAGCCCTCTTCCCAGCCCACCTCAAAGGCTCCTGGCCGTGTTTCAACCCCATCGCTACAGCCGCACCCAGGAATTTCTTGAGGCCTTCGCCGGTGCATTACAGAACTGCGATGCACTGCTGCTGGCACCGATCTATGGCGCTGGAGAGAAGCCGTTAACCGGGGTATGCAGCAGAACGCTGGCGGACCGCATCCGACAGCTGAAACCAGAACTAAATGTGACCGTGGCCGAAAATCTTGACCATCTCACCGAACTGGTGCGAACCCATAGCCGTCGGGAGGATCTTGTGCTGGCCATGGGTGCCGGAGACGTGAACGGTCTGTGGACCCGTCTGGCCGCCTGATGCATTCAAAGCAGCTCAAACCAAGACAGAACATTCCGCTGGCGGAGTTCACCACGTGGCGGGTCGGTGGACCCGCCACGTGGATCATCGAACCGGAATCAGTGGATGAAGTGCTGGCAGCTCTCCAATGGGCCAAAGCAAATGGCCAGCCCTGCCAAGTGATCGGAGCCGGATCAAATCTGCTAATCCACGACAACGGGCTGCCTGGACTCACCCTAAGTCTGCGGAGACTGCAGGGTGCTGACTTGGATAGCAACAGTGGCGTCATTGAAGCTCTTGCCGGTGAACCGATCCCAACGCTCGCTCGCCGAGCCGCCCGAGCCGGGCTCAAAGGATTGGCCTGGGCCGTTGGAATTCCCGGCACCGTTGGTGGCGCCGCCGTGATGAATGCCGGCGCCCAGGGTGGCTGCACCGCCGACTGGCTCGAAGCGGTGCGCGTGGTACCCATCCAAGGCGGAGAGAGCTTTGAACTCAAAAGAGATCAGCTTGAGTTCGACTACCGCTACAGCCGGCTGCAGCAGGAAAATCTGCTGGTGCTTTCTGCCCGATTCAGGCTGGAGCCGGGCCATAACCCGCAGGAGCTCAGGCGCGAAACAAACAGCAACCTCAGCCATCGAACCAGCACACAGCCCTACACCCTGCCGAGCTGCGGCAGCGTGTTTCGCAATCCCGAACCACTCAAAGCGGGCCGTCTGATTCAAGAGCTCGGACTGAAGGGCGAACGGGTTGGGGGAGCAGAAATCTCCAGTGTTCACGCCAATTTCATCGTCAACACCGGTAATGCAACAGCGGTGGACATCAACCAATTAATCGAGTTGGTTCAGGATCGGGTTGAACAGCGGCATGCCGTACGACTGCACCCCGAAGTGAAACGGCTTGGATTTGCTGCTGCCGCTTAACCTGCGTGCTCCCTAAGCAGCACCATGGCAGGGTTCGGACTTCCCAATTTCGGTCAGCTCACCGAGGCCTTCAAAAAGGCTCAGGAGATTCAGCAGAACGCACAGGCCCTGCAGGACGAGCTTGATGCAATGGAGATCGAGGGAAAAAGCAGTGATGGTCGCGTGAGCATCTGGCTATCCGGCAACCAGCAGCCCCTACGGGTGCGGATGGAGCCCTCCTTGCTAAGCGATGGCCAGGAGGCCAGCGAAACGGCCACCCTGGAAGCTCTACAGGCCGCCTACGAACAATCCACGGCCACGATGAAAGGTCGCATGGAAGAACTGACCGGCGGACTGAATCTCAACCTTCCCGGGATGGGCGGCTAACGCTTGAACACTCCTCAAGAGCAGCGGTGTACAGGGCGTAACGCTCCCAGTTGCGTTGCACACCGCAACCAGGCTCACCCCGGTGCAGGCAATCGCGGAAGCGACACGGCCATGGATCGAGCTGATCTCGCAACTCAGGAAAGAGCATGACCAGCTCTCGGGGGTTCTCAGGGAGATCGGGCCGATTAAACCCAGGGGTATCCGCTACACGGGATCCCTGGTTGAGGGGAAACAACTCCACATGACGTGTGGTGTGACGACCCCGTTGCAACCGCCCTGACACCGCTCCTACCCGCAAACTGAGCGAGGGCATCAAGGCATTCAGCAGACTGCTCTTGCCAACACCTGAGGGCCCGCACAGCACAGAAAGAGGACTGTCCTGCAGTCGCCGCCGCAGATCATCCATGCCGAGACCGGTCTCACTTGATAAAAGCAACGGCTCATAGCCCCAACCTCTGAGGCGATTTTTCAGCTGTGCACTTTGATCTTCATCAAGAAAATCGCATTTGGTGAGCAACAGCTGGACTGGCAACTCAGTTCGCTCAGCCGTAAGCAGAAAACGGCTGGCCTGGTCGGGATCGAATGCAGGCTGGTCCACAGCCAAAGCCACCACCACCAACGACACATTCGCCACCGGTGGTCGTGTCAGCCAGCTGCTGCGAGGCTCGACAGCCGCTACGACTGCCCTTGCCTGGACGGGATCGACCGCCTCAACCCGAACCCGGTCTCCAACGTGAACAGCTGCCCCGCGATGACTGAGACGCGACCGGCGTGTGCAGAGGAGACGCCCGGGGATTCTTTCTGGCGGATGATCCAGCTCCACCTCGAGATAGTTGGCCTGCAACGCCACAACGATGCCGACCAAATCGGTCACAACTGCTCAACCTCCACAAGTGATCACCAGAGCCACCCAGGCCTCCTCGCCTGCCAGCACCTGAACGCCATGGCCAGCATCCTTGAGTCCCGGCACCACCATCTCCTCCGGCTCACCCCGATCGAGCTGCACATTGAGCTGCTCACCGCAGTGGAGAGCCTCCAGAGCCAGCTTGCAGCGAATGAAGTTCACCGGGCAGGGGGTTCCACGCAGATCGAGTGAATGGGTGGTCATCCCTGACCGAACAAACGGGCAAAGAGTCCGCTGTTGTGGTGATGGTGCTGTTTCCCACGTGCCGAGTGGTGACCGGCCAACTCCTCCAGAAGCTGCCTTTCCGCGTCTGAAAGTCGTTTCGGCAATTCCACCGTGACTGAAATCCGCTGATCGCCCCTGGCCACGGGATTACCCAGCTTCGGAATCCCTCTGCTGGTCAGCGTCTGAACGGCACCAGGCTGCGTCCCTGCAGGAATATCCAGTGACTGAGGACCATCAACGGTTTCCACCTCAATGGTGTCACCGAGAATGGCCTGCAAATAACTCACCTTCACTTCCGAATTGATGTTGAGCCCGTCGCGGCGAAGCCGCGGATGGGACCTCACAGTGAGAAAAACATAAAGATCACCGGATGGACCCCCTCGGGGACCCGCATTGCCCTCCCCGGACACCCTCAGCCGTGTTCCCGTGTCGACGCCTGCGGGAATGTTGATGCGCAGCTTCTTGCGCACTTGATTCACCCCCTGACCACCGCAGGAGGAACAAGGATCGGCAATCACCTGACCCGTGCCAGAACAGGTCGGGCATTCAGCCACCTGGGTGAAGCTGCCAAAAGGCGTTCGCGTAGCCCGACGCACCTGACCCGCACCACCGCAAGTGCTGCAGGAGGTAGGACCACTGCCGGGCTTGGCACCATTGCCGCTGCAGGTGACGCAGGTTTCCAGGTGGGGGATCTTGATCTCCTGTTCCTGGCCGAAAACCGCCTGCTCAAAATCAACCGTGAGGTCGTAACGGAGATCATCCCCCTGTTGAGGACCCTGACGCCGCGGCCGCCCCCCCCCGGCACCTGGACCTCCAAAGCCCTGGAAAAAAGTCTCAAACAGGTCGGCAAAGCCGCCCATGTCCCCCATATCAGGTGCTCCGGCAGCACCACCGAGGCCCGCTTCACCGAACTGGTCGTAACGGGCCCGGGTCTGCGGATCACTCAGAGCCTCGTAAGCCCGGCCGATTTCCTTGAAGCGGTCTTCCGCTCCGGGATCCTTGTTGATATCGGGGTGATATTGCCGCGCCATGCGGCGATAAGCCCGCTTCAACGTGTCCGCATCGGCATCTCGTCCGACCCCCAGAAGGTCGTAGAAATCAGCCATCAGGACTGCTCCTCGACAGTTTCAGCCGAAGACGTCTCCGACGGACCTGGCCCCATGGAGACCTTCACCAGGGCATGGCGGAGGACTTTTCCATTCAGGTGATATCCACGCTGGAGTTCCTCTGTGATCGCGTCTTCGGCGTATTCGGTGCTCTCCTCACGCAGGACCGCTTCATGCAGGGTTGGATCGAAGAGCTGCCCAACCACTTCCATCCTTGCGACGCCCTGCTGCTTCAACACATCCACCAGTTGCTTGTAGAGACCCTGGTAACTCCGGTGCAGCGCCTGGGCTTCTTCTCCTTCCGGATTGAGCTGCTGCCGAGCCCGTTCAAAGTTATCCACGACCGGAAGAATTTCGCTGAGAGTGGAGCAAACCAGCTGCTGACGGATGTCGTCCTGGTCACGGCTTTGGCGCTTTCGAAAATTATCGAAATCCGCTGCGATCCGCATGTACTGACTCTGGAGCGTTTCATGCTCCTGTTTGAGCGTGTTCAACTCCTGCTCCAGCTGCTGCAACCGATCCGCAGGGTCAGCCATCGGACCTTCGGCGATGGTTTCAGACGCAGCAGTTTCAGCTTCGGGAGCCGTTGAAGCCTCCACCGACTCGACGGTCTGATCCTGTGCTGAGTTGGAAGCGTCGTCGCCGCTCATGCTGACCGCTCTGCAAATGCTGTTTAGACATGTTGAAGGGCAACGCACACCTCCCACAAGCTGCGGAAGCCCGCACCTCCCATTCAAGCCAAAACGGCGATGACTGGGATCCGTCCGATTCCCAACACAACGGATCCCGCTGGGCTGCGCCTGGAACTAGAGCTGTTGCTTCAGCAACCTGTTCCCGGACCTGAGCAACTGGAAGGCGCCCTGCCGTTGCTCCAAACCGTAGAAAACGTCACAGCGGATCAGTGGCGAGATCTGCAGGTGCTGCCGCTGTGGATGGATTCAGAAATTCTGGACCTCGCCGTTCCCAGCGACTGGCAAGAGCCGGAATGGCGGACTTTGATCAATGCTCTGCCGGAGAGCGGTCGAACAGTGCGCCTTCACCCGGCGCTGCAACAAGACCTGATCCACGCACTCGCTTCACAGGAAGGA
>QCUJ01000072.1 GCA_003210795.1 Synechococcus sp. AG-679-B05 | reverse complement strand
CAGCTGGGTCTTGAGCAGCTCAACGCCCTCAACAGACTTGATCAGCTCGTTGTCCTTGAAGGCGAGACGCTGGGTGGCCTTGATTCCGAGGTGAGGACCGTTGGCCTGCTTGACATGGGACAGCTCGGGTAACTGAGCCTCGTTGGGAATGGTGTACTCCTCGACAGGTCGCAGGAGCAATCCCTTGCCTTCAGGTGTTTCCACCGTCTGAACGAACTTCATCTCCTCAGAGGTCAGGCCCTTGGCGATTTCCTCACCGGGATTGACCATCTGACCATCACCTTCGAACCGCTCAAGTGCTTTGCTGTCGCTGCTGAGATGGAATTCACCACCGCGAACGATGATCTCGCGCAGGATGTCGTTCTTCTGGGTGACGGTGACAATGCCGGCGGTCTGGCTGAAGATGTCCTTCACCACCTCGGTGCCGGCTTCGATCCACTGACCGTCGGTGATCATCAACAAGGAGATGTCCTTGTTGATCTCGTGGGTCTCCTGGGGGATCCAGAGCAGGGTTCCACCTTTATTCACCTCGTAGCCGTTCTTGGCAGATCGGGCTTTCTTGATGGCGAGGCCGGGGGCGAACTTAACCAGACCACCCGTTCCCGTTCGGAAACGATCGTCGGCCAGTTCTGCAATCACCTCACCAGAGCCGATCTTGCTGCCGGGGATGGTGTTGAGGCGATAACGGGTGCCGTCCTTGGCCTCCAGATTCCAGATTTCACCGGAGTGGGTGGACTCCTCAAGCAGCTTGAAATCTTTGAGGGTCATCGCCGTGGTGACGATCTGAACCTCACGGGAATCGCCGATGGAATCGCGCAGGCGAACGTCTCCCCCGTACTCACTTCGCTGGCTGGCTTCGGCCAGGACTTGGCCCTCTGTCACCTCCGTCTCACTGGAGACGACAGGCTGGGCATTGGGAGGCAGGTTGTAGACATCACCAGCCAGCACCCACATCCGGCCAAGGCGCTGTGCCTTGAGGGTGATGTTGCCCTGTCGGTCGGTGACCTCACGGGGTTGAATCGCCTGTTCGTAGCGCACCTGACCCGCCAGGTCGCAAATCACATCTTTGGTGGCCTTCTCAACGCTCTTCTTGACGGCGACGGCAGCAATCTGAGCGACAGTGACATCGCTCTCGATCTCCTGGTTGCTGTCGACAAACAGCAGCGAACCGGAGGTGATGTCGATCTTCTGGGCTTTGCCTTTGCCGGAAGGCTTGATGGTGACGGTGAAATCAACCTCAGCCTGCTGTGCATTCACACCGTGGGGCGTGCGATAAGGGCGCACCCTTGCCTTGCTGCCGAATTCGACGGTGCCGGCCAGCTTGGAGCGAACCACACCGGTCTCAGCTGTCGACACACCACCGGTGTGGAAGGTCCGCATGGTGAGCTGCGTTCCAGGCTCACCAATGGACTGAGCCGCAATGATGCCGACCGCTTCACCGAGGTCAACCAGTTCGTTGTGGGCCAAGGCCCAGCCGTAGCACCTGCGGCATACGGAGCGGTTGGCTTCACAGGTCAGTGGGGATCTCACACTGACAGCGGTGACACCAGCCTTTTCAAAGCCTTTTGACAGCGGCGGATCAATCTCTGTATTGCGCTCGGCCAACACGGTGCCATCGGAACCAAGCACCTGATCGGCGGTCAGTCGGCCGATCAGTCGACTGCCGAAGCGACCATCCTCGGCCTCGACAACGATGTGGCGTCCTGTGCCGCAGTCATCTTCCCGGACGATCACATCCTGAGCGACGTCCACCAGACGGCGGGTCAGATAACCGGAGTCAGCCGTCCGCAGAGCGGTATCGACAAGACCCTTACGGGCGCCGTAGGAGGAGATCACGTATTCCGTGACAGTCAGGCCTTCACGGAAGTTGGTCCGGATTGGAAGGTCAATGATTTCACCCTGCGGGTTGGCCATCAGGCCCCGCATTCCGACCAACTGACGCACCTGGGACATGTTTCCCCGAGCGCCGGAGTTGGCCATCATCCATACCGAGTTCAGCGGCGCGTTTTCATCAAAATTCTTTTTGACGGCATCCACGAGACGCTCGTTGGTCTCCGTCCAGGTGTCGATCACCTTGGTATGGCGTTCCACCTCGGTGATTTCACCAAGGCGATACCTCTCTTCAGTCGCGGTGATCTGCTCCTCGGCCTGGCTGAGCAACTCCTTCTTGGCGGCGGGAACCTTAAGGTCGTCGACCGAGATCGAAACAGCTGCCTGGGTGGCGTACTTAAAGCCCAGGTCCTTGAGCTTGTCGGCCATCTCCGCCGTCACAGCAGTGCCATGGTTTTTGTAGGACCACGCCACCAGATTTTTCAGACTGCGCTTATCGACGATGTGGTTTCGAAATGGCGGTGGAGTTTTGCTCAGCGGACGGGAGGCTGAGGTGACCGGTGCCTTGGAGGCTTCCTTAGCGGCCTTGCTCTTGCTGGATTTGCGGGATTTAGAGGAGGAGGAGGTCATGGCTGCGCGCAGATCGAGGGTGAAAAACGAAACGGGAACGGTGGGAATCAGGCGGCAGCCAGAGCACCGATGATGGTGTGGTTCATCACCACACGACCGGTGGTGGTGAGGATGTAGCGGCTGATCAGAGCTCCTTCTTCGTCAAAACGATCGCGGCGGTAGCTCCACTGCTCGATGCGGGTTCCATCGCTGAGGGTCTCGCTCTTGATCGGCTCTTCAAGATCGTCGTTGTCTTCAACTTCGCCGTTGAAGCGCACCCAGATCCAATCGTGCAAACCGATGCGTTCGTCTTCGAAAGCATGGATCGCATCATCGAGACTGGCGTAAGTGCGGCTGCGATCGCCGTATTCCGGCTGCTCATAGCCGGGTTGAAGCGCCGTGAGGTAGTAGGAGCCGAGCACCATGTCCTGAGACGGGGTGACGATCGGCTCGCCGGTCGCTGGAGAAAGGATGTTGTTGCTTGCCAGCATCAACATCCGAGCCTCGGTCTGGGCCTCAATCGCCAGCGGCACGTGGACGGCCATCTGGTCACCGTCGAAGTCAGCGTTGAATGCCGGACAGACGAGAGGGTGGAGCTGGATGGCACGGCCATCGACAAGCTTCGGCTCAAAGGCCTGAATGCCGAGGCGGTGCAGCGTCGGAGCACGGTTCAACATGATCGGGTGACCGTCGATCACCTCCTGCAGCACCTGCATCACCTCATCATCGGCACGCTGAATAAGTTTCTTGGCCGCCTTGATGTTGTTGACAATGTTCTGACGGATCAGGCGGTGGATCACGAAGGGCTGGAACAGCTCGATCGCCATCTCCTTGGGCAGACCGCACTGGTGCATCTTCAGCTTGGGGCCAACCACAATCACCGAACGGCCGGAGTAGTCGACCCGCTTACCCAGAAGGTTCTGGCGGAAACGACCCTGCTTGCCCTCAATGATGTCGCTGAGGGACTTCAGCGGTCTGTTGTTGGCGCCCACCACCGTGCGCCCGCGGCGGCCGTTGTCGATCAACGCATCAACGGCTTCCTGCAGCATCCGCTTCTCGTTGCGGACGATGATCTCGGGGGCCAGGATCTCCTGAAGCCGTGCGAGGCGGTTGTTGCGGTTGATCACCCGCCGATAGAGATCGTTGAGATCACTGGTGGCGAAGCGTCCGCCATCGAGCTGCACCATCGGGCGCAGATCGGGTGGGATCACGGGGATCACATCCAGCACCATCCACTCCGGACGGGCACTGGTGGCGATGAAGTTGTCGATCACACGCAAGCGCTTGATCAACTTGGCTCGTTTCTGACCCTTGCTGCCGTTGATGTCTTCACGCAGCTGTTGCGCGACCTCGTCAAGGGTGAGGTCTTCCAGTAGCTGCTTCAGTGCTTCGGCACCGATGCCAACCACCGGTTCGTTTTCGATCTCGGAATCTTCCGCGTAGATCTCATCTTCGATCTCGAGCCACTCGTCCTCGGTGAGCAGCTGTTTGTACTTGAGATCTTTGTGGTCGCCGGGATCCAGCACCACATAGCAGTTGAAATAAACAATCTGTTCAACATCCCGCAGGGGCATATCCAGAAGGATCGCCACATAACTGGGGATGCCCTTGAGGTACCAGACATGGGACACCGGGGCCGCCAGCTTGATGAAGCCCATACGGTGACGGCGAACCCGGCTTTCCGTGACCTCCACACCACAGCGCTCGCAGACGATGCCGCGGTGGCGAACCCGCTTGTACTTACCGCAGTGGCATTCCCAGTCCTTGGAGGGGCCGAAGATCTTTTCGCAGAACAGCCCGTCCATTTCGGGCTTGAGGGTGCGGTAGTTGATGGTCTCCGGTTTGGTGACCTCACCCACCACCTGACCATTGGGAAGGGTGCGCTGACCCCACTCCATCACCCGATCGGGTGAAGCAAGCGTGATCTTGACGTAATCGAAGTGGTTCTCGGTACGAAGATTGCTGTTGGTCATTGACGGTTAAAGAAGAAGGAGCGGTGTGTCTGTTCGTTCGTAGATCCGTCAGTCCTCGTCGTAATCCGCGACGCCGAGGGATTCGTAGGTGGGGCGACTGGGCGTGCTGCGCCTTGGGTTCACGTCCTGCATTAGATCAACTTCCTTGCCTTCATCGGTATACACAGCGATGTCGAGTCCCAGGGACTGCAATTCGCGCATCAGCACCTTGAAGGATTCCGGCGTGCCAGGGCGAGGAATCGGCTTGCCTTTCACGATCGCGTTGAGAGCCTCGTTGCGGCCCTGCATATCGTCCGACTTGACCGTGAGCAGTTCCTGCAGGGTGTAAGCGGCGCCATAGGCCTCAAGAGCCCAGACCTCCATCTCACCAAGTCGCTGACCACCCTGCTGGGCCTTGCCGCCCAAGGGCTGCTGGGTAACGAGGGAGTAGGGGCCAGTGGAACGAGCGTGGATCTTGTCGTCCACGAGGTGAACCAGCTTGAGGAAGTGGGAGTAACCCACAGCAACCGGTTGATCGAATGGCTGGCCGGTCCGACCATCTCGGAGCACCAGTTTGCCGGGGTCGTCGGGGTTGTAAACCCAGGCCTTACCAGGCTGCTTTGCCGCCTCTGTCAGGAAGGTTTCGCAGGTGCGCTGCGACATCTCAGGACCGTGCATTTCATCGAAGGGAACGATGCGGACACGGGAGTCGAGGTTGGAAGCAGCCCAGCCCATCAGCAGCTCGAACACCTGACCCACATTCATCCGACTCGGCACACCGAGGGGATTGAGGCAGATGTCCACGGGAGTGCCATCGGGCAGGTAGGGCATGTCCTCCCGGGGAAGGATGCGGCTGATGATGCCCTTGTTTCCATGGCGTCCGGCCATTTTGTCGCCGACCTGAATCTTGCGGCGCTGGGCCACGTAGACCCTCACCACCATGTTGGCGCCGGGGGGAAGCTCATCACCCTGTTCGCGGGTATAGATCCGCACGTCAACCACACGTCCCCGCTCGGTGCCCGGAACTCTCAAGGAGTTGTCGCGAACGTCGCGGGCTTTCTCGCCAAAGATGGCGCGGAGTAGTTTCTCTTCCGGCGGCTGATCGGATTCACCCTTTGGTGTGACCTTGCCCACCAGGATGTCGCCGCTTTCCACAAAAGCACCAACCCGGATGATGCCCATCTCGTCGAGGTTGCCAAGACTTTCCTCGGCAACATTCGGGATCTCTCGTGTGATCTCCTCAGGGCCAAGCTTGGTTTGCCGGGCCTCAATCTCGTACTTCTCGATGTGCACCGAGGTGTAGAGGTCATCGGTGAC
>QCUJ01000071.1 GCA_003210795.1 Synechococcus sp. AG-679-B05 | reverse complement strand
TGATGTTGCGCCGAGAGGTTGTCAGAGAGAAGCCAAATGGGGTGCTGTTCCCGGAGGTCACGCTGCACCATCAGTCCCACATCGTCCGGTTCCTTCCACAGCGGAATCCATTCGAGTTCATCGTCAAACCTTTCTGACGCTCTCAAGGGTTCAGCTAAGCGTCGATAACCCCTTGGTTAAAGGGGACTGGTCAAAGGATTCATTTCAGTTCCTTTTCTACGAGTGGGCGCAGCCGATCAGCTTCTGCTGAATCGACCATCGCCAGCCGACAACGTCGGCTCAGCACATCACTGGCGCTGGTGGCATGCTCATCTCGGATGAAATGACGGATCTCGGCCCGGCAGATCGGAATCACGCAGCTCAGGGGTTCGCGTTCTGCTTCCGTGGACTTCGCTAGCACCGATTGGGCACGCAGTCCGAAGCTGTGCTGCAAATGAGCGATCTGGCGAGGACGCTCTGGTGTATCTGGCAGCAGGTCCTTCAAAGTGGCTCGCTGCAATTGCAGTTCGGGCAAGGTCTGGTCGGGATTCATGGCCGTCCCCAAAAGCGGCAGCCCCTTGGGCTTTTGCATCGGTGAACGAAGCTGACGTTCGACGGCGGCCAGGCAATCCATCGCCATCGGCCTACAGGTGGTCCATTTGCCACCCATCAAGCTCACCAGGCCACAGGGCAGCGTTTCCACCTCGTGTTCGCGAACAACCTGGCTGCTGCTGCGTTCGCCTCCGCTTGGCTGCAGAAGCGGACGGCCACCTGCCCAGCGGCTGCTCACAGCGGGATGACTCAAACCTGGGAACCACTGGCGCACATATCGCAGCAGGTAGGTCTCTTCGTCTTCTGAAGGAATGGCCGCTTCGGTTTGTCCACAGGCTTGATCGGTGGTGCCAACCAGGGTGTGGCCGAAAAACGGCAGCATGAACAGCACCCGACCGTCTTCGGTCGCTGGCACCAGAAGTCCCATGCCCTGCGGGCAGAGATTGTCCTTTAAAACCAAATGCGTCCCGCGACTGGTCAGAAGCCGAGGAGACGCATCAGGGTCGGCCAGACGCCGCATCGCATCGGCATGGATTCCGGTGGTGTTGACGATCACCTGGGCCTGCCAACGCTCTTGCTGACCGGTCTCCGTTTCGCTCACGGCTGCGGTCAGTCGTCCGGCTGGATTGCGTTCGAATCCGATCACCCGACAGCTGCGGCGCAGGGTTGCACCGCCTTGTTCTGCGGTCAGCGCTAACAGCAGGTTGAGACGGGCATCATCAAACTGGCCATCGCTGTAGGCCACCCCACCCTGGCGAGGGCAGAGTTGTGGAAGTGCTTGAACCAGTTCATCCCTGCTGAGCCGGCGGCTGTTCCCCAGACCCGTGTCTCCTGACAGTGCGTCGTAAAGCCCGAGGCCCAGGCCGTAATAGGTGTTGTCGAACCAGTTCTTGGTCGGCAGCACCAATTCCAGTCGATTGGCCAGGAATGGCACGGTTCGCAGCCAGTGTCCTCGTTCCAGGAGTGCCTCCCGCACCAGCTGCAGTTGGGCGATGTCCAGGGTTTTGAAGGCGAGCTCGAGGTAGCGCACACCGCCATGCAGCAGTTTTGTGCTGCGACAGCTGGTACCACCGCTGATGTCCCCTGCCTCCAGGAGAGCGACCGACAGGCCGCGACGGACGGCTTCGTAGGCCACGCTCGCTCCGCTGGCACCAGCGCCAATCACCAGAAGGTCGTAATGGTGATCAGCCATGCCAGCCAAGGCTCCTATTCACGGCGTCATCCCAGCGACGTTTCCATCGGCTGCGTTGCAGCGGGTCGATCTGGGGACGGAAATGCTGGGCACCTGTGTCGCGCTCCGGAACCAGATCCTCAAGGTCGTTAATCAATCCAGCCTGCATCCCGGCCAGCAGGGCAACGCCACGGGCGGTGCTCTCCAGGTTCACCGGCCGTCGCACGGTCAGCCCGGTACTGTTTGCCTGGGCTTGCAGCAATGGGTCTGAGGCTGCCGCCCCACCGTCCACGGCCAGCTCTCCAAGGCCATGGCCCAGGGACGTCTCTGCTAGCTCCACCAGAGTAGCCACCGAGAGGGCGATGCCCTCCAGGGCTGCACGGGCGATGTGACCCCGGCTGCTGTTACGGGTGAGACCTACTATTAAAGCGCGAGCCTGTGGATCCCAGTGGGGTGTTCCCCAACCGGTGAAGGCGGGCACAAGCATCAGCCCCCCCGAGTCCGTCACCGACAGGGCGAGTTCATTCACCTCGGCGGCCTCATCGATGATCTGCAACCCATCCCGTAGCCACTGAACCACGGTGCCAGCGTTGAAAAGACTTCCCTCCAGGCAATAGGTCGGACGCCCCTCGGCATCGGTCCAGCCCAGGGTGCTGAGGAGTCCGGCATTGGAGCGCCGCACGGTTGTTCCCGTGTTGATCACCAGGAAGGCGCCTGTGCCATAGGTGCATTTGGCTTCGCCCGGATGCAGGCAGAGCTGCCCAAGAGTGGCGGCCTGCTGATCCCCAAGCAGCGCTTCGATCGGGGTGCCACCAAAGGGAAGATCGGCAGCAATGGCACCGAAGCGGCCACGGCAGGGCAGCAGTTCTGGCAATGCTCCTGATGGCAAGCCTGCGTTGTGGCGGAATTCATCCACCCAGCAGCGCTCCTCCAGATCCATCAGCAGCGTTCGGCTGGCGTTGCTCATGTCACTGCCATGGCGGCGGCCATCGGTGAGCTTCCAGAGCAGCCAGGATTCGACAGTTCCGAAGCAGAGGTCATCGGCAGCCGCTGCAGCGGCTGCTTCGGATTGATGGTCCAGCAACCAACGGATCTTGCTGGCGCTGAAATAGGGGTCCAGCAGCAGGCCGGTGCGTTGGCACCAGTTTTCAGCCAGTCCGGCATCGGTCCAGGCTTTGCAGATGTCCGTGGTGCGCCCGTCCTGCCAGACCAGGGCCGGACCACAGGGGCGACCGCTGCTGCGGCGCCAGAGCACTGTTGTTTCGCGCTGGTTCGTGATTCCGCAGCTCACCACTGCGGTTCGCTGCACATCGCTCAACTCACGGTGAAGCTGGCTCATGGCCTGGCACTGACTGGTCCAGATCGCGTCGGCATCCTGCTCGACCCAACCGTCCGCGGGGTAGTTGATCGGTAAAGGTGCTGAAGCACTGGCCACCAGTATTCCGCTGCGATCGAAGACCGCAGCACGGGAACTGCTGGTGCCTTGATCCAGAGCCAACAGGAGAGGCTGATCTGCCATGGCCGTTGCTTTTCTCCCCTGCTAGCGAGGGGATCGTCAGCTGCAAAGCAATGGGGCGTTTCACTCCCTTCAGCGACCCCCCGGGTTGGGTGGCAGAAGCTGTCATATATCAGATCTTTCCCGACCGGTTTCGCCGCAGTGGACGGGTTCAGGCCCAGTCGCATCTTGCTCTGGAGCCATGGGGATCAGCTCCCACGGAGAACGGATTTCAGGGTGGGGATCTGTATGGCGTTGTGGATGGCTTGGATCACCTGCAGGAGATGGGGATCAACTGCCTGTATCTGACTCCAATCTTCAGCTCAGCAGCCAATCATCGTTATCACGCCTTCGATTATTTCCAGGTTGATCCATTGCTTGGGGGCAATGCAGCCCTCGATGCGCTGATCGCTGCGGTGCGTGAGCGCGGAATGCGCATCGTGCTGGATGGAGTCTTCAACCATTGCGGCCGCGGCTTCTGGGCGTTCCATCACCTCGCCGAGAACGGATCAGCGTCTCCTTATCGAGACTGGTTCCATGTGCACTCCTGGCCGGTGCGTCCCTATCCCGCCGAGGGAGAGGACTGTGGTTACGACGCCTGGTGGGCCTTGCCGGACCTGCCCAAGTTCAACCATGCCAATGCTGCGGTGCGGGAGCACTTGCTGGCGGTGGCCCGGCATTGGTTGGAGAGGGGGATTGATGGCTGGCGATTGGATGTTCCAGCGGAGGTTCCTGCGGACTTTTGGTCAGTGTTTCGGCAGGTTGTACGGGACGTCAATCCCGATGCCTGGATTGTTGGCGAGGTCTGGGGAGATGCCCGGGAGTGGCTGGGCGGGGACTATTTCGATGGGGTGATGAATTACCGGCTTGGCTGGAGCAGCCTTTGCTGGGTGGCCGGCACTTCACTCCGGCAGACCTACCGCAACAAGGAGTATCCGCTTAACCCACTTAACACCGCTGAGTTGATCGAAATCTGGGCCACAACCGCCGGTTGGTATCGCCCGGCCGTCAACCGTGCCCAGATGAACCTGCTGGATAGTCACGACGTCCCCAGGGCACTGCATACGCTCTCGGGCAACACAGCCGCATTGAAGCTGGCCCTTCTGTTGCTGTTCCTGCAGCCTGGTGCACCCTGCATTTATTACGGCACCGAGGCCGGACTTGCGGGCGGCCCTTCTGGCAAGCGCGCCACAGGCCCCGGTCCAGCGTGCAGGGAGGCTTTTCCCTGGGATGAACCATGGGAGGCGAATCTCAGCTCATGGATCACTGAGCTCACGAATCTGCGCCGGTGTTATACGGCCTTACGGGATGGGGCCAAACAGTGGGCAGCCATTGGTGACGATGGTCTTCTCGGAAGCTTCGCTGATCTGCAGGTTCTGATCAACCGCAGCGGTGAAACATCCCTGCCCATCGATCAAACCAAGCAGGTGATCTGGTCATCAACGGGTGATACCGATCCGGAGAATCTGACTCCACTGTCAGCATGCCTCCAACGTGTGAGTTGAAGAGGGGCAGGATTCATCTCTGATGCCGGGAGATGAAATGGAAGCCCTTGTCGAGACTTGAACTCGAGACCTCTCCCTTACCAAGGGAGTGCTCTACCGCTGAGCTACAAGGGCATGTGGAGGATGGGCCGGGTTGGATTTGAACCAACGTAGGCAGAGCCAGCGGATTTACAGTCCGCCCCCATTAACCACTCGGGCACCGACCCGAACCACACCAAATGAATTTACCAGCCGGTGTGCCCACAACAAACGGATCGATACGATCAGCCAAGCTCAAACCGGCCTGCGGCCATGCACCTGCTGCTGCTAAACGGACCCAACCTGAATCTGCTGGGCAAGCGGGAGCCGGGGATCTACGGCCAAGCCAGCCTGGCGACCATCGAGGAGCAGCTCCGTGGAGAGGCCAAGACGGAGGGAGCGGTTCTCGACTGCTTTCAAAGCAACTTCGAAGGTGCCTTGATTGAGCGGGTTCACCAGGCGATGGGCTCCACCCAAGGGATCTTGATCAACGCCGGTGCTTACACACATACCTCCATTGCCCTGAGAGATGCCCTGCTTGGAGTTTCGATTCCCTATGTGGAGCTTCACCTCAGCAACACCCATGCCCGTGAATCGTTCCGTCATCGTTCTTACTTCGCCGATCAAGCCATTGGCGTGGTCTCTGGTTTTGGAGCCATGAGCTATTCGCTAGCTCTCAAAGGTCTGATCAGCTATCTGCGCGCTGAAGCATGACCCTTCAGGTCCCAGAGAAGTCAACGGCATCAATCCGCTGGCTCGCCGCTCCAACCAGTTGGACGTGGTTGGAACAAGCCAATGCTCGGCCGATGGAAGTGCTCATCGACCATGCCCATTGCGAGCGCAAAGCAGCTGGTTTTGCCACGCAGCTGATGTTTCGTTATCTCTGCGAGCCGGGTCTCGGAGAGGTGCTCAGTCCTCTGGCCCGAGAAGAACTTGAGCATTTTGAACAGGTTTTGGCCCTCTTAAAGCAAAAGGGGCGCTATCTCGAACCCCTTCAATCCTCTGGATATGGTGCGGCACTCTCGAAACAGGTGAGAAAGGAAGAGCCTTCACGCATGCTCGACTCTTTTCTTGTGGCTGGATTGAT
>QCUJ01000070.1 GCA_003210795.1 Synechococcus sp. AG-679-B05 | reverse complement strand
ATGTTTTACCTGGCATCGAGCTATTTTCTCAGGGGGCTACCCCCCAAATATCGTCGCCGCTGATGCGTTTCACAACCGAGTTCGAGATGGATCGAAGTGGTTCCACACCGCTATGGACACCAGGATAGTCAAAACATTCCCAAGGAGGTGAACCCTGAGAACTGCATAGGATCTGCAACCTAAGTTGCGCGCCTGAATCAAACAAAGAACATATGTCTAAAGGCAAGAACCAAAATGTTGGTCAAGCCCTCGGTCTATTAGTACTCCTCCGCTGCATCCATTACTGGACTTCCACGTAGAGCCTATCAACGGGTGTTCTCCCCGTGACCTTACTGGGTTACCCCATGGGAACACTCATCTTGAGGTGGGCTTCCCACTTAGATGCTTTCAGCGGTTATCCACTCCGCACATGGCTACCCAGCGTTTACCGTTGGCACGATAACTGGTACACCAGAGGTGCGTTCCTCCCGGTCCTCTCGTACTAGGGAGAAATCCTCTCAATGTTCCTACGCGTACACCGGATATGGACCGAACTGTCTCACGACGTTCTGAACCCAGCTCGCGTACCGCTTTAATGGGCGAACAGCCCAACCCTTGGGACCGACTTCAGCCCCAGGTTGCGATGAGCCGACATCGAGGTGCCAAACCTCCCCGTCGATGTGAACTCTTGGGGGAGATCAGCCTGTTATCCCTAGAGTAACTTTTATCCGTTGAGCGACGGCCCTTCCACTCAGAACCGTCGGATCACTAAAGCCGACTTTCGTCCCTGTTCGACTTGTAGGTCTCACAGTCAAGCTTCCTTCTGCTTTTGCACTCATCAGCTGATTTCCAACCAGCCTGAGGAAACCTTTGCGCGCCTCCGTTACCTTTTAGGAGGCGACCGCCCCAGTCAAACTGCCCACCTGATACTGTCCGCTCCCCGGATAACGGGTGAACGTTAGAATTCTAGCTCTGAAAGAGTGGTATCTCACCATTGACTCCCTAATACCCACAAGCATTAGATCAACATCTCCCACCTATCCTGCGCATTCAGAGCCCGAACACAATACCAAGCTACAGTAAAGCTTCATAGGGTCTTTCTGTCCAGGTGTACGTAGTCCGCATCTTCACAGACAATTCTATTTCGCCGAGCCTCTCTCCGAGACAGCGCCCTGATCGTTACGCCTTTCGTGCGGGTCGGAACTTACCCGACAAGGAATTTCGCTACCTTAGGACCGTTATAGTTACGGCCGCCGTTCACCGGGGCTTCAGTCGCCAGCTTCGCTTACGCTGACCGGCTTCCTTAACCTTCCGGCACTGGGCAGGCGTCAGCCCCCATACATCGTCTTGCGACTTAGCGGAGACCTGTGTTTTTGGTAAACAGTCGCCAGGGCCTTTTCACTGCGACCACCTTGCGGTGGCACCCCTTCTCCCGAAGTTACGGGGCTAATTTGCCGAGTTCCTTAGAGAGAGTTACCTCGCGCACCTCGGTATTCTCTACCACCCCACCTGTGTCGGTTTCGGGTACTGGCAGTTATGCATTAACGGGTATAGAGCTTTTCTTGGAAGCATGACATCACCAACTTCGCTGCCGTAGCAGCTCGTACTCACCCCTCAGCTCGGAACGTTTTCGCCGCTCCTCAACGCCTCGGAAGCTTGAACCAGTAACCAACGTCTGGCTTGGCTAGCCGTCTCCGTCCCTCTTCCCAATACATAACCGGTACAGGAATGTTGACCTGTTGTCCATCGACTACGCCTTTCGGCCTCACCTTAGGTCCAGACTAACCCTCCGCGGACGAGCCTGCCGGAGGAACCCTTAGGGTTTCGGTGCATGGGATTCTCACCCATGTTTTCGCTACTCAAGCCGACATTCTCACTTCTATGCAGTCCACGCCCGCTCACGCTAACGCTTCGCCCCACATAGAACGCTCCCCTACCATAAAATCCGCAGCTTCGGTACAACACTTAGCCCCGTTCATTTTCGGCGCAGAATCCCTCGACCAGTGAGCTATTACGCACTCCTTTGAGGATGGCTGCTTCTAAGCAAACCTCCTGGTTGTCTGTGGAATTCCACCTCCTTTATCACTTAGTGTTGATTTGGGGACCTTAGCTGGCGGTCTGGGCTGTTTCCCTCTTGACCATGGAGCTTATCCCCCACAGTCTGACTGCCTGACTACACACAGGGTATTCAGAGTTCATCTCGATTTGGTACCGCTCTCGCAGCCCGCACCGAAATGGTGGCTTTACCCCCCTGCTGGAGCATCAGACGCTACGCCTCAACGTATTTCGGGGAGAACCAGCTAGCTCCGGGTTCGATTGGCATTTCACCGCTAACCACAGCTCATCCAGTGACTTTTCAACGTCAGTTGGTTGGGACCTCCACTTGGTATCACCCAAGCTTCATCCTGGCCATGGTTAGATCACCCGGGTTCGGGTCTATAAACACTGACAAACGCCCTATTCAGACTCGCTTTCGCTATGGCTCCACCATTTCCGGTTTAACCCGCCAGTGCCTATAAGTCGCCGGCTCATTCTTCAACAGGCACACGGTCACCCTATTTAGTAGGGCTCCCATTGCTTGTAGGCTCACGGTTTCATGTTCTATTTCACTCCCCTCCCGGGGTTCTTTTCACCTTTCCCTCGCGGTACTGTTTCGCTATCGGTCACACAGTAGTACTTAGCCTTACGAGGTGGTCCTCGCAGATTCACACGGAATTTCACGTGCTCCGTGCTACTCGGGATACAGCTAGTTCAGTTCAGTTTTCGGTTACGGGGCTTTCACCCTCTGTGGCGTGTCATTCAAACACTTCTCCTAACATTCCTGATACACGTTGCTGTCCCACAACCCCGATACTCGAAAGCATCGGTTTAGGCTCTTCCCCGTTCGCTCGCCGCTACTTAGGGAGTCGTTTTTACTTTCCTTTCCTCCAGCTACTAAGATGTTTCAGTTCGCTGGGTTGGCTCGTGCCAGCCTATGGATTCAGCTGGCCGTATTAAGGGTTGCCCCATTCGGAAATTCCCGGATCAAAGCGTGCTTCCAGCTCCCCGAGACTTATCGCAGGTAACCACGTCCTTCATCGCCTCTGTGTGCCAAGGTATCCGCCGTGAGCCCTTTGTAGCTTGACCAATTAATCTCTTGAACGCTTGCTGCCGTTGAAAGCAGATTCTTAAACCTTATTGATTAGTTTTCACTAAAAAATAAAATAAAATCAAACTCAGATTCGCTCGACACGAATCCAAGAACGCTCAAGAGTCTCGGCTCTTGCTCAAAAGAATTGTTCATTGCTCTGGATTTAATCTTACTTTCGAAAGATCAAACTCAAAACAATGCATCTGTAAGATGCTTTGTTTTTTCCAGACTTTCCTATGCAGTTGTCAAGGTTCTGCTAGAAATCAAACTGATTGCTCAGTTTGAGCCCAGCATCTTATCAACCAAATCCTGAGTCAACACTCATACTTTGGAATGACAGGAAGCTAGGGTCTTCCAGCGGACACATCTAAATCACAAACCACACTCGAGTTCATCCTCCAAAATCGGACAATGGAGATTGAGTTCGGTCAGTGGAGGTTAGGAGACTCGAACTCCTGACATCCTGCTTGCAAAGCAGGCGCTCTACCAACTGAGCTAAACCCCCAACACCGAATGGGCCATCCTGGACTTGAACCAGGGACCTCACCCTTATCAGGGGTGCGCTCTAACCACCTGAGCTAATGGCCCAGGAGACTCAACCCTTAAGGGGTGTGACCTAGACAAAGTTTAGGAACTGAAAATTTCCATCAAGCAAACCACATTGCTGCAGTTTCTTGACTTCAAAGCTGAGATACCGATCGACCATAAGGTGACAGGATTTCGGCCTAAGAATAAAAACACTCAGGCATCAAAATCGTTGTTTGTCTCCCTGTTAGGAGGTGATCCATCCGCACCTTCCGGTACGGATACCTTGTTACGACTTCACCCCAGTCATCAGCCCCACCTTCGACGTCCTCCTCCACAAGGGTTGGAGTAACGGCTTCGGGCGTGGCCAACTTCCATGGTGTGACGGGCGGTGTGTACAAGGCCCGGGAACGTATTCACCGCAGTATGCTGACCTGCGATTACTAGCGATTCCTACTTCACGTAGGCGAGTTGCAGCCTACGATCTGAACTGAGCCACGGTTTATGGGATTTGCTTGTCCTCGCGAACTTGCTGCCCTTTGTCCGTAGCATTGTAGTACGTGTGTAGCCCAGGATGTAAGGGGCATGATGACTTGACGTCATCCACACCTTCCTCCGGTTTATCACCGGCGGTCTCTCTAGAGTGCCCAACTAAATGCTGGCAACTAAAGACGTGGGTTGCGCTCGTTGCGGGACTTAACCCAACATCTCACGACACGAGCTGACGACAGCCATGCACCACCTGTCACTGCGCTCCCGAAGGCACTTTCCGGTTTCCCAGAAATTCGCAGGATGTCAAACCCTGGTAAGGTTCTTCGCGTTGCATCGAATTAAACCACATACTCCACCGCTTGTGCGGGCCCCCGTCAATTCCTTTGAGTTTCACACTTGCGTGCGTACTCCCCAGGCGGAACACTTAACGCGTTGGCTACGACACCGAGGGGGTCGATTCCCCCGACACCTAGTGTTCATCGTTTACGGCCAGGACTACAGGGGTATCTAATCCCTTTCGCTCCCCTGGCTTTCGTCCATGAGCGTCAGTGATGGCCCAGCAGAGCGCCTTCGCCACTGGTGTTCTTCCCGATATCTACGCATTTCACCGCTACACCGGGAATTCCCTCTGCCCCTACCACACTCAAGCCCAACAGTTTCCACTGCCATGATGGAGTTAAGCTCCACGTTTTAACAGCAGACTTGAAGGGCCGCCTGCGGACGCTTTACGCCCAATAATTCCGGATAACGCTTGCCACTCCCGTATTACCGCGGCTGCTGGCACGGAATTAGCCGTGGCTTATTCATCAAGTACCGTCAGATCTTCTTCCTTGATAAAAGAGGTTTACAGCCCAGAGGCCTTCATCCCTCACGCGGCGTTGCTCCGTCAGGCTTTCGCCCATTGCGGAAAATTCCCCACTGCTGCCTCCCGTAGGAGTCTGGGCCGTGTCTCAGTCCCAGTGTGGCTGATCATCCTCTCAGACCAGCTACTGATCGATGCCTTGGTGAGCCATTACCTACACCAACTAGCTAATCAGACGCGAGCTCATCCTCAGGCGAAATTCATTTCACCTCGCGGCATATGGGGTATTAGCGGCCGTTTCCAGCCGTTATCCCCCTCCTGAGGGCAGATTCTCACGCGTTACTCACCCGTCCGCCACTAACCCGAAGGTTCGTTCGACTTGCATGTGTTAAGCACGCCGCCAGCGTTCATCCTGAGCCAGGATCAAACTCTCCGTTGTAGATCAAGTCCTCTTGATAACTTTCGCTATCGCAACTCGATTTGCTTCACCCATTCCTCAACAATCGTTGGAAACAGTTGTCGCCTCCTTTAAGCTGACACATAAAGGGTTCTTAAGAGTGCATCTCTAGATCTCTCTATTAATGACTTTCCAGGATCTCAGATCCGGTTGTTGCTCCATCATTCGCACACCCACAACAAAGAAGTTCGTGAAAACTTCCCCGTTGCAGCGAATAACTTCGACGCAACGAATTTTTTGACGGGACCTCACACCTTTATCGCAATATCATCCGAGTCTTCTCCTCACCTCACGGCTCAGTTCAAACTCGAACGCGATAAAAGCGTCAGTTCCTAAACTTTTCAATTGTCCAGGTGCGACCATCCTTGAACCGTCCTTCCCTTTCAGGAAGTGGTGGCTGGTCATTGCGGTCTTATCGACCGCTTGAGAAACCTACAACACCGTCGGATCTCTCCGT
>QCUJ01000069.1 GCA_003210795.1 Synechococcus sp. AG-679-B05 | reverse complement strand
CATCACCAGGCTGCTGTGGTGGATTGCGACCATCAACGGGTTGAGACAAGGCCGTGATTCTGGCGCTTGGTCTCTGCAGATCTAGATTTTGAGGCCTACGCCGGCAACGCTGCGGTGGCTGATCTGCCGTTCACCCTTGATCAGCTCCGGATTCTGCGAGCGATTGTCAGCGAGGGGAGCTTCAAGAAAGCGGCCGATAGCCTGTACGTGACCCAGCCTGCGGTCAGCCTGCAGATTCAGAACCTCGAGAAGCAGTTGGAGGTGTCTCTGTTTGATCGGGGAGGGCGCAAGGCTCAGCTGACTGAGGCGGGTCACCTGTTGCTCAGCTACTGCGACAGGATCCTCAGCCAGTGCCATGAAGCATGTCGGGCTCTGGATGACCTCCACAACCTCAAGGGAGGATCTCTGATCGTGGGAGCCAGCCAGACCACGGGCACATATTTGATGCCTCGGATGATCGGGCTTTTTCGTCAGAAATATCCGGATGTTGCTGTACAGCTCCAGGTCCACAGCACTCGCCGCACCGGCTGGAGCGTTGCCAATGGGCAGATCGATCTGGCGATCATCGGGGGTGAACTGCCCCTGGAGCTGAAGGAACTTCTGCAGGTGGTGCCTTACGCGAGCGATGAACTGGCTCTGGTGCTGCCGGTGAAGCATCCTTTGGCCCGTCTGCCCGAGCTCACCAAGGAGGACCTTTACAGGCTGGGTTTCGTCTGCCTCGACACCCAATCCACCACGCGAAAGATGGTGGACCAATTGCTGGCCCGATCCGGTCTCGATGTGCATCGGTTACGCATTGAGATGGAGCTCAATTCCCTGGAGGCGATCAAAAATGCTGTGCAGGCTGGTTTGGGCGCTGCGTTTGTTCCGGTGGTGTCAATCGAGCGGGAACTAGCGGCCGGCACCATTCATCGACCGCCAGTTGTGGATCTGCAAGTGCGGCGTCAACTGAAGCTGATCACTCACCCAGCGCGATATTCCTCGAGGGCTTCAGCAGCGTTCCGGCTGGATGTGCTGCCGGTGTTCGCGAGTGCCGACAGCCCCCTGCGTCAAAACCAATCAGCTGGGGATCAGAACTGATCCGCTTCGGTGTTGCCGATGGATTCTTCAGCACCAGCAACGCCACGGGTCAGGAAGCGATTTTGGCTGATGTCGGTCTGGTAAACACACCGCACGATTGGTTTGTCGCGGACGGATCCGATGTAGGCGAAGGTATTCATGCGTTGTTTGCACTCCCGCTCCTGTTCAGCGGTGATGGCACCTTCTTTGCGTAAAACAGACCAGTTTTCCCTTCGAATCACGCAGCCAGGCTGCAGCGTGGGTTGGGTAACGAAGCTGCTTGAGGGATTGAGGGTCGTGTACATCTCAATGTCCATCACAAAGGCACTGGCTCCCCACTGGCGACAGAATTCAGGGTCTGGAACGGCCATGTCCAGCTGCTGGGAGCTGGCGATGTTGCCCTGATCGCCCTGCGTCGTGCTGGTGACGGCGCTGCCGATGCCAATTCCCACGACAAGCACTCCAGCGAGGACCGCCACGGTGAGGGTGCTGAATTTGAACCCCTCCTGCTGACTCGGCTGGGATGGGGGATAGCCGCGTCCGTAATCCCGCTCTGAGCCTCCGCGTCGGTCGTAGCGGCTGTCGCGGGGTTCACCGCGCCGTGCATCGCCTCGACGGGGATCTTGGTCGTAGCGGGGTGGAGTCACAGCAGTTCAGGAGTTCGGGGAAGACCCATCGAGAAGTTCTGAACACGCCCGTCGGGGTTGTAGCTCAGCTCCCCAGCTTGGAGCAGCTGACGGATGAAACCCTCCAGATCCGTGCCGATTCGGCGCAGGGTGTAATCGCTTAGTTCACCGGTCTCGGCTGCCTCAACAAGGTTTTTGAACTGCTGCTGCACCTTGCTGACGGTGGCGTCGCTCCAGAGGAATTCGTTATCTGGGTCCAGATCAAGAGTCAGCTGGTCATCCGATGCCACCAGATCCTCGTTCACCACCCGGGCTGTGAACAGGCGTACATGGCGTGTTGTGCACTTCAGCAGGGTCTCGGCCATGTCACACGGGAAGGTGTGCAAAGACTTTAAGAAGCAGAAGGGGAACCAGCTCTTTTAAGGTTGGTTTCAGTCTTGAGCCAGCCGCATGCGGGTTGCTATCGCCGGAGCCGGTCTTGCGGGTTTGTCCTGCGCCAAATATCTCGCCGATGCTGGCCATACGCCAGTGGTGGTGGAGGCTCGCGATGTGCTCGGTGGCAAGGTTGCAGCCTGGAAAGACGAGGACGGTGACTGGTACGAGACCGGGCTCCATATCTTTTTCGGGGCCTACCCGAACATGCTTCAGATCTTCAAAGAGTTGAACATCGAAGACCGGCTGCAGTGGAAGAGCCACTCGATGATCTTCAATCAGCAGGAGGAACCAGGCACTTACAGCCGCTTTGATTTCCCTGATCTGCCAGCCCCTGTGAATGGTGTGGCAGCGATCCTGGGAAACAACGACATGCTGAGCTGGCCTGAGAAAATCAGCTTCGGCCTGGGCCTTTTGCCTGCGATGCTCCGGGGTCAGGGCTATGTCGAAGAGTGCGACAAGTATTCCTGGACCGAGTGGCTGCGGGTCCACAACATTCCCGAACGGGTGAACGATGAAGTGTTCTTAGCGATGAGCAAGGCGCTGAATTTCATCGATCCCGATGAAATCTCAGCCACGGTTGTTCTTACAGCGCTTAATCGTTTCCTGCAGGAGAAGAACGGCTCCAAGATGGCTTTCCTCGATGGAGCACCGCCAGAGAGGCTCTGCCAGCCGATGGTGGAGCACATCGAATCGCTTGGCGGTGAGGTTCATCTCGATTGCCCGCTGCGTGAAATCAAGCTCAATGACGATGGCTCTGTGGCTGCCTTCCACATCGGTGGCATCAAGGGCAAGGAGAGCTTCGATCTCACCGCTGATGCCTACGTGAGTGCTCTACCGGTGGACCCCTTCAAGTTGCTGCTACCGGAGCCCTGGAAGCAGATGGACGTTTTCAGCAAGCTGGATGGCCTCCGCGGTGTTCCTGTGATCAACCTGCATCTCTGGTTTGATCGCAAACTCACGGATATCGACCATCTGTTATTCAGTCGATCGCCATTGCTCAGCGTTTACGCCGACATGAGCATCACCTGCAAGGAGTACGAAGACCCTGATAAGTCGATGCTGGAGCTCGTGTTTGCTCCCGCCAAAGACTGGATCGGACGTTCAGATGAAGAGATCATAGAAGCCACGATGGGTGAACTCAACAAGTTGTTCCCCACTCACTTCGGTGGAGACAACCCAGCCACTCTGCGTAAATTCAAGGTGGTGAAGACGCCCCTTTCGGTTTACAAGACCACCCCTGGTTGTCAGAAACTGCGCCCTGATCAGACCACTCCGATCAAGAACTTTTTCTTGGCAGGCGATTACACCATGCAGCGCTATCTGGCCTCGATGGAGGGTGCTGTGCTCAGCGGCAAGTTGTGCGCTGGCGCAGTGGACCGCAAGTTCGGCGAGCTGGCATCATCAACCACTGCAAGTGAGCCGGTAACGGCTTAAATCATGCCCCTCGTCTCCCAGGATCTCGACGCAGCCTTTGAGGCTTGCCGTCGGGAGACCGCCGAGTGGGCCAAGACCTTTTACATCGGTACGTTGCTTCTCCCTCCAGAGAAGCGACGTGCCATTTGGGCGATTTACGTCTGGTGTCGTCGCACCGATGAGCTGATGGACAGTCCGGAGGCCCAGGCCCGTCCCGTCCATGAACTTGCTGATCGCTTGGATCACTGGGAACAGAAGACCCGTGCTCTCTTCCAAGGTCGTATTGATGACGACCTCGACGCGGTGATGGTGGACACCCTGGAGCGTTTCCCGCAGGGAATTCAGCCATACCTGGACATGATCGAGGGTCAGCGCATGGACCTCACCTGGACCCGATACCCACAGTTTCAAGATCTCAAGCTCTATTGCTATCGCGTGGCTGGGACAGTCGGCTTGATGACCCAGGGCGTGATGGGCGTTGATCAGGCCTACACGACTGCTCCCTGGAGTCATCAACCGGATACGTCAGATGCTGCGGTCGCTCTGGGGATTGCCAACCAGCTCACCAACATCCTTCGGGATGTCGGTGAAGATCGCGGCCGTGGGCGGATTTATCTGCCCCAGGAGGATCTGAAGCGCTTTGGCTATTCCGAAGATGATCTGATGTCAGGGAAGCTGAATCAGGCCTGGCGTGAGCTGATGGCTTTTCAGCTGGAGAGGGCCCGCGACTGGTTTGCCCGCTCCGAAGCTGGGGTGAGGTGGCTTTCCAAGGATGCTCGTTGGCCGGTTTGGACGTCACTGCGTTTGTATCGCGGCATTCTTGATGCCATTGAACGCATTGATTACGACGTGTTCAACAATCGCGCCTATGTGGGCAAATTCAGCAAGCTTCTCGATCTTCCCCGCTCATTTCTCTTGGCTCAGGCTCGCTGAAGCGCGTTCAGTGGGGGAGGTCCAAGACCTATGAAAAACCCCTCTCAGACGTCTGAAAGGGGTTGATTGAAGTTGTTTTTGAGAAGGAATTCAGACCGCTGTCTTCTGATTGCCCAGTAGGTCCTTAAGTTTTGACAGCTCACCAGCCCAGCGTGGGTCGGGTGCTCCCTCACTTTTTGCATCGCTGTGCACGACTTTGTTCACCGCCTTACGGGCCGCTTGGGGTTGGCCATTGGCATTTGATCCAGCCCGACGATTCCCGCCACTTTCACGACGCTCGGAGCGCTCAACGCGAAGGTTGCTGCCGCCGAAATCCTTGCCGTTGAGCTGCTCGATCAGGGCATCAGCAACTTTTTCATCGTCGACATTGGCAAAACCGAATCCACGGCTTGCTCCGGTTTCACGGTCCAGGACAGCCTTGAAGCGAATTCCTTCCCCGATGGACTTGAGCAGAGCAGCCAGCTCCTGTTCATCGAAGGTTTGCGGCAGGTTGCCGATGTACAAGCGAATGCTCATGAAGGAAGGGAAATGCGATTCGTCGGTGTCGGACCGTCATCGTTGACACACCAGCAAAGTTAATCACAGAGCCCCTCTCGTTTGGGCCCACCATCGTTTTGCTTCTCGGAGAGCCTGGTCTTGCCCCTTGATGCGCCCAAAGGCGGCATCCTTGCGGAGATGGGCAAGGAGATCGCCGATCAAGGGGCCAGCTGGCATCTCAAGGACCTGCATCAACGTGCTGCCGCTCAGGGGAAAGCGGGGATGAAACAGTGGGTCTTCAGAGTCCCGCCATCGTTTCAGCCAGGTGTCCTGAACCGGTCGATTTAGATGAAGAATCAGTGCCGGTAGATCCGCTTCCAGATCAAGGTGCAGTTGAAGGCGATCGTCTTCCGCCATCTGCTCCAGCTTTGAACCCGCGTTCTGAAGCCAGTACCGGAGGCGTCGGCAACGCTGCTGGAGAGCACGGCTTGCGCGCAGTTGTGCGAGGCCTTCATCACTAATCAGGCCGCTCAGACGGGCTAGGGGCAACGCCTCCTGTCGTTCGGCAGAGGTGAATAACGCGGCCTTATTTGAGGATGGGATGGTCTGATGGGCGGCCCAGGGACTGATCAGATCTAGTTGGGTCAGGTGCCGCAGAGCCACATCCGCATGAGGACCGGCGACCAGCTTCTCAATTTCCGCCAGGATTCGTTCCGGTGCGGCTTCCTTGAGCCGATGCCGGAGATTGCGGATCCAGTGGGCTGTTGTGGCATCCAGGGTCAGAGGGATCTGCGCCAGCAGTCGCAGGCCCCGTAACAGCCGCAGCGGATCAGCTTTGAGGTTTGCTTCCCTCACAGCCCTCAGACGCCCTTCAACTAGATCCTCAAGCCCACCGGTGGGATCCACGAGGAGACGACTCGTCTTGAGCGGCAACGCAATGGCATTCAGCCGATAGTCCCTGCGCCAGAGATCGTCCTCAAGGCTGTTT
>QCUJ01000068.1 GCA_003210795.1 Synechococcus sp. AG-679-B05 | reverse complement strand
CAGCGCATTTCAAGCCATCCCCATCACTTTTTTGTAGGCAGCACGCTGCTGAGTTGCCTCGATCAGCGCCTGAACAGACGGGTAGGCGCTGAGATCCTCCTGAGGGAAAAACAGCTTGATGTAGGCCAGATAAGCCGTTACCGCACAATCCGCTGCGCCCCAGGCTTCACCAACAAGAAAGCCCCGGTTGAGCTGCTGATCCAGCTGCTTAAGCAACCGTGGCAGCACCTTTTGCTTCTGATCCGGAACGAAGATGGCAAAGGCCAGCGTTGAGTTGGCGAAATGCGTCCACTGACTGATCTGGGAGCGCTCAGCGGCTGTTGTGCCTTCACCACCGTGATGTTCAGCAAGGTGCAGGAGGATCGCTCCTGACTCGAACAGCGTCAGCGGCTGATTGTTCCCATCGAGAACGCTGTCGTCCCGCATAGCTGGGAGCTTGCCAAAGGGATTAATGGCCAGAAAATCGGGCTGGAGATTCTGAGACGCCCCTACCGATACCTCCACCAGGTCATAGGGAATGCCCTTCTCTTCCATGTACCAACGAGGCATCGAAGCGCGGGTCTGCGGTCCGCCGTAAAGGATGATTCCCATGGTGAGAAGGCCAGGCGGGGCAACTCTAAAAAGATCGAGCCAGCTCAGCGGAGCTACAGCCCTCCCAGGAGAGCCGCCAACAGAGCCTGCTGAGCATGCAAACGATTTTCGGCCTGGTCAAAGATGCGGCTGGCGGGACTTTCCATCACGTCCGCACTGATCTCCTCACCCCGGTGCGCCGGCAAGCAGTGAAGCACGATCGCGGCAGGACTCGCCTGATCCATCAGATCCTGATCGACGCAGAAGCCTGCAAAGGCCTGCTCCCGTTCAAGCTGTTCCGCCTCCTGGCCCATCGAGGCCCACACATCGGTGTAAACCGCCTGAGCACCGGCCACAGCCTTGGAAGGATCGCTGGTCACCTCAATCACAGCACCGTGTTGCGCCAGTGAACGGGCCTGGTCCAGCATGCCGGAAAGGGGCTCAAAACCCTCCGGACAACCAATGCGAACATTCACCCCCAGCAGAGCGCCACAGAGCATCAACGAGTGGGCAACGTTGTTGCCATCGCCGATGTAAGCCAGCGTCTGACCGGCCAGATCGCCATGGGCTTCCTGCATAGTGAGGAAGTCGGCCAGGGCTTGGCAGGGGTGTTCAAGGTCGGTCAGAGCATTGATGACCGGCACCGTGGCCCAGTGGGCGTAGTCCGCGATTTCCTGCTGGGCGAAGGTGCGGATCGCAAGAGCATCGCAATACCGACTGAGAACCCGTGCTGTGTCCTCAAGCGGTTCGCCGCGGCCCAGCTGGGTGACGCTGGGATTGAGATCCACGGTCTGGCCGCCAAGCCGGGCCATGGCCACCTGAAAGCTCACCCGCGTGCGTGTCGAGGCCTTGCTGAAGATCAGACCGAGCACGCGATTGCCGAGATCGATTCTCCTGTCGCCGCTTTTCAGCTGGTTCGCCAGCTGAAGCAATGCTGCTGTCTCTTCGGGATTGGAGTCTGCCGAGGAGAGGAAATCACACCCGCGCAGGGTGGTTAATGCGGCAGCTACGCCTGCGGCAGCGGACAACATCACGACGGGATCAAAGAACAGTTATCGGGGATAAGCGCGGCTGGAGTCAAGCGGCGACTCCTTCAGGGAGTTGGCTGGCATCCAGCATCTGCCGTAGATCATCCCCCTCGATCACCTCCTTTTCGAGAATCTGCTGGGCAATGGTTTCAAGCAGCGCCATGTTCTGGCGAAGAATCGCCAAGGCATCATCGTGCGCCTTGTCCACAAGGCCGCGAACCTCTTTATCAATGGCTTGCGCTGTGGCATCGCTCACAGAACGGCGGGGATTGTTTCCACCACCAAGGAATTGGCCACCGCCCTGTTTGTCGTAGGCGAGGGGGCCAAGGGTGTCGCTCATGCCGTAGGTTCCCACCATCTGTTCCGCCAGATCGGTGGCGCGCTGCAGATCGTTGGCAGCACCCGTGGTGATCTTGCCGAAAACGATCTCTTCAGCGGAGCGACCCCCGAGGAGGGTTGCGATCTGCCCCTGCAGCTCCTCCTTGGAATTGAGGAAGCGCTCCTCCGTGGGCAGCTGCAGCGTGTAGCCGAGGGCACTCATCCCTCGGGGAACGATGGAAATCTTTGCAACCTTGCTGCCACCGGGCATCAGGTGACCAACGATGGCGTGGCCAACCTCGTGATACGCCACCACCTTCTTTTCATCGTCCTGAAGCACACGGCTTTTTTTCTCAAGACCTGCCACAACCCGCTCAATCGCCTCACCGAGGTCCTGCTGTTCAACACGCTTGCGCTGGGCTCGGGCCGCCAGAAGCGCCGCTTCGTTCACCAGATTGGCCAGGTCGGCACCAGCGAAACCGCTGGTGGCCTGGGCGACACTGTCGAGGTCAACCTCTTCGGCAAGTTTCACCTTCTTGGCGTAGATCTCAAGAATGGTTTTTCGACCGGAGAGATCAGGGCGATCCACCAGAACCTGTCGATCGAAACGACCCGGTCGCAGCAGAGCAGCATCGAGAACTTCCGGCTGGTTCGTGGCCGCCAGGACAATCACTGGCTTGTCCTGAGCGGTGAAACCATCCATCTCGGTGAGCAGCTGGTTCAGGGTCTGCTCCCGCTCGTCATTGCCACCCACGACTCCCATCGATCCTGAGCGGCTCTTGCCGATGGCATCGAGTTCGTCGATAAAAATGATGCAAGGGGCTTTTTTCTTGGCTTCTTCGAACAAGTCGCGTACGCGGGCGGCTCCGGCACCAACGAAGAGCTCGACGAATTCCGAGCCCGAGATGATGAAGAAGGGAACCTCTGCCTCACCGGCCACTGCTTTCGAGAGCAGCGTTTTGCCGGTGCCGGGAGGGCCCACCAGAAGAACACCTTTGGGGATCCGGGCGCCGATCTCGGCATAGCGCTCTGGCCGTTTGAGGAAATCAACGATCTCAGTGAGTTCCTGCTTGGCCTCATCCACACCGGCCACATCCGCAAAGGTGATGCGTGATTCCTCATCCGGCACGTAAACCTTGGCCTTGCTCTTGGTGAAGCTCAGTGCTCCTTGGGCACCGCCTCCCATCGAACGACGGGCAAAGAACTGAAGAACCAGGATGAAAATCAGCGGTGGCACCACCCAGCTGAGAATCGTGGTGAAGATATTGGGCTTCTTGGGCGGAGCAGCTGCGAATTCAACGCCTTTGGTTTCCAGGCGCTGAGGCAGATCCATATCAAAGATCGGCGTGGTCGCCAAAACCGGCGGTGTTCCCTCCTCTGGATCGCTGAGTTCGTAGCGGATCTGATCCTGCGTGATGTAGGCGCGCTTGACGGCCCCGTCATTCACCTGATCCAAAAACAGCGAGTAAGGCACCTTGGGAACCTGCTGCATGCCGTTGTTGGGTATGAAGCTGCTGAACAGCAACAGCACACCGAAACCGATCAGCACCAGGTTGATGATCCCGAAGCGACGGTTTGGTCGGTTGTCGTCCTGACGGATCGGCATGGCTGTTGCCCGGGTACGTTCACGCTACGAGGTATGACCAGAAGCCAACGGGAGGGAGAACCGAACGACGCCTAGGGTCCGCCAATGTGTGGTCGCTACAGCCTCGAAACTCCGCTCGATGGGTTGAAGGCCTGGCTGAAGCCATGGCTGATGGATGACGATCGCGGCTGGCTGGCCCATTACGCGCCTCGCCCCTTGATCAGCCCAGGAGAACCGGTTTTAACGCTGCGACATGAGCACGGTCGCAGCCGCACCGCTCACATGCTCTGGGGGCTCTTGCCAGGTTGGGTGAAAGATCCCTCTGCGGGGCCTCGACCGATCAACGCCCGGGCTGAAACGCTGGCGGAAAAAGCCTCCTTTCGCGGCCCCTGGCGACACCACCGCTGCCTTTTGCCCGCCGATGGGTTCTACGAGAAAGGTCAGCAGGTCCAACAGCTGGAAACACCACTGTTCTGGCTGGCTGGCCTATGGGACCGCTGGATCGGTGCGGATGGCAGCGAAGTGGAAACCTGTTGCGTGATCACGACTCGCCCCAATGCACTGATCACGCCGCTGCATGACCGGATGCCGGTGATCATTCCCGCAGGCCTCGAGGAGGTCTGGCTGGAACCCGGCGATGGGCACCATCGCCGCGCCCTCGAACCGATGCTGGAGCCCTGGTCATCCGATGGCTGGCAGTGCCGACGGGGAGGGCAGCTCAACTTGTTCTGACAACGCAACCGTTGCATCATGCAGGTGTTCGGCGAAGGACTGTCGGAACCGGCATGAGCAAGACCCGCGCCCGGAGGGAACACCACCTGAAGCTGCTGTTGCTGTTCACCGTGATTGCGATGGTGGGCTTCGGCTTTCCCCGGCTGCTCTGGGCCACCCATGTGGGCTACACCCTGATCGCTCTTCTTCTCACCCAGGTCATGGGACGGGAGGAGCATGAGCCGATCTGGAGTCGGCGGGTGTACCGAGGCCTTGGCTTGGTGTCGGTGGCAACGCTCTGGCGCGGCTCCTGACCCCCCTTGAACTGATCAAAAGTGGAGTGCCGCTGGCACTCAGCTGGAGCCTGCTGGTGGGATGGAGCGTGATCCGGCTGGTGAAGCGCTTCGCCGTGGAACCACGCGTGAACGATGCACTGCTGATGAGTGCCACCGCCGGCTATCTGCATATCGGTCTGACCGCCGGCCTGGTGATGAGCGCCCTTGAAACGATCCAACCAGGCTGATTTGAACCTCTGGTTGTGGATGCCATTGAACAGGGAAGCGTTCTCGCGGCAGCGGAGGCGTTTTCAGCGCTCAATTACTACGCCTTAGCTTGTCTGAAGACCGTTGGCTTTGGCGACGTCGACCTAATGCTGCCGCTAGCCTGAATGATCATTGTGGCCACCAGCATTGTCAGACCGCTTTATCTGGCAGCCGTTATGGGGGTTCTGATCGGCCGCTTCGCCAGCAGCCTCGACCGGAAATCAGCAAACAAGCGATAGCCTCGAAAATCCAAGTCGGAACAACAATTTTAGCGAATCAGGCCTGACATTTGAATCAGCTTGAAACACCAAAAAGCTTGCTTTGAGCGCACGTAAATGCTCACGCTGGACTGAGATCCGAAGCGGTCGATCATGACTACCAAGACCCCTACCTGGGCCACCGGAATGCGTCAGGGCCTCAAAGGACAGAACGATGATGAGTGATTGAACCTGTAACGATGTGATTGTCGAAGTGAGGGGCATTCGTCGAATCCGGAGAGCCTCAGCCCCCACCCCTTTTTCATATATCATTGGTCAGAATAGTGGTCAAAACTAACTACATTAAATCATAATCACCAAATCCTAGATATAGCGTCTTGGAAGCAGGATGGACATAGTTAATAAACTCCTGAATCCGCACTTGATATTATTCAGAGACAACAGTATCGATCAGCTAATTGGAGGGTACGTTGAAGCGCAGCCCATAGCTAGCTGATTCTTTTTGAGAGTATAAATAATACAAACATAGGCCATAATTGCATCGGGTGCGGTTGGTACTCATCAGTTGCGTGGAGACGTGCCTGACCTACAGCAGGCACGTCTCCGCTTATTTGGATATAGGTCGGGGATGGCGCCTGACACCTCCCCCTTTTTGCTGCTGCGCACCTCAGCAACACCTCAATCGTCAATGAATACTGATTTACTTTGGATAGACACCGATGACTTCTCTGCTTAAAGAAATTCCAGCTCCCCTGATCTTCCTGGCCATGCTCATTCAAGCACCCTGTTTTCTGTAGTAGTCAGTTCCTCTGAGTTGGCTTCTCAAGGGGTTTGATGAAAAAGTATTTCTTCGGATAAACCTTCAAGCGGACGCAGCAGACCAGGTTTCGAAAGGGTGAATAATGCTGCGCTCGCTTGTGACTTTAAAAATCCTGATCTGACCTGATTTATTACGACATCCCCGCACAACTCTGCAACGGGTATTGCGGCATCCTCATCCCGCCTCTAAAACCCATCAGGTATCAAGGCAAACCAGATGAATCCCAC
>QCUJ01000067.1 GCA_003210795.1 Synechococcus sp. AG-679-B05 | reverse complement strand
CTGGAAATGAAGAAGGTGTTATTGATTCAGTATTATTAGCTCAGACGCCTTCTGATCAATCTTCTTCTGATCAAAATCAAACTTTTTCTGATCAAAATCAAACTTTTTCTGATCAAGATCAATCTTCTTCTGATCAATCTTCTTCTGATCAATCTTCCGACTTGAGTACTACTTCAGCTGAAGCTGCTGATAGTGATATTGAATCGACTCAACTCGGTGTAGCAACACCCCCGAGCTTGAGCGGAGAGGGTTATGAGGTCAACCTTTCGTTGGACTCGTCTTTCCAGATAGCTGATTCTGGTGATTCATCCACTTCGACTACTCAGACAAGTGATCCTTCCATAGATGTTTCTGCAACTAGTGGTGACTCTGGAGATAGTGGTGCCTTTAGTGAAACGGATGTTGCTGCTGGCTCAGAAGGAGAAGTAGCCGGTGAAGTTGGAGGAGGAGGTGGAGATGAGAGCAGTGGTGATGGTTCCGGTAGTGAGATGGCGGGCGCTAGAGGAGATGGAGGAGATGAGAGTGCTGCTGCTGAAGCGGCGGATGCTGGAGAAGAGGGTGCTGGTGATGAGACAGCCGATGGAGGAGGGGATAATGAGGGCGAATCGGCGAGTAGTGAAGCAAGTGAAGGAGAAGACTCCGGAGGAGAAAATAACGGAGGAGAGGGCGAAAGTGTTGCTGTGGGAGAGGCACCGAGCGAGAATCCGAAGGAGCAATCGGCAGCTGTAGCGGTCCAACGGGTTAACGCGAAGCGTGCGAGTCAGAACCTGGCGAGGGGAGATGCGAAAGCGACATCACAAACGCTGAAGGGCTTGAATCTTCCGGATCTGAGTCGTAAGAGAACGCCAACCCCGGGTGCGATTGTGAACTCACTGCGACAGGTGCGGCAGCGGATCATTTCTGGTGTAGGTCCACGTTGATATTTTTAAGCTCAATAAATAGACTATTTAAGAGGAAATATATAATTGTTGGTATCATCTTGTCGACGGTCTCATGGATTAATAAGGTGCTGAGTGTGTCCTCTCTGCATTAATACCAATAGTCACATTGTCTATGTTGACTCCTGCTTCCAGCTGTTGAATTGATCCCCAATCTAGTCAACCAGCAGAGCTGCAAGTTGTCAAGATTTTCACCTCTATGTACTTGCTACTTTCTCAACTTCTCGATTACTTGAGCCTCTTCTTTATTGAGGGCTTCATCGACACCCTTCTTCCCGATAGTTATAGCGTCGATCTCTAATGCCTCGAGAGCGTCGGCTGGGTGGTAAAACATGACGACGTTGCCGGCTAAGTCGTAGTAGACGTGCTGGGCCATGGCGGCCGGATCCAGATCCATGTCCGCGATGGTCTGCTGAACCAACTCACGAGTGAGCCGGAACCACTCCTTTCTGATTGTCGATGCAGGCCAGTCAGCGAGGCCATCAAGGATGAAGCCTTCAGGACAGATGCCGTCGAGGATATATGCCATCAGTTCGACACATTATCGCTTACGCATATTCTAATTATCGAAGAAGATGAATAAGGGACATACCTCAGATGAACTCCAAATTGCCTGAAGTCAGATCAGAAGAGCCTTTGAGGATGGCAACGATGCCTCCTTCTCCAAAGCCTTTGTCTGCTCCATTTTCATTGAAGTAGAGGCCGCCTTTCTTCTGGTCATAGAGGAAATCGAAGTCTTGCTTGGCGAGTTTTTTCTTGACTATCTTCTTGTTTTTGCCAACAGCAAAGGCGGCAGAGATATGGATACCAAAACTATCAGAATCGATTTCTAGGGTATCGACTGAGGGATTGAAGTTGGTGATTTATCTACTGATTTCTTGTTAAAGTTTTTGGGTCCACTTATTTTATTTGATGCCACAACAAAATCATTTCCAAAAGGATTTAAATAACAATCCTCCTGAAAGTATTTAGCCACAGCTGGATCTGCAAAAGCCTCCCTACCAAGACCGTGATCACCTTCATCATCAAATTCATGAATGACTTGATCCGATCTCTGATATTGCTCAAACTCTTTTTCTGCTTAAGAGTAATTTAGCATGTCAAAATAAAATCCAAGACTGAAGCTTTTGACGGCTCAATTGTGATAGCGAGGAGCACCGTTTGCATAGGTTGAATCATCGTGGCCATAGCTCCAATAATATTGACCCGATAAATTTTTCCCAATTAATTGACCCGTTTCGGAATAAGTAAAATCTCCCAGATAAACAATTCTTGATACCCTTAGATCAGATTGCTGAACAGTTCCTATTACAACCGAATCGCCAAATTCGTATTCATTTTTCTCGGGCCAAGCCAGCAAGTCTTCATCTACTAGCTTATCCTCCCTGCCGACGCTTTTGTAATAATTAGAGTAATCATTCCAGTTAGATACTTGAACAGCATCTTCACGCAGTATGGTGTAACCAATATCTGCAAATCGCATTTTTTTAATGCGTAGGTGTTGATACGTTAAAACAATGCCCACCGCTCTCCTACCAATCAAGCGTCCGGCGGCACAGCATCAATTACGGCAGCGCCGTGGTTAGCCAAGCCGCAGAAAAGAGCTGTCACGAGGGTTGAGATTATTGCCATCCATGGAAAATGAGAAAGATGTCAAAAAAAATCAACATTGAAGTAGATTAGACGTGACTTTTTGAAGTGTTCCCACTTTCGAGCAATAAATAAAAAGCCCCATCTGAATGATGAGTTTTCAATCCATATTTATTGTTCAAAGAAGTAGTCTCAGACAATAGTGAAATCAGATGCACCCAATTCAGCAGCGCCTTGAAGTTTAGCAAACAAACCACCATCGCCCCATCCTTTTTGTTTGCCATTCTCATTAAAGTAAAGGAGACCTTTCTTCTCTTCATATACAAAGTCATTTTTACTCTTTGCTGCTTTCTTGACTTTCTTTTTACTAGAAACGGTTTTGATTGTGATTTTCCTTGAAAGAGCAAAAATATCCCTATCGACAAGGATTGAATCTCCTTCGGAAGGGTCGAAGTCCTCAATTTTATCTGCCTTTTTCTTACCAAATTCGCTGGGTTGATTAAAGAAGAAACCATCGGCACCACCTCCACCTTCAAGAACATCCTTTCCCACACCACCTGCCAAGACTTCTCCTTCTGATGACCCTATAATTTTATCTTTTTTATTAGTTCCTGTAATCAAAGTGTCAATATCTTGATCCCCAATGGTGATGGCTTGCTTAAACTTAAAAATTGTAATTTTATCTAGCGCTGCAATATCGCTAATGGAATTGATTTGATCAATATTATCTCCTAGCTCAGAAGTTGGTTCTGGTGTTGGTGTTGCTACAGGCGTTGGTTCACTATTTGAGGGCACATATCCGGAGACACCTGCATCTCCATCCTTGAAAATAGACTGCAAACTCTCCAATGACGGTTTGCTGATAATTTTAGAAATATTGTCCGTAAATAATTTATGTCCCAAGGGATTATCACGCGCAATTGCTGCTGTAGAAAGATGAGCATCAGACCATTCTGGCGCAAGCGTTCCTTCTTCAGTTAATGATCTCGTATAACCCCACTCTGCATAAATTAGACAATACACATACTCTCGCAACAACAATTGTCCATAGCCATCACTAGCATCATCAGCCTCAGCGTAATCCGACGGATCGTACACACCATTCCGAACAGCCTCGTCATAGGCATCTTGGAGTCCTCCTGATATTCCATCTGCCCTACCATTACTGGAAAAGATGTTCAGCTGTTCGGGGAAGGCAAACGGAAATGCATACTGCGACAAAGTATGCAAAGCGTGTTCCAGCAACTCTGTGGTTTGTTCTATACCAGATGGGCTATAGCTCCCCTTGCTGTCACGAAGATGCCAGATGAAATCCGTTGCCTCGTTCGCGTCATTGACCTGATCCCAGCCTGCGTACGCTCCGCTATCTAGAGAAGGGGAATAAGAATCATAAGATCCAACTCCAACTCTCTGAATAACGTTGTATGAGGTCAGACCATCAAGGGCTCTGTTCCTTACATCTTCGTCAATTCCTGCTGCATCAGGATTGAGGAGTAGTTTGAATGTCTGCGCTGTTTTTCTAAGGAATTCATCCTGAACAGCAGGCTGACCTCCAACGGTCCCTAGCCCAAGAATCTTCAAGCCATACACATTGACGAGCTTCGAAAACGGACCGTACTCTGTCGTCGCCTGCAAAGATCCCGTTAACAATTTTGACACAACGTCCAAGCAGCTTTCTCTATATTATATAAATTTCAAACTTTAAGCAAATATCTCAACTTTCTAAAAAGATAGCCGCCTCTTTAGTATTTTAGGGTCATTGTCTCTAAGTGCAAAAAAGCTCTTACAACAAAAACAGATACATCTTAGTATCATAGCTTAAAAGTAACTGCCTAAGCATTTCCTTCTGTTCCATAGGCAACAAAGAGAACTGCTGTCCATAAGATTTGCAGCCACGTAATGCCCAGCAGTCGCACTCGACGAGTGACCGAGGGTCGCTTGAAGCGTGAATACGTCGATTCCCCTCTGTACCGCGTGTGTGGCATGGCTGTGCCTCAGCTGATGCGGATGGACGTGGAACCCTGCTGCTCGTCCCCACTTTCGGCAGACATCTCCGATGGTTTGCCCTCCACCCCAACGATTCAACCGCTGCTGTAACTCCAGCCAGTGACCTTCAGGTTCTTCAAACCGTGATTGCCTTGCAGAGACAGGGCTGTAAGCGGTGACCCAGTTGTGGCGTGACATGGCTGAACGTGGCTAACAGTGACTTGAGACTCGGCTGCTGAGGTGGTGGTCCTGGCTCGGATGATTCGTTCCCTGGGTTGACAGCGAATCGTCCTGTCAGGAAATAGGTCGGGGAAGGGAGCTAACTCCTTACCCTGTTCAAAGCTGCGGTCGCTGGCTTGCAGCGGGTTCAGGAGTAGTAGCAAGTATCGATCAAATACAGCGCCCTAATGCCCGTAGTTCAGTACGCGAAGTCGATGTTTGATCAGAGAATGCCCAAGGGGCCCTTCTTTTTCTTGCAGTAGCCCATCCCGATGTTCATCCAGCCCGACTTACAGGCCTCACCGTTTGTTGGGGCTACCTCGTAATAAATAGGCGAAACGCAGGTGGTTCCCAGCGTGTTGACGTAGCCCAGAGGGCATTGGTCGTGACCTTCAGCCTTAGGGATCTCTTTCTGGGCCAGCACAGGCGCAGCAGAAGCAAGCACTAGGGCAGCGGAAATCAGAGCCTTCTCAACTTTCATGTTCATGCTTCTTACTCATGGCTCTACAGGTTCTAGAGGCGTGGGAACAGCTTGCCTACTTGTCTAAGTTACTCAGCTCAGGCCAACGGTCCAGGCACTTACTGAAGTCAATATCCCAGCGTTCCTTCTCGATGTTCTGATCACCATCCAAGAAGTCCTGGCAGGCCTCGAAATCAGTTTATTTATCATAAGGGTTTTCACCATCGAGCTGAGCTCTGGCACACATGGGATCCAGTGCCAGGCCAATTAAGATAAGTAGCGAAGAAAACTTCACAGCAACCAACACCTCAGAAAAACACCAGTCACTATGACTTTCACCCAGGCCAAGTTGGCAATTTAACACTCTTCAAGGCCTACCTAAATCTCTCTTGAATACTGGCTGCTAGAGGTTTAAAAAGGAATTGGAGCAGATGAGCTTTTATTGAAAGATATCTGTTGATGATGGGAAAGTTTATACAGGGTAGAATACCTCTAGCTTGATGAACTTGCACTTGAGCAGTCCCTGGTCGATGAGGGGCTGGTTGAGGCTGATTAAAAGGAATGGCGGACGCCACTAAATTGATGCCGTCCCTCCCTGATTGAAGAGACGGCATAGATCGCTTTTTAGGGTTTAGTTGATCACTAGGGCGCTCAGCCTCCTGTTGCTACACCCACAACAACCGTTGCGATAGAAACGACGATTCCTCCCCACTTAACCCATTCCGTTCCGTGATCATGAGTGTTGGCGAAGAGAAGAGCGCCAAGCTGAATAACAACAAGCTTTTCGAACATGAGAGAAGAGCTGATGGCACCCTTTTTGTATCGCGTAGAACGTGTTCGTGCGGTTACAGTTTTTCTCGATTTGTGTACTTATTGTTACTTTTGATTTCGTCTCATTTCCAGGATTCGTCTTAGAAAGTCAAGCCTGCGCTGCTCTAACAACCAGGCCACTATCAC
>QCUJ01000066.1 GCA_003210795.1 Synechococcus sp. AG-679-B05 | reverse complement strand
CTGACGAAAATATTCAACAATTGCAGGAGCTCTATCAGGAGGTTGAAGACCGCATTGAGGGAGTGGTTGCTGAATAACGCTTCAGCAGGCCTGTCCGGCTGGAAACTGACCGGATAGGGCCTTTGGGTGGATGCGTTGGTTTAAAAAATCAATGCCAGCCCAGAGCTGATAGTCGGCCAGGCTGCGACTTTTTCCGAGTCCATAATTTTTTAGATCCTTAACATCGTCTGCTGAAGGTTTTAGCCCAACAGGTGCAATTTTCAGGCTGTTCAGAAGCGTGTGGATGCGAACCATCGAGCGACGGTTCAGCTCAAACCAATTTTGATGATCATTCCAATGGGTTTCGGCAGGATTGTTGTTTGATTTGCTCTTGTAAAGGTGGAATAAAATCAATTCGTTTGGCGAGTAAATGTTGTATCCGTGGGTCCATAATCTCGCGGATACGCTGATCTCTTCCCCGTCGAAATAGAGATATGGATCGTAGGGAACATCACTCACGATGCTGCCAGGTCCAAACAGAAATCCTCCAGCAATGAATGCATTGGCGAGAGGTTCGGATGGTTTCTGCTCCGGCATCCGATAGCGACTGATGCCCTGGAACTGAAGAATTCCGTACTTGTCGAATCGACGGGCGGCCATCACTGGCAACGTCGACATGTTCAGCCTGCAGGGTTGCTCAAACCCGTTGGGGTAAATACTCAGCACTGCCTTTGCATCGTTGCAGCGCTCCCAGCTTTCCAACAGTTTCAGGTCCCAGTTGGGAACCGCTCTCATATGGCTGTCGATCTGGAGCAGAAAGGTTTCGTCCTGAAAGAACTGCTGGGCTTGCCTGCGGGCCCAGCAGGCTCCTCGACTTTCGTTGGCCAGGCAGTTGTGCAGCTGCAGGTGCGGGTGTTCGGGTAAGTGGTTGTTGCCCCAGGCCTCCGGGTCGGCGCTGGCCAGTTGAAGGCAGATCCCCAGGTGAATGCGTTGTGGTTCGGCTGCCCTCGACAGCAGGTTGTGAAGTGTGGCTGGAAGATCCGGGTCTCGATAGGCCGCGATCTGAATAAAGATCGTTGGGTGGGATGGGTTCACCGCGTGACGACCATCACCAGAGGGCTTCGGCCATGCGCACGGTCTGAACCATCGGTTTCACGTCATGAACACGCACGACTGCTACCCCCGCCTGCACACACCGGCAGACCACAGCGGCCGTTCCCCAGATCCGTTCCCGTGGTTCCGGCTCGTCCAGCACGGCACCGATGAAGCGCTTACGCGATGGTCCCATCAACAGCGGGACGCCATCGGCAGTTAACAGTTCGAGCTGCTGAAGCAGCTCGAGATTCTGGAGTTGGGTTTTGGCGAATCCAAGACCAGGATCCCAGATGATCCGATCAGCGCGCACACCTGCAGCCACGGCCGCTTCGCTGCGGGCGCGGAGACCCTCCAGAACGTCGATTGCCACGTCGTTGTAATCGGTGAGCTGATCCATCGTTCGACTGTCGCCGCGGCTGTGCATCAGCACCACGGGACAGCCGACCTCCGCCATCAGCGGCAGCATGGCCGGATCCCGTTGCCCACCGCTGACATCATTGATCCAGTCTGCTCCTGCTTCGACCGCTGCTTCGGCGACCGCTGCATGGAATGTGTCGACGGAGATCAGCGCTGAAGGGTGTCGCCGCCGGACCCGTCTCAGGGGTTCCAGCAGGCGGCGGCACTCTTCCTCAGCACCAACCTCATCCGCTCCTGGCCGCGTGCTCTGAGCCCCCAGATCAAGAACATCGGCCCCGCTTTCAAGCTGGAGGTCGGCCTCCTGCTCGGCTTGGTCGCATTCAAGGAAGCGACCACCATCACTGAAGGAATCCGGGGTGATGTTGATCACCCCCATCACCGCGGTGTGTTCGCCCCACCTCTGAGGCCAACGGTTTGGTTCAGTTGTGTTGGTAGTTGGCAATGCGGGCGAAGCTGTCGGGTTGGAGTGAGGCTCCCCCCACCAGCACACCGTCGATATCGCTCATGGCCATCAATTCATCAATGTTGCCTGGCTTCACCGATCCGCCGTACTGAATCACCAGATCGGTGGCGCCCACCCAGCTGCGGATCAGACCGCAGATGCGGTTGGCTTCATCCGCTTCACAGGTTTTGCCTGTTCCAATCGCCCAGATCGGTTCGTAGGCCACCACCAACTTGTTGGCATCTAATCCTTCAAGACCCTGCTCCACCTGGCGTCGGATCACCCTTTCGGCTTCACCGCGTTCCCGCTGTTCATCCGACTCACCCACGCACACGATCGGAATCAGCGCCTTGGCCTGAGCACAACGGGCCCGGTGATTGATCTGTTCATCGCTCTCACTGAAGTATTTACGCGGCTCACTGTGACCAACAATCGTGTAGCGCACGCTGAGCTCAATCAGCATCTCGGCTGAGATCTCAGCGGTGTAAGCCCCATGGTCTTCCCAGTGCACGTTCTGGCTGGCGAGGGAGACAGCCGATCCCTTCGATGCTTCAGCCATGGTGGACAGCGCCGTGAAGGGCGGAGCCAGCACCAGATCTCGATCGGACGGGGTGTCTGCAATCAGAGGCAGAAGCGTGGCCATGTAGTCCCTGGCCTGGGCACAGGTCATGTGCATTTTCCAGTTGCCAGCGATCACCGGTCTGCGCACGCGTCGATTCCTCGTCGGATCAGGGGCCAACTTACGGCCCTGTCGTTGGATTTTCTTCAACAACGCCGTCCTGCCCGTCCAGAGAGACGCGATCACCGGGAATCAGCTGGCGACCGCGTCGGGTTTCAACGGTTCCGTTGACCTCCACATCACCCTGCTGAATCCGTTGCTTGGCTTCGCCACCGGTGAAAGCCCAGCCTTTCCACTTGAGGTATTGATCCAGCTTCATCAGCGGCAGAAAACCAGAGCACCATTGATACTGTGCCGCCATGCTCAAACCCTCTCAGGCCGGCTTCCGGCGACTGATACCACTGCTACGCCCTCACCTTCGTCAGCTGCTCTTGGGTGGGGCCTGCATGCTGGTTTACGTCGCCAGTTTCCCTTTGCTGGTGCAGCTGGCGGGTGACTTGTTTCCAGCGCTCGGTTCACGGGATCTGAACCGTGTGATGCAGCTGATTGGGCAGGGGGTGCTGATCTTTTCCGTTCAGAAGCTGGCCCAGTTCGGACAGGACTCTCTCCTGGCCGGGCCTGCTTTGAAAGTGAGCCAGCGACTCCGCCGTGAGCTGTTCAGCACCCTGCAGCGCGTTGAGCTGGGTGCTCTTGAAAAGCTGTCCGCAGGGGATCTCACCTATCGCCTCACGGAAGATGCCGATCGTGTGAGCGAGGTTCTTTACAAGACGATTCACGACACCGTTCCCAGTTTGCTGCAGCTCGTGGTGGTGCTCTGCACCATGGTCTGGCTGGATTGGAAACTCAGCCTCGCCATTCTTTTGCTGGCTCCGGTGATCGTGTGGCTCATCAGCCTGTTCGGTGCTCAGGTGATGCGTGCCACCGAACGCAGCCAGCAAAAAGTAAGCGAGTTGGCTGGCCTGCTGGGTGAAGCCATCGAGGGGCTGCCGCTGGTGCGGGCCTTTGCGGCGGAGCCCTGGCTACAGGATCGCTTCGAAGAGGAGATCGCTCAGCACCGTCAGGCAAGACAGCGCACCTACAGCCTTGTGGCGTTGCAGCACCCGGTGGTGGGAATCATCGAGGTGATCGGTCTGTTCGCTGTGCTGGGACTCGCCGCCTGGCGGATTGAAAGTGGTGATCTAACGATCGCTGGCCTCAGCAGTTATCTCACGGGTCTGATTGTGCTGATCGACCCGATCGCGCACGTCACCAACAACTTCAACGAATTTCAGCAGGGCCAGGCTTCGCTGCGTCGATTGCGTGAGATCGAGCAGGAGCCGAGGGAGCCCAACGATCCGATCGATGCAGTTTCGCTCGGTGATCTGAGTGGAGACCTCAGCCTTGAATCGCTCAGCTTCAGCTACGCAACGGGTCAGCCCGTGCTTCACCAACTCGATCTGCAGGTGTCGGCCGGATCCGTGCTGGCGGTGGTTGGCCCTTCCGGTGCAGGCAAAAGCACCCTGTTCTCTCTGCTGCTGCGTTTCAACACCGCCCAGCATGGTCGGATCCTGCTGGATGGTGTCGACCTCAGTCGATTGAAGGCTCGGGATCTGCGTCAACGGGTGGCGCTGGTTCCGCAGCGCACGATGGTCTTTTCCGGCACGATTGCCGAAGCCATTCGCTTCGGACGACGCGCCACGGATGAGCAGGTTGCCAATGCAGCGCAGTTGGCGAACGCCGATGGTTTCATTCAGGCCTTGCCCGATGGCTACGACACGCTGCTGGAAGAGCGCGGAAGCAATCTTTCTGGGGGGGCAACTGCAGCGCATCGCCATTGCCCGGGCTGTGTTGGGTGACCCTGCGGTGTTGCTGCTGGATGAGGCCACCAGCGCTCTGGATGCCGAAGCGGAAGCAGCGGTTCAGCTGGGACTGAAACAGGCGATGGCCGATCGAACGGTGTTGGTGATCGCCCATCGATTGGCGACCGTTCAGGAGGCTGATCAGATCGTTGTGCTCGAGCAGGGCCGAATTGTTGACAGCGGCACACATGATGCCTTGATGCAGCGGGGTGGCCGTTACCGCGAGTTGTGCGAAAGGCAATTCATTCGCGATCTGCAGAACGGCTGATTGCCCCTACGATCAGCTCGCCGGATCCGTACCAATCCCGGCAAACAACCATGACCGATTCCGCCGCAAACAATTCCAACCCTGTGCTGACCTTTGAGGGTAAGAAGTACGACCTCAACACCCTGCCGGATGATTTGAAAGAGTTGGTTCGAGGCATGCAGGTCGCCGATGCACAGCTCCGCATGCACGAGGACACCCTCAAGGTGCTGGCTGTGGGTCGTCAGAGCCTGGCGATGCAACTGAACGAAAAGCTCAAAAATGTGACTCCGATGCCTGAGAACGGTTGAATCTCACCGATCAACGCCAGCAGCAATGAAAGTGCTGATTGAGGGGGGGCCATAAGCCCCCCTTTTTTTGACTCAGCGATCGAAACGGTGTTCTTTGCTGAGTCGGAACACTGTTCCGGAGAGGAGCAGCAGCGCGACAAGGTTGGGCAGCGCCATCAGGCCGTTGAGGGTGTCGGCAACCGACCAGATCACACCGCGATCACCGGCAACAGCACCAATGACCACAACGGCAACCCAAACCAGGCGGAAGGGCAGAACAGCCGCTTCACCGAAGAGATAGGTGGTGCAGCGTTCGCCGTAGAAACTCCAGCCGAGGATGGTGGTGAAGGCGAAGATCACCAATCCAACGGTGACGACAACACCACTACCACTCAACCCGGCGTTGAAGGCTGCGATGGAGAGGTCAGCACCACTCAGTCGATCGCCGGCTGCATTGGTGAGCAGATGGGCCTGGGTGGTGATGATCACCAGGGCCGTCATGGTGCAGATCACCAGGGTGTCGATGAAGGTGCCGAGCATGGCCACCGTGCCCTGACGTACCGGGTTGTCGGTGCGTGCTGCGGCATGGGCGATCGGAGCGCTGCCCAGGCCCGCTTCGTTGGAGAAGATGCCTCGCTTGAAACCCATCAGAATCACCTGACCCAGGGCACCACCGACAGCGGCTTCGCCGGAAAACGCATTCGAGAAGATTGTTGCGAAGGCCTGGGGAATGGCGGTGATGTTGAGCAAGAGCACCAGCAGACAGCCGCCGACATAGAGCACTGACATCAGAGGAACGATGGCCGATGCCGCCTGGGCGATCCTGCGGATGCCGCCAATCACAACCGCGAAGACCAGTGCTGCCAGAACAACACCTGTAACCAACTTGGGCACGCCGATCAGGCTCAGGGCGGAGGACACCTCAAAGGCCTGCACGCCGTTGCCGATGCCGAAGCCCGCCAGCATTCCGAAGAGGGCGAACAGACCAGCCATCCAGCTCCAGCCCGAGCCCAGGCCGTTGCGGATGTAATACATCGGTCCACCGACGTGATCACCGTTTTCGTCGGTTTCCCGGAAGTGAACGGCGAGCACCGCTTCGGCGTATTTCGTGGCAATGCCGAACACGGCGATCACCCACATCCAGAACACCGCTCCCGGGCCTCCAACGGCGATAGCGCCGGCGACCCCCGCGATGTTCCCGGTGCCGATGGTTGCTGACAAGGAGGTCATCAGGGCCTGGAAAGGCGTGATCTCCCCCTCACTGCTCTGTTCCTCTGTTTCGAGCAGTATGCGTGTGCCGT
>QCUJ01000065.1 GCA_003210795.1 Synechococcus sp. AG-679-B05 | reverse complement strand
ATGGATTTGTGGCTTGTTCATTTCGTGTTCGGGGTAGGTGGTCAGAAGTCGAAGGGCTTCTCGTGGGCAATCACCACGAATGAGAAGACCCAGGCGAAGATGAGGACGAAAGAAATCACTGGTTAGTCCTGGTAAGAAAGTGTTGCACCACATGCCAAATAAAAAGGCATCTGATGCGAGGCCTTGGCAGGGTCATGAACCCCACTGCCCGGTCTCTCCGGGTCAAGGCTGATCTGTTTTTGTTTGCCGATGGCTGATCAAGCCACCGCGCTCAACCCTCCTGGGATCACAACGGTGTCCGTGTCTCTTGGAGGCTTTCATCACCACCAGAGGCCTCACGGGCCAGAGCGTTTGTCTTGTCGTCACCCGACAGAGAGGAGCTATTTGTCTTCTGGCCAGATCGATGACCGGGTTCCGGGAAGATCTCCCTTTCGGCCCGGCGGCCTTCCCAGTTCCCTTGGCCCGTGCCCTCCAATTACGGGGGTCCTCTGCCTTGGGGCGGGGTGGTCTGGGAGTGAACCGTTGTCTCTCGGTTACCTATCCATCCACATGCACACCATATACCTAGGTGCAACACCAGTGCAACACCTACAGGCAAAGATGAGCAGGATTACCTAGGCAGAGCAGGACCAGGATCAGTAAACAAGGGGAACTGAACCCATCCCGCTGCAACTCCTGCTGGCACCAGCTAGCCTTTGTCTGCTAAGTGCAAGTGAGTGATGCCTACCGCTCGGAGGCGGGTGATGATCAGCCTCCCTTCTGACCTAGAGGAGCAGCTTGAAGCTGTGTCAAAGGCAGAGCGTCGACCAATGGCATCGATGTGTCTGGCGCTGATTGAGCAAGCACTGAAGCTCCCTCGCTATCGAGAGATCCTTGAAAGGGAACCCGAAGACGACGCAACCATCGTTAAAGAGATGGGCCTGGACAAGCTCAGCAGTGATCGAATCAAAGAGCTGCAGGTATTACTTGAAGCACTGGAGAAGCTGAAGAGCTGACTCTCAAGCGCGGGAGGTTAAAGCCGGAGGATCGAAAGAAGGGGAAGGAGAGTCACGAACAAAAGCAGGCGAATACGAGTGGCCGAGAGGGATGCCCTGGATTGCTCCAGAGACATCTCTACGACCCTCCACACGGCCTTCTGGTGTCAGATGGGCACCAGTGTTTCCAGCGTCTTTGGATCAGTAACTATTACTTTGTGAGAATCGTTCTCACCTCTAAATAGGCTGAACAGCGAGGCGATTGAGCTTGTATTTAGTTCGCCCCAGGAGGCTTCCAAAAAAGACTTCACAGGCACACGAGGGAGGTAGGTGAAGTGAGGGCGGTCCTCTGCGTACCTGCCCCTGTTCGTGAGCAACTCGTTGCGAACCACAGGTTGCGTAAGGCTGAGCGAAGCGAAGACTTAGGTGGCAGATACAAGAGGCCGCACGAGCAAGCCACCGACTGAGTCAAGTGCCGTAGCAGGAAGCACGGTCTTCTGGTCTGCCCGCAGGCGAGGGGGCCACCGTGTGCCCCCGAGTCAAGGACAGCCACCAGGAGGGAACCGGGCTGACTAAGTCTTAGCCTCCTGGATAAGCAAGGTGCGGACTGAACACAGTGGGTGCCACCCCACTCGTGTTCGTCCAGTACCGCCGCGATGGCCTGAACTAAACAAGCGAAGAGCCCGATGTTCGCCGTTGAGACCGAAGCATCTGTGATGCGAGAGGTCGATCCATTCAGCTAAGGACTCTCTCCAATCTCACCGCATATCCACACCTGGAGCACCGATATCCAGCCGATTGAACCCTTTTTGCCATTTAGCGGGGACAAGCCGATGTAGCCGACACGACGTCTTAGGACCAGTTTCTACCCACCTGATGAGTGATGGCGAAGGTCTCGGCAACGAACGAAGGTGAGTCCGAGACCGCCTCAGATATGACCTCTTGAGTGCATAGTGCTTAACCTTTTCTTAACCTAGTTGCAGCGCAAGGGATCTCAGGGGAATTTCACCTCACTTTTCACGATTTTTTGATGACAGCTATCCGGGGCGTCTCTAAAACTCCATCATCAACAAAGTCCTCTATTGGATTGGATCGTTCGGCCCATCCGCGCCGTGCTCTTCGCTGATGAGCAAGCCTTCCTCTGGATCAAGAAAAAGCTCGGCCTTACTGAGTATCAGATGGCCGCTTTGGTCTGGGTGAAAGGAATAGTTATTGGACTGCTTCTTGGCTGGTGGTTGCTCTGATGAAAATGAAGTCTTTGTTTGCTGCGCTGCTTCTGGCTTCATCAGTTGCAGCTCCTGCTTTGGCTCAGAAGGAGATCCCTAAGGCCGAAGGTCACGAACAATGCCCACTGGGCTACGTCAACACGCTGGGAACTACCTGCGTTTCTCCCATCTATTACGAGGTGGCTCCCACCAATGGCGAAGCCTGCAAAGAAGGATGGATGAATATCGGCATGGGCTATTGCAAGAAGAAGAAAGGTCCTCTTGGAATCCTCTGATCAACCAACTATCCAAGCAATCGTGAAAGCTTTTTTCTCCGCTCTGGTCCTTGTCTCCATCGCTTCGCCCGTATTGGCACGTGATGGCGAGGTTTTCTTCAGGAAAAAAGGTCGAGTTGAAGTTGGTCCTGGCACACGCTTGGAATTAGTTGATTGCGATGGCAGCCACGACAGCGATGGCAATTCAGATGGTGGAGTGACCTGTTCGATCAAGGTCATCAACAGCAATGAGACCCCTTATCGCACTGAGCAACAGTGAGGAAAAAGTTCTTCTGGCTGCTGTTGGCACTTGGTCTGAGTGTCGATCCAACTGCTGCTAAAGCTCAGGATGGTCCTAGCAATGACCTCTACGCCAACTACACATATTTCGAGGCGTGCCATGCCTTCTTGGATGGTGATCCATGCCGCTTGCTTGCTGTTCGGTTTCCACCTGAGTCATCCTTCGGTTGCTGAGCTAGAAAGGTGATATAGACAAGGAGGGAAGGATGTTCACAGAATTTGTACTCACTACCACCCTTTGCTTAGTGATGGCTGTTGTAATGGCTTTCTTCTTGTTAGAGATCAAGCTCCTACAGAACAACCGCCAAAGACCACAATGAAAGCAGCTCTTGGTTTACTGGGCTTAATGGTCCTCTTGGTGTCTTCGACTGCCAAAGCTCAGGATGAGCCTGGTGGCCTATATGACAACTACACGCATTTCGAGGCCTGTCACGACTACCTGGATGGTGATCAGAACATCGAGGACGAACGCTGGGACATTGACTTCAGTAAGTGTCTAGATAGGTGGCCTGAATTTAAGGAGAGTGGTTACGACTAGATACAACTCCCACGAGGATCGTCTACAACAGGCCTGTAAATAACCGAAGACCCAGATACACCTAAGGCACCCCTTTCGTCCAACACAGAGGCACACAGAGCAGGATTAGAGGCTTCTAGGTTTAATCCTTCTGGTGTATGTCTTGCTGAGTAGCTTGTTCCTGGTCCTGAGGAAGTTATAGCTGTTGTGTTGCTCGTGTCCACACCTTCGGTGTTCTAACACGGAGGACACAAGCCTCAAGAGGGACACAAGATGTTCTCCTTGTTTGTTCAAGAGACAAGTCAAAGGGTCCTTGTGTTGGTTGTGCCCAGCACCTCCGGTGCCCTGCACAGAGGACACAGACATCCTGGGATCAGTTTTTGAAGAGAGACACAGCCAATAAAAAACAACATGAAATATCCACACCAGGAGGAGGAGAAAGAGGGAGGAGAAGGAGGGGATGAGGGGGTGTTTTTTCTTTCTCTCTTTCTTTCTTTCTTTTATGTTACTTTTCTTTCTTTCTTTCTCTCTTTCTTTTTTAGGGGGAGAAGGGGAGGAGAGGAGGAGGAGGATTGGCTATCTCTGGTGCCTCTGCTTGTGCCCTTGTGAACCTGCTTTGTATCCCAGGGAACATAAATCCCTCAGATGCCCAGTGATTCTATGTGCGCGTGCAAGGAACTTTCTGGCCGAGAGTGGCCGTGAGGACACGACCTTGATGAGTGATCTCTAGGCCTGGTCCACCAGCTCCTGATCCAGATATTCCATTGCTTCCTTCCTGACTAGCTCTATCAGTGCGTTCCTATTCTGATTGCCAACCACTGGGATGTATGTGTCGAGCATGTCCTGAAGGGCATAGACAACACCACTGCCAACTAGGTCAGACACTGTCCGTTCCATTGGGTTTGAAGAGATCACGTTGTTCTGAGGTGTAGCGGGGACAGGATCAGAGCCTGAGTCTTCAGGCGACTCAGTTTCCCTAGCTCGTTCTTTGCTTTTCAACCCTGCAATCTCTAGACACCGGATCGTCTCAACCTTGAGGCTTGTTCCGATGTTTGTGCCTGCAATGCTGTAGGGCTTCTGTTGGATCTCTATCTCAATCTCGATGGGTGTGGCTGCTTCGACTGCCTCTAGTTGTTTGGTGTCGAGCTCCCTGTCATTACGGCCAAGCCATACAGGCTCAGGCTTTGGCTTGTGTCTGCCATCACCTGTTCCGTAGGTGTACTGAACCCGGCCCTGCTTATCCCACGGAGGAACGTTGACGTGTGGCCTCTTACCTGCACAGTGCTTCCTGGCCCATTTGATTAACTCCTTTCGATCTGCCTCCATTGGCTCCAATACATCTGCCGGGATGATGTACTTGAAGACCCTGTTGTTGTAATACCCAGAGTCACGAGCCACAGAGGCATACACGAGCTGAGTCTTGAACTTGTAGGTGTTAGCCATTGGTTTGTTGGTGGTGACTGGTCCCTAGTCGTTGTTACTTGGATTGGATCAGTACCTTCTCAAGTTCTGCCCACACCCTCTTTGCTCCTGTCTCTAGTGCCTCTTCAGGGAAACCATCACCGCCATAGACAGACTCAAGTCCTTGCAGCTTGTGCATCAGCAGAGCTTCTCCAAGTTGTGAATCAATGCCTGCCTTCCGGCTGAGCATCTTGAAGCCACTACGTAAGCCGTGATTAGAAAGCTTTGGATGGACTTGCTTCAGCACCTTGTTCATCGGCTGGATCGACAGCTTCAGATCCTTTGCTCTGTCCCATAGCTCCAGAGGCACAGGACATTTCCCACCACCTTTGGTGCCATGAACATCAGGCACGTCCAACCAACCACGTCGACTTGATGAGTGATACCGAAGTCCACTGACACGGACACCTGTCCAGCACATCAGCTCAATACCCACAGCAATCTTCTCTGGCTGCTGAGGCAAGACCTCTTGGAAGAGTTTCCTGTAGTCCTCCTCAGTCGGGCAGTAGTAGTTGCGTTGCTCTTGCTTGGCCTTGCTCACCTCGAAGTCGACTTGCTTGAACGGGTTGGGTGCCAGCTCTCGTTTGTAGCCACTGGTGATGGCTCTCTCGATTAGGCCCTGGAGTGCTGACGCTCTGTTCTTCAGCGTCACGCTGTCCATCCCTCTGGCTTCCTGTTCATCCAGCCATCGGGCTATTCGTTCTGCGGTCAAGCCCTGAGGTTTGAAGTCAACGTTCTTCAGGATTGTTGTGAGGTTGCGATGCCAAGCCGGTGAGTAGGGCTTGCCCATCTTTCTGATCCTGATCTTCTCGGCATTGACCTTGAGCATCTCCCAGGTCACCTCCTCGATGCCTGCTAGCTGCTCTGCTAGCCGCTCTGTCGGTCTGTGGATCAGTTCACCTGTCTCCAGGTTCTGTTCTCCCTTGCCTGTAATTCGAGCTGCAAACTCCTGCGGCCCCATCTCTGAGGCGATCATCTCTTGCCTTAACTGGTCCACCTCCTCCGGTAACCAGCTCAGCTTCTCCTGTGGCTTTGCCTGTTGGTCCCTGAGACGCTGCAGGAGCCTCTTTAAGCCGTCTGAATACCTTTGGCAGGCCAGCTCGTAGTTGTCTGTCCTGAGGCTCAGTGAGCGCCGTTGTGAGCCGTCGTAGCAGCCAACGTGGTAGCTGCCCTTCATCCAGAAGGGACCTTCTTTGCGTGGTCTTGGCACTGGTCGTATTGCGGTAGAGGGACTAGGCCCTATCTCCTATAACTCCAGTACACCACACGAAGTTACGTAGTACGTGAGACCCGTCGGATGTCGGTGCAGAAACTTCCCTGCAACGGCACCCCCTGGGAATCCACGGCCGTGGTGCTGCGCAGGCGCAGGTTGGCTCGGGTAAACCAGATCCTCTCCTGAACGACGCTGCCGTCGGAACGCGACAGGTTCAATTCCATGCTTCCGTCTGGCCAGAAGCGCCATTGCCCTGCGGTGGAGCCATCGATCCTCAACCCGCCGTCTTCAGCAAAGGCCAAAGCCGTTGCTGCCCCGTCGGGCGCCGAAACCTGCA
>QCUJ01000064.1 GCA_003210795.1 Synechococcus sp. AG-679-B05 | reverse complement strand
CCTCGCCCCAGGGCAGAAGCTTGGCCAACCGAGCCCAGGACGCCGCCGCCAGCATGGGAAACCCCTCCTGGCTGACGTCCTGGCCTGGTTGCAGCTGGGCTGGATCGGCATCCAACCAACGAATCGGGCATCCCAGTTCATCAAGAACCAACCAGGCCGCTGCCAGATCCCAGATCTTGGGCGTGGCTTCCAGAGCTGCCACGGTTTGCCCCAAAGCCACACTCACCAGATTGAGGCTGGCCACCCCAAACAGACGAATCTTTCCAGGAAAAGGTTGATCCGGTTTGCTTTGCAACACCCGGATTGAACGACTGCACAAGGAAACGCAGCCGCTGTTCACGGACGAACGCGACTCAGGCGTAAGAGGTTCATCGTTCCGCGTGGCACCGCGCCCCCGCAGGGCGACAAAGCGCTGATTCAATGCAGGCACATCGAGAAACACCTCACTGGGTCGTCCATCGACAAAGCGGGCAATGGAAATCGCCCAGAACGGGATGCCTGCTGCAAAGTTCGTGGTCCCGTCCAACGGATCCACAACCCAGTAAGCGCGTGATGAGGGCACGGTGGTTTTACCTTCCTCACTCAACACACCCTCGCCGGGAGCGATGGATGCAAGCCCAGACACGATTTGCTGATCACTCCACCGATCGCACTCCGTGATCAGAGTTCCATCGGGCTTCATATCGGAAGCAATGCGACCAAAATCTTGAAGCTGCCGTTCCCGGATGCGATCAATCAACTCATGCACAGCGCTCAGCTGATCTGGACTGAGCGCCGAAGTCACCACAGGGGCTTAACAGGTTGTGAGTTGGATCCAGTTTGACCTTTCGCGGCGACCGCGGTGCACGCGGACTTGAGCGGGATTGGCTCAATCGGCATCTCAATTCCAGCGGCCTCAGGTTTCTGAGACGGCAAGGCATTGGTAGGACAGGCAATCAACGCATCAAGGCCTGTACGACGTCGAAGTTCAGCCAGGTTGGTGTTGTACCGGCGAATCGCCTGGGCGTAGCCAATTTCAGCGCTGGTGAGATCCCTCTGGTTATCAACCACCTCACGCTGAGCACTCACCCCAGCCTGGACGCGCAGTTGGGATAACCGCAGTGACTCGCGGGATGAGATCACTTCGCTGGAGGTTGTTTCGATGCTTTGGATCGCAGCGCGCAAACCAACAAAACTCTCTTCCACCTCGAAGCGGATCAGGTCGCGCGTTGCGGCGAAATTTTGCTCACTTTCCTCAGCGGCCTTCTTGAAGCGACGGTATTCAGCTCGGGCTCTGCCACCGTCAAAGAGCCGCCAGGTTGCCGTTAGCTCTGTTGAGTTATCCACTCCCCATCGATAGTCGCCCATATCGATGTCTCCAATGGAGGTTCGATTGGATTGACCCTCAACACGAAAGGTATTGCTGCTGTTGACGAAGCTGAGGACAGGCTGCACTGCAGCCAGCGACGCATTCGCCTGACTATTCGCAATGGAGACATCCAGGATCAACTGATCCAGCTCTTCCCGAAATTGATAGGCCGCGGTGATGCTCTCTTGCAATGACGATTCCCAGAGTCCAAGGGGTTTTGCCGGTGTTGCCGCAGTAGGGGTCACATCCTGGGGAAGATCCATCAACCGAGCAAGATTGCGGCGATTGAGTTCCTGAGTTGTCAGACGATCAGTCAGCAGTCGCCTGTCACGAGCCAACTGGGTTTCGGCTTCCAAAACCTCCAGCTTTGTGTTGACACCTGCGTTGTAGCGGGCCCGTGCATCGCGCAGGCTGATCAGAGAAGCACGGACTGAATCCTGACCAATGCGCACCCCTTCATCAGACTCCTGAAGGCGGAAATAGGACTTAGCAGCCTGAAGGCGCAAGTCTCTTAACGCGATTCTGTAGGCATCACGAACCCGCTCATAGTTGTCTCTAGCGGCGGCGATCTGAGGAACACGGGCTGGGTTGATCAGATCCCATGAGACACGCAGATTTGCACCAACTCGCCACTCACGGCCATAGGTCTCCCTGGAGGGATCGGGCTGAAGAATCGACGAAGTGACGAACTTTGGATTGCGGTAGGTGTACGACTTGAGATATTCCGGCAAACCGTTGGCCGACAAATCAACGGTGGGATACCAGGAGGAAATGGCAGAACGAAGAGAAGCTTTGGCTTGCTCTTGCTGCTTGGCCACAGCTTTAAGCGTTGGGCTGTTGACTTCAGCGATTTGAAGTGCTTCTTCCAGGGTGAGGGGCCTGAGCTCTTTGATCCGCACCTGTTCCGGCTGATCCGGGAGCGACATCGTGGGGGGGGCTGCAAGATCACCCACTGAATCTGAAAGGTCGGTCCCGGCCGGTGTCAGGGTTGCCGGATCAACTCTGGGGCGACCACCTTTGAGATAAACAGCACTCGGGAGCGTGGTCTGGTCGGTCCGTGACTCAGGAAGAACAAAATTCGCGGGATCTGCGTCCTGCCCATGGACTGGAACTCCTGATGCGGCGACAACGCCAGTAGCCAGAACAACGGTGGCAGCGATCCGGCGCACAACACTTCAACGATTTGCAGGAGCCTAGGGACTTTTTCCTAGTCGGAACCCAATGCTGCGGCCACGATGTCAGCCGCCCCATGCACGATGCGCACCGGCACAGGGAGCGATTCCTGAAGTTGCTCCAGGGTGACGTCGTCAAGAAACACGGGTTGTCCTTGCCGAAGCATCACGGAAGGCAGCAACAACTCATCACCGAGGTCCAGCCCATCAAGCCCTTTGAGCAGGTCTTCCCCTGTGAGCAGGCCTGTTACAACCTGATCCTGTCCCCAGTAAGGGCTGGGGAGGCCCAGCAACTGAACCTCCAAACCATGGATGGCGCTTAAACGGTCGGTGACCGGACGAAGAGCTGAGGCGACAATCCGACCCACAACCCAGCTGCAACGCCGTGGCTGATCAACTCGTTCGGGCAGGGTCCGGGTGGCGTCATCCAACGCTTCAAGGAAGGCGCGGATCGTTCCAACCCCATTCTCTTGCTGAGGGAGATCTTCGTAATCAAGACGTGGCGGCAATGGCAAGCCTGCGATCAGATACCACTCATCCGACAACCAGGCGAAACGCGTGCCCAGGTGCTGTTGAAACTCCTGTTGCAGAATCTCCACCTGATCGATCACGGTTCGAGCACAGGCAGGACTCACAGGAACCAAGCCATCGTCGGGGGGACGAAAGCGAGTCAGCCCCACCGGCACCACCGCCGCTGAAAGCACTGCGGGCCAATCTCCTTTCCCATGGGATGCCAGATCCCGCAGGCTCCGCTCCAGAGCTGCCCCATCATTGAGACCGGGGCAAACCACCACTTGAGCGTGAACCTGAAGGTCTCGTTCTCCAAACCAGGACAGTTGCTGCATCAGCAGACCAGCCCTGGGGTTCACCAAAAGGCGCTCTCGCAATTTCGGCTCCGTGGCATGCACCGAGACATATAGAGGAGACAGCCGCTGTTGATCGATGCGCTGCCAATCGGCCTCCGTCAGGTTGGTGAGGGTGAGATAGGAGCCGTAAAGGAAGCTGAGCCGATAGTCGTCGTCTTTTAGATAAAGGCTGTACCGGTGGCCAGGAGGCTGCTGATCGATGAAGCAAAAAGGACAGTGGTTGTTGCACTGCCTCAAGCCATCAAAGAGGGCCTCCGTGAAGCCAAGACCCAGACCATCATCGGCATCCTTCTCCAGATCCACCTGATGCAACTCGCCTGAGGCGTCGCGCACCTCCAGGTGAAGCTCCTCGTTAACACAGAGATATCGGTAATCAATGAGATCACGCGGGCGAACGCCGTTGATGCTCATCAACTGATCGCCGGGTTCGAACCCGAGCTCCTCTCCGATCGACCCCTGCTCAACCTGATCCACAACCGCAGGCTGCGGCTGACGGGTCACGGAACCGGATTCGATCGCCGACACCGAGATGCCTGCGGAGGGCTCATTCCACACAGCGGGAAGGCATTTCCTTCAGTTTGAGACGTCGAGCAACCACCAGACCAGCAGCACAGCTCCAAACAGCAATCGATAGGCCACAAAAATCCAAGTGCTGTGGCGTTGCAGAAACTTGAGCAGCCAGTCGATGGCCAGCCAGGACACGACTGCCGCGGAAACGATGCCGGTAAGAAGAGGCCAAGGCCCCGTCTCTGCGCTGACAGCAAAGGCCTGATTGAGCTCAACGATGCCGGCAATGCTGATTGCCGGCACACCCAATAAAAATGAAAACCGAGCCGCATCTTCCCGTTGCCAGCCATAAAAAAGGGATGCCGTCAGGGTGCTGCCTGAACGAGACACCCCGGGGATCAGGGCGAGCATCTGAGCCAGGCCCACGATCAGGCCGTCCCGCCCGGAGACATCCGCCAGCTTCTTTTGACGCGGGCCAAGGCGTTCGGCCAGAGCCAGCAGCAAAGCCATCACGATTGAGACCATGGCAATGAAAGGGACGCTGCGCAGTGGAGATGTTTCATATCCCTCAGACCAAAACAATTTGATCAGCAACCCCACGAGCAGAATGGGAATCGTGCCAACGAGCATGGCGACTCCCAGAAGTGCTTCCGGTTCCCGCCACTGCCCATGGCGAAAGGCTTTGCCGATCCCCTTCAGCACCTGCAGGAGATCGGATCTGAAATATGCGATCACCGCTGCAATGCTGCCGAGTTGAATCGCGGCGGTCACGGATACACCTGGATCACCCCAGCCGAGCAGCACCGGAACGACCTTGAGATGGGCTGTGCTGCTGATGGGCAGAAACTCTGTCAGTCCCTGCACGATTCCCAGGACAAGATTTCGCCAACAAGCCTCCATGAGCCTGAGCGAGGCGACCGTATCTGGCATCAATGAGGCACTTATCACGGCAAACCTTATTCCTGGCAAAACGTTCCATCCGGTGATTGGGAGCACAAGGATCGGAAAGGTCTTCTAAGGTTTCGGCACTTTCTTCACAATCGCGGCGTTGATCGGAGGCACCTGGCAATCAACAGCCCCCGATCGCTCCTGGAGTTGGTCGGTTCCACGCATTGCGGCAGCAATGGTGGTGTTGCCTGTGTTTCTGCAGGCTCCATGGGTGCGTCTGCATCCATTCAGTGCCGCCGTCTTCACCACTGTTCTCGTTGCCGTCGGAGTTGTTCTCGGCAGCAGCGCAGATGAGCAGCGCAACGCTCTGGGGCAGCTACTCGTGGGATTCAGCGGCAGCTGGCTGGCGGGTTGCGTGTTCTGGGGCTGGCTCAGAGCTCATCCTGTGCTGCACCTCCCTGTTGAAGCCTTTGCACTGCCGCTGGCAATGACTGGCTTGAACGGTCGTTGGCGCCTGGCCTGCAGCTTCTATCTCTCCTCCCTGATCGGGACTGCATGCACCGATCTGATGATGGCCCTCACCGGTGTGATGAAGTTCTGGCCTTCGGTGGTGACGGCACCATTCGATGAAGCACCCGAGCTGCTGCACAACGCTGGAATGCAGCTTCTTCACCCCTTCCAACTCGTGGGCCTCGCCCTCGCCGCGGCAGTGATCATCGGATTGGGACAACGACTCAGAATGACTGGAGAAAATTGGGAAATGGCTGGAGCTGTTTTGGTGACCACGGTTTGGGTGGATGGATTGTTTCTGTTAACAGCCCTGCTGCAACCGGGCTTGAGCGGGCTCATCGAATAACAGCCAACGCTCAAGTGAAACGAACTGCAACCGCTGGCAGAACAGGCCAAGACCCAAGGCACTTCACTTGTAATCTGCCCACTGTTCCGATCCGATCCCTGACGGAGAGCTGAGATGAAGCGGCTGCTGAGCTGGCTGACCGGTGTTGTAGTGATGGCAGGCCTCATGGCGTGCCTTGCTGTTCCTGCGAGCGTTCAAGCCGACCAGGACCTGGTGGGCAAGTACTCCGGAAATGAGATCCGCAACGTTGCGGACGACAAAATTGCCGAACGTGACGGCAAAGTGGACCTGAACAATTCTTCAGTGCGCCGCTTCCAGCAATTCCCTGGGATGTATCCGACCATGGCCGGAAAAATCGTTCTCGGTGGTCCTTACAACAGTGTGGATGAAGTGCTCAAGCTCGATCTGAGCGACCGGCAGCGTGAGCTTTTTGAGAAGTATCGGGAGAATTTCACGGTGACTCCTCCCTCCGTCGCCCTCAATGAAGGTGACGACCGCATCAATGACGGTCAGTACCGCTGAGCGATCAGCCACCTAACCGCTGTCCTTCCGAAGCCGCCGGAATGTCCGGCGGCTTTTTTTGACAGATCGCATGACCACCAACCCCAGCCATCAACCCATTGATCCCTATTCATGGGATGTGGTGGTGATTGGTGCAGGGGCTGCAGGCCTGATGACCTGTCTTGAACTACCGGCGGGCCTCAAGGTGTTGCTGCTGAATCGCAACACCGGTCGCCGCTCATCAAGCCGATGGGCCCAGGGTGGAATCGCGGCGGTGACGCGTCCAGACGACAGCATCGCCAGCCATGCCGATGACACACGGCGGGCTGGCAACGGACTGTGCGATGAGGATGCTGTTTCGCTTCTTGTGGAGGAAGCTCCACAGGCGGTGGAACGGCTGCAAACACTGGGAATGGCCTTCGACCGCGATGGCGATCGCCTGGCCACAACCCTGGAGGCAGCCCACAGCCATCGACGAGTTCTGCATGTGCAGGACCGCACGGGGCTGGCGCTGGTGGACGTCTTGCGTGAACGGGTCGAACATCGGCCAGGATTGCTGCACCGGCGAGGAGTTCGGGTGACCCGG
>QCUJ01000063.1 GCA_003210795.1 Synechococcus sp. AG-679-B05 | reverse complement strand
CACAACAATCAACCTGTTGGATACGCCGGGCCACCAGGACTTTTCCGAGGACACCTACCGAACCCTGGCTGCGGCTGATAACGCCGTGATGCTTGAGGACGCTGCCAAGGGCCTTGAGCCTCAGACCCGAAAGCTGTTCGAAGTCTGCCGGATGCGCAAGATCCCGATCTTCACCTTCATCAACAAGATGGATCGACCGGGCCGTGAACCGTTAAGCCTCCTGGATGAGATTGAATCCGAGCTTGGGCTGACCCCATGGGCTGTGAACTGGCCCATTGGAAGTGGAGAGGAGTTCCGCGGCGTGATTGATCGACGCACGCGAGAGGTTGTGTTGTTCAGCCGCGCCGAGCGTGGCAAGCAGGCCAGCGAGCAGCGACTTTCTCTCGATGACCCTGCACTGCGTGATTCCGTGGAGGAGGACTTGCTGGATCTGGCCATTGAGGAGCTGGAGCTGCTGGAAGGAGCTGGCGCTGAACTCGATTTAGAGATGGTTCACGCCGGAGAACTGACCCCGGTGTTTTTTGGTTCCGCGATGACCAATTTCGGCGTGCGGCCCTTCCTCGATGCCTTTTTGGAGCTGGCGCAACGGCCGATTGCCCGCTCCAGCAGCGATGGGCTCGTGGATCCCCTGCGAGAGGGATTCAGTGGTTTTGTGTTCAAACTGCAGGCAAACATGGACCCTCGCCATCGCGACCGGGTGGCTTTTGTGCGTGTATGCAGCGGACGATTTGAAAAGGACATGACGGTGAAACATGCCCGCACTGGCAAGGCCATTCGTTTGTCGCGTCCTCAAAAATTGTTTGGTCAGGAACGGGCCGTTGTTGAAGATGCCTTTCCGGGGGACGTCATTGGTCTGAACAATCCAGGGATGTTCGCCATTGGCGACACGCTTTATGTGGGACCGAAGGTGGAATATGAAGGGATTCCCTGTTTCAGTCCGGAAATCTTCAGCTGGCTTCGAAATCCAAATCCCTCAGCATTTAAGAACTTTCGCAAGGGAGTCAATGAATTGAGAGAAGAAGGCGCCGTGCAGATTCTGTACGACACGGATGAAAGTAAGCGTGATCCAATCCTCGCTGCAGTGGGACAGTTGCAGTTGGAAGTGGTCCAGCACAGACTCGAAAACGAGTATGGCGTTGAAACACGGCTTGAGCCGCTTGGATTTCAAGTTGCGCGATGGGTTGCAGGCGGTTGGATACAGCTGGAGCAATTGGGTCGGATCTTCAACTGCAAAACAGTGCGTGATGCCTGGAATCGTCCTGTGTTGTTGTTCAAGAACGAGTGGAATCTCAATCAACTCCATGAAGACCACCCTGAGCTTGAACTCAGCACCGTGGCACCTGTTGTGAGTGGGGTCGAGCCCATCAGTCTCTGAATTGATTCAAGCGTCATCAATCGATTTCTTGATCTAAAGCAGAAACTGCTTTTCTGGTGCTGTCAGAACATTTTGTTCAAAAGAGATTGACAAAGCTTGTTGTTTTTAATGTATTTCTAGGTGTCGGTATGTCACTCGTCGAGATCGTGGTGATTTGGCGAATACCAGAAGCACAGTTGGCGTAATTTTAAGTCAATGGCGTTATTCATGAACAATTTTGAACTCATAGGGAATAATGTCTGAGTAATTATGTGTATAAATTCGCTGAATATTGGTCAAGTTGAATTGATTCGAAGCGCCCTGGAGAGTGCATTTATCTGTTCAGCGTGATTTGTTTGGTTGCCTTAATCGGTGGTTGTCGATTGTTTGAAAGCTCAAACAAACCGCCAGCGGCCACGGCCTGCGCTTGATTTCGACAGTATTACCCAAAAGTTTGTTGCGTTTGGTGGACAACACCTGCTGGTTGATGCGTAGCAGTGCCGATGGCGGTACCGAGTACGTGTGCTTTCGGGGCAGCGACGAACCTGTTGAGATGTTGGAGGGCTTCCACCTGCCGCCGCAGATGCCATTGATCAAGCGAAGGCGCTGGATGAACCGCTCCGAAGCCCTCAGCTGCCGCCATCGATTGGAGTTTTCAGAGGGTTTCCGTCATGGCAGGGCCCTCTTTTGAAAAACTCTCGATACGCTCATTGCATGTTGGAGAAGCCAAGCCATGGCTGCCGTGGGTGAATCAGGTTCAGCACCGGAATCAGACGATCCCTTCGCTCGACTCGGGCTTTCGCGGGGAGCCAGCTTTGAACAGGTGCAGTCGGCACGGGAGCGTTGCCTGAAGGAAACCGGTGATGACCCTCAGGCCAAGGCTCGCGTCGAGGCGGCCTATGACGCTGTCCTGATGTCTCGCCTGCGTGAAAGGCAGCAGGGTCAGGTGAGTGCTGCTGCCGCCTCTGCCTCAGAAAGAGAGGAATCAGGAGTTGCACCCGGCCCTTCCCCGGTTGTCGGGGTTTTGCAGCGGCTAAGGCCACGCCTGCCTCAGTCAGCCCCCTCCCTCAATGGGTTTGCTCCGACGTGGGACCTGGTTGAAGGTCAGGGTCTTGTGGTCAGGCTTGTCCTTGGCGTCCTTGCTCTGGTCCTTCTGCTTGTGTCTCCCGGTACCGGAGAGCTGGTGCTTGCGCTTGGCCTCATCGGTACGTTCCTGAGTCAGGTTCGTCGGGGGCGTCGTCCTCTTCCCTCACTTGGCTGGAGCATCCTTGGCGTCGGCGCTGGGTTGCTTGTTGGAGCAATTCTCGTCACGGCCCTCTCTTCGACGGCCGTTGCACAACTGAATCTGAGTTCCGATCAGATTCAAGCTCTGCCTGCCGTTCTTCTTCTGTTGACCCTTTCGCTGCTGCTTGCCTAGGCAGCGGAAGCCATGGAGTGAATCAGTCCCTGAAGTTCTACCTCGTCAACCTTGTACTGCGTGTTGCAGAAGTGGCAGGTGAGTTCAGCGCCTCCATCCTTCCGGAGCATGTCTTCTAGTTCCTCCTGGCCCAACAGCATCAGGGCAGCAACGCTGCGCCGCCGACTGCAGCGACATTGAAATTGAATCGTTTGCGTTGCTTCAGCATCTTCAAGCGGACGCGGATCCAGATCTGGAAACACGTCTTTGAGCAAATCGGTGAGGTTTTCTCCGTGTCGCGCCAGCCGACCACTGAAGTCTTCGATTTCCCTGCAACGATGGTCGAGCAGTTCCACCAAAGCGGGTTCTTCAGCGGCTTTTGGCAGGATCTGCACCAGCAGTCCTCCGCAGCAGTGCAGCCCACTGCTGCTGATTTTTTCTCCAAGAAAAACAGCTGAAGGAGTTTGTTCGGAGTGCAGGAGATAGGAGGCCACGTCCTCCGCAATTCCACCGCTTACAAGTTCAACGGTGCTGTTGAAGGGCTCGCCCTTTCCGTCATCCCGCATCACATGCAGGTAGCCGGTTCCGGCGGCCTCTTTGAAATTGAAGCCGTAGTGCCCCTCTGCATCAAGGATTGGATCCAGCTCGAGGCCGTTCTCTCCCACATAGCCACGAACGGTTCCGTCCCGTCCTGCATCAACCATCAATCCACGCAGTGGACCGTCGGAACCGAGCCGAAGATTGACCCGGCCATGCTTCACCTTCATCGAACTGGCCAACATCAGGCCAGCTCCCATCGCACGGCCCAGCATCACGGTGGTCAGATAGGACAGACCATGGCGCTGACTGGCTTCAACAACGGTTTCGGTCGTTGAAACAGCCACCAGGCGAATACCGCCTCCAGCGGCCGTCGCTCTCACCAGGCGGTCGGCCATTGGTTGTTACTCACAATGAAGGCAATTTAGACGCCGGCTCGAGGACACCGTTTCTGAGCTGGTAGCGGTTGCAGGTCCAACCCTCAAACAACTGCGGCTCATGGGTCACCACAATCACGACCCGCTGCTTTGACAGTTCCGCCAGCAACGTCAACACATCGGACCGTACCGACCAGTCGAGCCCAGCTGTTGGTTCATCCAGCAGCAGAACCTCTGCGCCACGCAGGAGCTGAACCGCCAGAGCGAGGCGACGTTGTTGTCCTCCGCTCAAGCGTTCGGGTGGCATCTGGAGGCTGACCGTCTCCAGGCCGACCTGGGCAAGAACATTCTGCAGCTTGTCGCTGCTCACCCGCCGATGGCCCAGTCGCAGTTCCTGACCCACCGTGAGGCCTAAAAAATGCCGTTCGGGGAATTGAAAAACCAGTCCGCATAACCAACGTCGCTGACGACGGGTGAGTGTGCGTTCGTTCCAGAGAACCTGGCCGGATTGTTCAGCGCTCAAACCGCTGATCACATCCATCAGGCTTGTTTTGCCACTACCACTGGCACCGGCGATCAAAACCGGCTTGCCCACTTCCGCCTCCAGGGAGACATTGCGGAGAATGGGTGTCTCCGCTGTTGCAGGGCAGTAGTGGAGCGTTCTGAGCTTCAACATGGGCCACAGCTTGACCGATGATGCGAAATCACCGGTGCTTCCCCATGGACGTCCGTTTCCGCGAAGTGGATCCGTTCAGTTGCTGGATCTGGCTTCGCTTCGCGTCTCCACCAAGTCAGGGGGAGTGCAATTACGTCGATGGCAGCTTCGACAGCTGGTATGTGATCGGTCGGCTGGGTGGGTTCAATGCCGAAAACCTTCAGGCGCACGACGCCGGAGCCGATTTGAGCTGGATGAGCTACGACAATGAGGAGGCACAGGGCGTTATGCCTGCTCTGATGCACAACATGGGTGAACTGGAATACCAGGGTGAATGGGGCCGTTGCTGGGTTGATATGGGCACAAGTGACGGCGTCGGTATCGATGTTCTGATCAACGCCCTGCGTCAACTGGATACCGATGTGGTGCAGATCGAAGAAGTGGTGATTGGCGGCGTCAACGACGATTGGGCCGTCGAAGAACATCCGGACAGCCTGTTTCCCTCTGGTGGGTGAGCTTCGTAGGCTGTTGATTGAGCCGGGCCGATTGGCCCAGGTGCGCAACGGGGATGGGAGGCTCCCTCTGACGGCGGATGAGTCGCATTACATCAAACGTGTCCTGCGGCGCAGGACCAGGGACCGTCTGTCGATCACCGATGGATGCGGGTTGTTATGGGAAGCGGTGGTGGTCGACGGCGAAGGCCTGCAACTCAATGATTCACCCTGTGAACGGGAGCCTGAGCCGGTGAGGCGCCTTGGTCTTGCGCTGGCCCTCACCCGACGAGGATTTGACGACGCGCTGCGAATGGCCTGTGAGCTGGGGATCGACGCCATACAGCCGCTGAGCTGCAGACGATGCACTCCCCAGGCTGAGCATCGGCCTGAGCGGTGGCAGACAATCCTGAAGGAGTCGGTGGAGCAGTGTGAACGCCTCTGGATGCCGACGCTCCATCCACTTCAGTCGATCGATCAATGGTCCTTGCCCTCGGTACCACGGGCAGTCGGTGTGACCCGTTCTGAGGGCCTGCCAAGCCTGTCCGAGTGGTTGTCGACGCAGACAGACCGGTGGGTGTGGATGGTGGTGGGGCCTGAAGGCGGCTGGGACGAAGCCGAACTTGAACAGTTCAACACTCACTCCTGGCAGCCTGTGCAGATGGGCAGCACCATTCTGCGAAGTTCAACGGCAGCTGTTCGATCTGCAGTCGAGCTGGTGCATTGGCGGGAGCGTCTCTCCGACTTTTCAGAGAACAACTAATTAACCGGCAACACCACAGGCAGCCCGAGCACCTCCGCCGCCGAGGGGAGGGGTGTCGGTGTAGGTGTCACCTCCGGCATGCAGAACCAGAGCCCTGCCTTTGAGATCGTCAACAAAAAGACGCGGTGCAACAACATCCGTGGATGTGCTGCCATCAGCCTCAACCACCAAACGGCTCAGGTCCCCACGGTGACCTTTACCGAACGGGCCCGCATGGGTTCCCGTCTTATCCGGATCCCAGTGACCACCGGCCTTGAGTCCGGCGACCCGGACTCCTTCTGCGTTGACGGAGGGTTCGCAACTGCCGTTGCTGTGGAGATGGAAGCCGTACTCCCCACTGGAGAGCCCCTTCAGATTTGGGCGGATCACCAGGCCTTGATCACTGTCGGATGCCGACACAATTCCGATCGGTTCTCCAATGCCATCGGCATCGATGCTGCGCAGCACAACGTCCACTGAGCTGGCCCATGCCGGTGAAGCACACAGCAGAGCAAAAGACAGCAAGGCAGCAACGAAGATCCGTCTCACATCGTCGGAAGCGAATCAGATCAGTCTGACGTTCCCCTCACTGGATCTGCGAACGACAGACGAGTGAGAAGGCGGCACCGCTTATCGGCCAACAATCACCGGCCAACGATCACAGGTGGTGTTCCACCCCCCAGACCAGGTACGACCTGGGTCTGACCATCCCATTTGTCGAGGAATAGCTTGTAAAGGACCTTCTCATTCAAGGCCTGGTTGAGTGTGTTGAATTTCCGGGCTTCCTGTTCGGCAATGCGAACCTCGGTTTTGGCACGGAGTAATTGTTGCTCGGCAATCTGCTTCTGTTCAATGGCCGCGCGATATTCTTCCGCGATTTTGAGCCCAGTAATATCCAATCCCTTCACGGAAACGTAGTCGAACAGCTGTAATTCGCCGGAAACACTTTCCTGGACGAGCGATGAAATGGTGTTCCAATCCGTGGCGATCGTGTCGAGTTCGTATTTGGAGAAGACTGATTTCAGTGATTTTAGCAATGACGGCTGAATCACACGGGCATAAATGGCCGAATCATCTGTTGCAATCGTGCTGTAAATACGAGGAGCTTCTGATGATTTGACGGCGTATTTCACTGTTGCCGTCGCTTCGATAACCTGCAGATCCTTGGTGAGTGTTGAAAATTTCTCGGGGACCACCTGGGTTCGAACGCTGAAATTATGTGCACTCTGAATGAACGGAAGCTTCAGGTTTAGGCCTGGCGTTCTGGGCGTGTCGGAAACTTTGCCCAGGGTTGTCACAACACCAACTTCACCAGCCGGCACAACAAAAACACTGGATAAAAGCGCGATGCCACCTATGAAAACCGTTGTGATGCCAACAACGGTTTTGGTGACCTGTTCAGGTTGTGTGGAGGATCTCATAGCGAAGTGAATCTGATCAGATCTTGAACAGATCATCGGCAAGTCCGCGGAACACTTGCATGGATGCGCCTGGCCGACGACGGCGGGTGGGCAGTCCACCGCCGACCATCAGTCGATCAGGGGCATAAGTGCTGAAGGTGAT
>QCUJ01000062.1 GCA_003210795.1 Synechococcus sp. AG-679-B05 | reverse complement strand
CAGCCAGACATTCACCTCTGAGTTCTTCGAGGGACTGATCAAGAAGTTCTCCTGAGGACAACAACCACCTACCCACAGAAACAACCATGAGAAAGAAGCGCAGAGGCACTGATGGTGATGACTTCATCACGGGGTCATCCAAGGCTGAAAACTTCAAAGCAGCCAAAGGAGACGACACCATTTTTGGTGGCGGCGGTAATGACAGGCTCTACGGAGGTCAGGGGATTGACGTCTTAGTAGGCGGTGAGGGTAAGGACAGCTTCGGCTTCAGTCGAGGCACTAACTACATCAAAGACTTCAACCTCGAAGAAGGGGACACCCTCTTCCAACGACGTGGTTTCTTCATTGATGTGAAGACTGCCAATGTCATCGATGACGATCTCTTCGTCACTTATTCGCTGACGAATAGGAAGGGCCAAACCTTCGACGACAACACCCTCGTTCTGGAAGGAACTGGGGATCGATTCCTCAAATCACTTCTCAACTGGGAGAACAACGGATGACCACAGCATTACTGCCTTGTTCCGAATGTGGAACGCTGGTAACTATTCCCGCCAGGTTTGGTGGAACTACTAGCGCAACCTGCCTTAAGTGCTCTGATACCGGAGCCACTCCCTTCAGTGAGAAGTTCTCAGAACTCTTCTATGCCGGGTGGTACTCCGATCTTCTGAAGCACATTGGCCGTAGAGCAGCACGGAACAAAGCCCTTCGATTTGTCGGGAAGGTTGCTCTCTTCTTTGCCTTCTCTGGTGCTGCTGCCTGCATCTTTGGAGCTGTCTACGCCGTGTGGCTGATGCCAACGGTCTGGCTCTGGGAAACAGTGTCACCCCTGCTGGGTATGGCCTGGGCTGCTGGCTTCCTTTATCTGAGTAATCGTTTCTTCAACCGCTGAACCCATGAACATCACCAAACCAATCCACCTCTATGGCGCTGTGCTCTTGCTACTGGCAGGGCATCTAGCTGGCGTCAGCGCAGGGGGTCAGCAGGTAACCCGCGCACGCGCACACACGCGCAGGCGGGCGGGCAGGCGGGCACGCGCAGGCGCAGGCGCTCGGGCGCTCGCGTTTTGTTTCTTCTCTGCGATCAGTCTTCAAAAAGTAGGCAGGTGAACTGGTCCTCAGCCGCTGAGAAGAAGCGGACACCCAGGCTGCCAGGATTACCGCAATACCTTGCGTGGGTGCGGCCTTGCTACTACGATTCACACAAGGCTCTACCTGGCTCTCCGATACCCGACGGGTGTCGAAGCCCGCAGCCTGATCTGCCATGGCGCCCTACCGCCTCGATGTGGTGAGCCTGGCTCCCCAGTCTTTTGCACCTCTGCCTGAACTCGGCGTTATCGGGCGTGCTTTCGGCAATGACATCGCCGAGCTGCATCTTCACAACCCCCGTGATTTCGCCACCGATCGTTACCGCAAGGTCGACGATGTGCCCTACGGCGGCGGAGCCGGGATGGTGCTCAAGCCGGAGCCTGTGTTCGCGGCCGTGGAAGCGATTCCTCGTCGCGAGCGCTGCCAGGTGCTGTTGATGTCTCCCCAGGGACAACCATTGCAGCAGGCTGATTTGCAGCGCTGGGCCACAGAGCACGATCAGTTGGTGTTGCTCTGCGGCCACTACGAAGGTTTCGACGAGCGCATCCGCTCTCTGGCCGACGAGGAAATCTCCATCGGCGACTTCGTTCTGACCGGCGGCGAACTCCCGGCAATGACCCTGATCAATGGGGTGGTGCGCCTCCTGCCAGGAACGGTAGGGACTGCGGAATCACTGGTGGAGGAAAGTCACAGTGCCGTGCTGTTGGAACACCCCCACTACACCCGTCCTGCTGAGTACCGCGGCAGTGCGGTGCCTGATGTGCTCCGCAGTGGGAACCATGCAGCGATCGACGCCTGGCGACAGCAGCAAAGGGAGCAACGCACCCGCGAGCGGCGGCCCGATCTTTACGCCCGCTGGACAATGGCCCAAGAGCCTCATCCCTCCGCCATGCAGATCAGAATTGGCAACGGCTATGACATTCACAGGCTTGTGGCGGGCCGCCCTCTGATTCTTGGTGGGGTGACCCTGGAGCATCCCGATGGACTGGGGCTGGATGGCCACAGCGATGCTGATGTGCTCGCGCATGCCGTGATGGATGCCCTGCTGGGTGCTCTGTCCCTGGGGGATATCGGCAAATATTTTCCGCCGACCGATCCCAAGTGGAAGGGGGCTGACAGCCTGTTGCTGCTGGAGAAGGTGGTGGAGCTGGTGCAACATCGGGGCTGGGCTGTGGTGAATGTGGATGCGGTGGTGATCGCCGAGCGTCCGAAGCTCAAGCCTCACATCGAGGCGATGCGCAGCAATCTTGCGGCCCGCATCCGCCTGCCCCCAGAAGCCGTCGGAGTGAAGGCCACCACCAACGAAACCCTCGGGCCGGAAGGCAGGGAGGAGGGCATCAGCTGCCAGGCGGTGGCCCTGCTGAGTCAGGCATGAATCGCGCCTTGGCCGTGCTGTTGGCCATGCTGCTCGGGTTTTCGTCCCCGGCGATGGCGATGGGTGCCGTGATTGAACAACTTCGCCTCCAGGTGCCCGCTGTGCAGCGCACCCTTTGGTTACAGGCCGAAGCGCGTACCTGGCAGCCCTGGCTGGAGCAGCAGGAGGGGTTTGTACATCGCTCTCTCTATTGGGACCCCGATCGCGAGGAGGGGGTGCTTCTGATCCGCTGGGCCAGCCGAGACGAGTGGAAAGCCATTCCTGAAGCGGAGGTGCTCCGGGTTCAGGCCCTGTTCGAAGCGGAGGTGAATCAAGCTTTGAACCGACCTGCGAGTGCAGCTCCGTTGTTCCCTCTTCTGGCTGAGGGAGAGCTGCTGCTGCAAGAGCTGCCGTCCCATCCGTGATCGATCCAAAGCAGGATGCCCGCCTGGATCTGAACCGCCGCCGCCGCCTGGGGATGGTGGAAGCGATCTGGGGCGAACACAAGACGGCGGATCAGATCATCGCCATCCTCGAAAGATTCTCGGCAGCTGGTGAGTTGGGTCTGGTGACTAGGGTTGATGGCGATAAGGCTGAGGCCGTATCGCGTCGCCTGCCGGCTGTGCAGGTGCACTCGGAGGCCCGTTGTCTCAGCCTCGGAGATCTCCCTCAGCCCCCCCATGGGCCGTCAGCGGTGGCCGTGCTCAGTGGAGGAAGCAGCGATCGCACCGTGGTGAGCGAGGCCGCTCTCGCGCTGAAGCTCCATGGCATCGGTGTAGATCTGGTGATGGACGTGGGGGTGGCGGGTCTGCACCGTTTGCTCGCCCAGTTGCCGCGCCTGGAGACAGCCACGGTTTTAATCGCTTGTGCCGGCATGGAAGGTGCTCTGCCCACCGTTCTTGCAGGTCTGGTGCCACAGCCGGTGATCGGGGTCCCCGTATCCGTTGGTTATGGAGTGAGCAAGGGAGGTCGTGCCGCCCTGGACGGGATGCTTGCCAGCTGCGCCCCAGGACTGACCGTTGTCAACATCGACAACGGCTATGGCGCGGCTATGGCTGCCCTGAGGATGCTGCGTTCAGGCTGAGGAGCCTTCCTTTTCTACGCAGCGATCCTGAGGTGTTTCAGAGATGCTGCAGGTTTGGATAAGCCGTGATCAGTTCTTCAGCGCTGAGAACATCGCCGCGGCCCTCCGGCTGCCAGATCACTTCCAGAGCAATCAGGTCGCTGGAGGAGGTGGAACCAAGGATCCTCAGTGACTGACGCAGCTCTTCCGCTGTGGAAGCTCCCTTGAGCTGGGCGGTTGCGGTGGAGGCCACCAGCAAGGTCACCACGATGAATTCGTTTGTGGCATCGGCATCCCCCACAACATCGGTGGTGCCACTCAGGTTCTGACCGCCCACATTGCTGGTCACCTCAGCATCGAGCTTGCTCCGCTCGTTGATCGACAAACGATTGAAAGTTGCTTCGGCAGTGTTGAAAGGCACGCTGCCGCTTTCTGCGTTGGCGTAGACCCAAAGATCAGGCTGGCGAAGCAGTGCCAGGGTCGATTCCTGGAGCACCCTCTGCAGACCCGCTGAGCTCGAGGTGTCTGCCGATTTGGCGAGGGTTCTGAGGTCATCCTGCAGAGCCTTGGCTCCAGCCAGAAGCCCAACCTGAAGCTGGATCATGTTCACCTTGCTGGGCACCGCTGGGGTGGCGACAGCCCCACCGATGCCTGGGGCCGAACCCGCGCCTCGCAGTGCATTCACCAGTACTCCGGCGATTGCCATCAGGATCAGCAGACCGAACAGACCGCCACCGCCGAAGCCGAAGATTGGAATGATGAAGGGGAATCCGAAGCCACCCCTTCTGCCATAGCCGCCGTAACCACCGCCGTAGCCGCCGCGGTAACCGCCGCTTGAGCGGGGCATGGTGCGTGGCATGGACGGTGCCCTGAAACTGCCACCTCCCATCCGGCCACCTCGGGCTGCATCCGCCTGCTGCGGCATGGCGAGACTCAGGCCCAGCATGAGGCAGGGGACCAGGACGATTGCCAGGATTCGGCGACCCCAGGACGATTTCGACACGGCCACGGCCTGATTTCGACGTTCCAGAAACTTTAGGAACCCCCTCCAACGATGGTGACAATCTCAAGCGTGTCGTTATCCGCCACGGGTGTGCTGGCCCAGAGCCGTCGTGGAGCGATCGTGCCGTTGTGCTCAGCAACCACCAGCTGGGGGTTGTGACCCAGAGCGGTGATCACCGCCTCGAGGTTGGGCGGTTCAGGGGCTGGATCGAGCCGATGGATCTCACCATTCACGTTGAGTTGCAGAACCATGGGTCAGGAGCGTGGCATCAGCTGGCGCAACAGCTCCACACATGCTGCGCCTGGGTCATCGGCTCCCATGATTGCCCCGATGACGGCAACCCGCCGACATCCGACCCCAGTGAGTTGATCGAGGTTGGAGGAGGTGATGCCGCCGATGGCAAAAATCGGTCGTTCGCTCAGTTGCAAGGCATGGGCCACCAGTTCGCTGCCAACGGCGGCCCGAGCGGGTTTCACCGCCGTGTTGTTAACCGGTCCCAGCCCCAGGTAGTCGCAGGCTTCGTCGTTCGCCTGACGGACCTGCTCGAGGTTGTGGGTGCTTCGCCCGAGGAGACGTTCGGTCCCGATCAGCCGTCGCGCGACCGCAGTGGGGAGGTCGTCCTGCCCCAGATGCACCCCGTCAGCGTCGACGGCAAGGGCGAGGTCAATGCGGTCATTCACGATGAACAAGGCCCCGTGCTGATGACACAGTTCCGCCAGGGAACGGGCTTCCTCGAACCGTTCGAGATCGCTGCCGTCCTTGGCCCGGTACTGCACCATCGCCACACCGCTGCGCAGGGCAGCGTCCACGGTTGCGATCAAGCGGTCGCTCGGACTGGTGACCAGGCAAAGTCGGCAATCCTCCAGTCGCCTGCGGCGGTTGCTCCCCGCCGTGGCCTCCAGGCAGGTCACCTCCAGGTCGTAAAGGCCATAGCGAACAGCTGCAGCTTCCTTGGCGAGTGGTGCATCAATGCTTCGGCCGTACTCCTCAAGCACACGCAAGGCTTCCTGCACCCGACCGCAGTTGGCAGCCACAACCTGGCGGGGGCTGTGACGATCCAGCTGGGCCGGATGTCCGAGTCCGGCCCCCGTATCGGTCGAGGTAGAGCGGGCCTTCTTGTAGCGATCCTGATGCAGTCGCCCCAGTCGTTGTCGCCAATCCTTGAGGGTGACCACCAGATCTTCGCGATCCAGCCCAAAACGGCACCAGTCCTCCACCACTCGCAGCCCTTCTCGGGCACGGTCCAGGTTGGCGTCGATCAGCCGAGCCACACGCGGGTCGAGGCCGGGGTCACATCCCATGGCTTTCATGGCACTCTGAGGAGGATGGCATTCCCACCAGCTATGGAGAACAGCGGATCCGACAGCGCCATGCGCGTTCTGATCTGGGGCATTGTCCTTCTGGGCGGAATCGGAGTGTTGATCGTCTGGGGGTTGTCGAACGCTTACCCGACACCGGTCTGAGATGAGAGCAGCGATCGGGCTTCATTAGCATCCCTGCCGATCTGTTCACTGAGCGCATCGAGTCCTGAGAATTTCACCTGGCCCCGCAGGCGAAGCACTGGCTCAACCAGCAGTTGTTGGCCCACCATCTCAAGGCTGCGATCGAGCAAATGCACCTCTACTGCTGAGGGCGCATTGGGATCCACAGTGGGTTGGGGCCCAAGATTCATCACGGCCGCCATTCGTTCGCCTGTGCCATTCAGCCAGGCCCAGGCTGCGTAGACCCCCAGGCCCGGCAGAAATTTCCTGCCATCCACCCGAAGGTTGGCGGTCGGCCAGCCCAGGCCGCGACCCAGGCCGCGCCCTCTCACCACGGGCCCCTGGAAGCGATAGGGGCGAGTTAACAGGGCTTGAGCGGTTTTCAGATCGCCCGCTTCCAGGGCGGAACGGATGCGACTGCTGCTCATGCGTCCGTCGGCGTCTTCGACGATCTCGGTCACCCGCACCGACACGCCCCGTGCAGCGGCAACCCGTTGCAGCAGAGCGGCGTCGCCGCTGCGGTTGCGTCCGAATCGGAAGTTGGCCCCCACGGCGATCTGGCGGGCCTGCAGGGTGTCCAACAGAACGGTCTCCACAAAGGCTTCGGCACTGAGCTGTGCCAGCTCCTGGGTGAATGGCACCAGCACCAGTTGCTCGATGCCCAGTGGTTTGAGCAGATCGAGTTTCTCGCTGGGGAGATCCAGTCGAAGCCGTGGTTCGCCGAACAGCACCTCCCGTGGATGGGGCCAGAAACTGACCACGCTGGCGACCACGTGCTCGGGACGATCCTCGATCGCTTCGGCAATCACTCTGCGATGGCCGGCATGCAATCCGTCGAAGCTCCCCAAGGCCAGCGCTGTCGGCTTACGAGCGTCCGTCGGTGAACAGAGGGGAATCAACGCGGGGTGCAGGCGTGACGTTTTGGTGGCAAGTTTGGACGACTGACCTCCTGAGAGATGGCGGATCGTCTCGATTTCCAGCAGCTGTCTTTCGGGGTGCGGCGCATGGGCTGGATCCGCTTCTGGATTCAAGTGGTGCTTGGCATCGTTGTAGTGGGGGTGCTGCTGTTTAACAACATCGGCGGCAGCCTCGCCCGCAACGCGGAACGGGCCGTCGGTCTCGGCCCCGGCCTGTCGCTCACCACCCTGGCTTTTCTTGTGCTGCTGTTCAGCCTCTGGCAGGGCTGGTTGATTGTGCGAACCGGCCGCGCCATCGCCAGTGAGGCACGGCCCAGCCGGGGAGAGGCGGCACGGCTGGTGAAACGAGGGCTGCTGGCGGACCTGCTCGGGCTCACCCTGGCCACCATCGGCTATCAGGCATTGGCAGGGAGTTTGTTCGTGCAGGCTTCGATGCAAACCCCAGGCATCGCCATCGGCGGCCGCGGCATGGCGGACAACCTGGCCATCACGTCCCTTGAGATGCTCTCGGTACTGAGCAACACCCAGGTGCTGTTCGCACACCTGATCGGCTTGGTGTTCTCGCTTTGGCTGTTGCAGCGGATCTATCGCACACAATGACTTGCAGTGCTGGACTGGGTTCTCTAGA
>QCUJ01000061.1 GCA_003210795.1 Synechococcus sp. AG-679-B05 | reverse complement strand
GTCGCTGCGGCCTGCTGTGGCAATCATTGACAGCATCCAGGCTCTGCACGATGCCAATCTCACCAGTGCTCCTGGATCGGTCGGCCAGGTGCGGGAGTGCGCTGCGGCGCTGCAGCGGCTTGCCAAGCGCCAGACCACGGCCCTGATGCTGGTGGGCCATGTCACCAAAGAGGGAATGTTGGCCGGCCCGAAGGTGCTGGAGCACCTGGTGGATGCCGTGCTCACCTTTGAAGGCGATCGTTTCGCCAGCCATCGGCTGCTGAGGGCAGTGAAAAATCGCTTCGGCGCCACCCATGAGCTTGGGTTGTTCGAAATGCAGGCCCAGGGTCTGGCCGAAGTGGGAAATCCCAGTGAGCTGTTCCTCAGCGATGCCAGGGCCTCTGGGGTTGCCACGATCGTGGCCTGTGAAGGCACCCGCTCTCTTGTGGTGGATCTTCAGGCGCTTGTGAACGTCACCTGTTATGCGAGCCCTCGCCGCACCGCCACAGGCATTGGTACCAATCGTCTGCATCAGATTCTGGCCGTGCTGGAAAAGCACATGGGGTTGCCGTTGTCGCGCTTCGACTGCTATCTCTCCGTTGCCGGTGGACTTGAGGTGGAGGAACCGGCGGCGGATCTTGGAGTTGCTGCAGCCGTGGTGGCCAGCTTCAGGGATTTAACTCTCCCCGCAGGAACCGTCCTGATCGGCGAACTTGGTCTGGGTGGGCAGCTTCGGCCTGTGGGGCAACTGGAGCTGCGCCTCCAGGAAGTCGCGCGCCTTGGCTTCAGGCGTGCAGTGGTGCCCCGCGGCAGCGGCCTGGGGGCTTTGGCTTCGGGCTTGGATCTGGCGCTGCTGGAGGCCGACAGCGTCACCGAGGCGCTGGTGCTGGCCCTGGGTGACGCTGTGAATGTTCAGAAGTAGACGTCCACGTTGCTGCGACCCGTGGATTTGAGCCAGTTTTCGATGTCCAAGTAACCGCCTGGATTGAGGCGTACGGCCTGTGTCCATGATTCGGCCGCCTGATCAAACCATCGATCAGCATCGTCCTGACGGCCTTCCTCCTCAGCAATCCGTCCCCATTTCTCGAAAATCAGGCCCATGTTCTTCAGGCAGGAGGGCTGTTTCGGGTTTTCATCGAGGGCCTGGCGGTAGGTCTCTATCGCCCTCTGCTCCTCTCCATTGGACATGTATATGATCGCCATGTTTTTGAGAGTTTCACTGCGATCTGTGTGGTTCTCCTCGAGCTTCAGAGCCTCCTCGTAGTTCTCCAGAGCTTCGGCGTAATCGCCGTCGTTCTGTGCTGAGAGTCCGTCTCGGTAGTACACGTAGGCCTCTTTCGAGCGCGCATTGATCGGAAGCAGCTTGACGATGAGGTCCGCCATCACCGTGAAGCTCTTGTCGATGAAGTTGTCGTTGCGGTTGCTGCGGGGCACGGCGCTACGGCGGAAGAACACCATCCTGACGGGATTGGAGCCCGACCTAGCCTGGCCGTAACGATCCATCGCCAGTGACTCAAGCGGTTCAGACCGTTGTCCTCGATGTTGAGGGCATGAAATGCGGTGGTTGTGTGCGTGCCGTGGAGCGCACGCTGCTGGAACAGCCGGGTGTGCAACGCGTTGATGTGAACCTGGTCAGCCGAGCTGCCTGGCTTGATCTGGAGAACGACGCAGGCAGCGTCGAGGCCGTTCTCAGTGCTTTGACGGATCGGGGCTTCCCGGCCCGTGAGCGACAGCTGGAGGATGCTGCCGGTGCCGCCCGTCACCCCGGGATTTCAGGGCTGACCTGGTGGCAGCAGTGGCGACAGCTGATGGTGGCGTTGCTGTTGCTGTTGCTTTCAGTGCTGGGCCATGTGAGTGAGGCGGGTCATCTCGCCCTGCCCATCATCGGCAGCCTTCCGTTTCACGCCGTTTTGGCCACGGTGGCTCTCCTAGGGCCTGGTCGACCGATCCTCAGTGGCGGTTTGGCCGCGGCTCGTGCCGGTGCTCCAAGCATGGACACCCTTGTGGGATTGGGTGTTGGCAGTGCTTATACCGCAAGCATTGTGGCCCTGATCTGGCCCCAGGTGGGTTGGCCTTGTTTCTTCAATGAGCCTGTGATGCTGCTGGGTTTTGTCCTGCTGGGACGATTCCTTGAGGAGCGAGCCCGTTTCCGCACTGGTCTTGCTCTGCAGCAACTGGCGCAGTTGCAACCCGAAACCGCCCGACTGGTGTTGGCGGATGGAGCCATCAGGGAGGTGCGTGTCGGGGCTCTTCGACCGGGTGAGCGACTTCAGCTCCTCCCAGGCGATCGGGTGCCGGTGGATGGCCTTGTGCTGGAGGGGCAATCTGCGGTGGATGTATCGAGCCTCACCGGTGAACCGATGCCTTTACAGGCCGAGGCAGGAGCCGAGCTTTCCTCTGGCAGCCTGAATCTTGAGGCTCCATTGCTGATCGAAGTCACCCGAGTGGGTGCCGAGACTGCTCTGGCCCGCATCATTCGTCTGGTTGAGCAGGCGCAGGCCCGCCGAGCTCCGATTCAGGGTCTGGCGGACAGGGTGGCCGGTCGTTTTTGTTACGGCGTGATCGCGCTGGCGGTAGCCACGTTTCTTTTCTGGTGGCTGTTCGGTGCCAGCCACTGGCCTCAGGTGCTGCAGGCGGCCGCCCCTGGGATGCCCCATAGCGCAATGGAAGGTCATGGCATGCATCACGCCGGCCTCGGGAGCGGTGCCACCACGCCGATGGGTCTTGCCTTGCAGTTGTCGATCGCTGTTTTGGTGGTGGCCTGTCCCTGTGCTCTGGGTTTGGCCACGCCCACGGTCATCACGGTGTCCACTGGTCTGGCTGCCCGGCGTGGCTGGCTGTTCCGTGGCGGTGATGTGATCGAAACCGCAGCCGGGCTCGAGAGGGTGGTTTTTGACAAGACCGGCACACTCACGCTGGGTCGCCCATTGGTGACCACTGTGGAGGGTGAAGATCCGGATCGCTTGCTGCAACTCGCGGCGAGTCTCGAGGTCAGCAGCCGCCATCCCCTGGCCCATGCACTGCTTCAGGAAGCCCAGCGTCGCGACCTGCCGTTGATGGAGACCGATTCAGTCCGCACCATTTCTGGTGCTGGCCTCGAGGGAGAGCTTTCAGGTTGTTCGGATTTAATTCGAGCGGGCAAACCCGACTGGCTTCAGAGCTCTGGCGTCAAGATTCCCGAATCGGCGTTGACGTGGTTGTCGAAGGCGGAGGGTTCGGTGGTGGCTGTTGCTGAGGGATCATTACTTCTTGGACTGATCCAGGTTGAAGATCAGCTCCGCCCTGATGTGGAGCCTGCCCTGGAGCGCTTGCGTCAGCAGGGCCTGGGCTTGGCCCTCTTCAGCGGGGATCGGGAGACCCCAGTGCGCCGGCTGGGGGAGCAACTCGGCTTCTCAGCGGATGCTTTGGGCTGGCAGATGCTGCCGGAGCAGAAATTGAAGCGCCTGGAAGAACTCCAGGCCCATGGAACTGTTGCGATGGTGGGTGACGGCATCAACGATGCACCCGCCCTTGCGGCGGCCGACTTGGGTATTGCTATCGGTACGGGTACACAGATTGCCCAGGACACCGCCGGACTGGTGCTTCTGGGGGATCGGCTCGACAACCTCCCGGAGGCGCTTGCGCTGGCTCGCCGGACCCTCTCCAAGGTGCGGCAGAACCTGGTCTGGGCCTTCGGATACAACCTCATCGCCCTGCCGGTTGCAGCAGGTGTGCTGCTCCCCGGTCAGGGATTGCTGCTTTCCCCTCCCCTGGCTGCGCTACTGATGGCGCTGAGTTCGATCACGGTGGTGCTCAATGCGCTGGCGCTGCGGATCAGATGAAGGGACGTTTCATCGTCTTGGAAGGCATCGATGGATGTGGCAAGACCACGCAGCTGGAGCATCTGGTTCGGTGGCTTCCCGCCTCTGGTCTGATGCCGGACAGTGCTGGGCTTGTGCAGACCCGAGAACCGGGGGGAACATCCCTTGGCCGGTCTGTCCGGGAGCTACTTCTGCATACAGCTGCAGATGAGGCCCCAGCGCCCATCGCCGAGTTGTTGCTCTACTCAGCTGATCGGTCTCAACATGTCGAAACGCTGATTCTTCCGGCGCTCGAGCGGGGTGATTGGGTGATCAGCGACCGGTTCTCTGGTTCGACCCTGGCCTATCAGGGCTATGGCCGTGGCCTGAACCGTTTGTTGATCGATCAGCTGGAGCAGATTGCCACCGGGGGATTGCAACCGGACTTGACCCTCTTGCTGGAGCTGCCGCTGGAGGAGAGCTTGCGGCGCCGGCGCGGTGCTGCAGCGGATCGGATTGAGGCTGAAGGTCAGGCGTTTTTAGGCCGTGTTAGCGAGGGTTTTGCCGAGATTGCGCAGCACAAAGGTTGGTTTCGGGTCGATGCGGCCGCTGCGCCGGAGGGGGTCAGTCAGGCCCTGGAGCAGGTGCTTCTGGAGCAGTTGGGTGGGTGATTTGTTTACCGATTTAATCGGCCAGCCCCTCGCCGTGAATCTGCTGACTGCAGCGCTGCAGCAGCAGCGTCTTGCTCCGGCTTATCTGTTTGCGGGGCCTGAGGGCGTCGGGCGCCGCCTGGCTGCGCTGCGCCTGCTGGAGGGCGTACTGGCTGGTGGGGTCTTCTCGTCTCGACAACGGCGCCGTCTGCTGGAGCGCAATCACCCTGATCTGCTCTGGTTGGAACCCACTTATCAGCATCAGGGACGCTTGTTCACCTGTTCCGAGGCGGAGGAAGCCGGGCTCAGCCGCCGGACTCCCCCACAGCTTCGCTTGGAGCAGATTCGAAATGTGAGTCGGTTTCTCGCTCGTCAACCCGTGGAAGCTGAGCGGGGAATGGTGGTGATTGAAGCTGCCGAGGCCATGCCGGAGGCGGCGGCCAATGCCTTGTTGAAAACGCTTGAGGAGCCTGGGCACGGTCTGCTGATTCTTCTCTCAGCTGCTCCAGAAAGGCTGTTGAGCACGATTCGTTCCCGCTGTCAGTTGATCCGCTTTCTGCGGTTGGGCGATGCCGATGTCCAGCAGGTGCTGCAACGTTGCGGTGAACAGAAGGATGATCCTTTGGAACTGCTGGCGATGGCTGCAGGTTCCCCTGGTGCCCTGCTGGAGCACCGTCGTCAGCGGGAAGCCCTGCCGGTTGATCTCGTTGATCGTTTGGAAACGTTGCCCCAGGAGCCGATGCAGGCGTTGGCCTTAGCTCGCGATCTTTGCGAGAGCCTGGATGGGCAACAGCAGCTCTGGTTGATCGACTGGTGGCAGCAAAAGCTGTGGCGATGTGGTGCTGGCCATGACCCCATGCATCGTCTGGAAGTCCTTAGACGCCATTTGCTCGGGTTTGTCCAACCCAGGCTTGCTTGGGAAGTGGCTTTGCTGGATCTGAGTGTGAGCTGAAGTCAGGCGGTGGCTCGATCTTCTTGCTGCTTGCGTTCCTCGCGAGCCATCGCTACGACATCTTGGAGGCCGTCAAGGTCGCCCCCGATCGGCAACTCCAGGCAATACCCAGCTCCGTAGACCGTTTTGATGAAGCGAGGTTTACGGGGATCTGGCTCCAACTTGGTGCGTAGGTGGCGAACGTGCACCCGGATGGTTTCGATGTCGTCGTCTGGTTCGTATCCCCAAACCTCTTTGAGGATCAGCGAAGGCGCCACCGTTTGACCGTGTCGTTGAAGCAGGCAGTGCAACAGTTCAAACTCCAGATGCGTGAGCCGCACGGGACCATCGAACCAGATGGCTTCAAACCGTTCCGGAACGAGGGTCAATGGGCCGTAGCTGAGAATTTCGTTGTGGTTGGAGGATCCAACCGGAGCGCGATCGCTGCGGCGAAGTAGGGCCTTCACACGAGCCTGCAGTTCTTCGAGGTCAAAGGGCTTGGTGAGGTAGTCATCGGCTCCGGAGTTGAAGCCGCTCACCTTGTCCTTGGTGCCCCCGAGAGCAGTCAACATCAAAATCGGGATTGAAGCAGTGCGGTCATCACGCCGCAGCCGCTGACAAAGGGTCAGCCCATCAACTTTGGGCAGCATCAGATCCAGCAGGATTAGATCTGGGGTGTACTGAAGTGCAAGCGCTTGGCCTTTGATTCCATCGTCGGCCCGCTGAACATCAAATCCGCTGTGTTCGAGATGGCCGCCGACCAGATCGCGCATGTCCTGGTCGTCTTCGATCAACAGGATGCAAGGCTTCATGGATCGGGCGAAGGAAAGGCTGAAGAAAAAGCGCTGGTCTTTCGGGATCGACGCTGAGCAGATTCTCTCAAGCTTTTGTGGTGTCTGCAGATTTCACCTTTAAGGATGTTTTTTCTCGTAATCCTCGAAATCGGCTGCGCTGCAAAGGTTTTGCGACGCTGAACCCTCTCGGTTGATGCTGAGGAGTTCAGGAAGTCTTCCGCTTCGAGCAACCGCACGTCATGAAAATTCCTTTTTTGTCAATAAAAAACCCCAGCTAATGCTGAGGCTTTCGTGTTTCAAGCTCCCCGGGCGGGATTCGAACCTGCGACCAATCGATTAACAGTCGACCGCTCTACCGCTGAGCTACCGAGGAATGGCTTCTCGGAGAACCTACCTGCCAGGCCTCCCGGCTCGCAAGTGCTGGAGCAACTCGTGACCAGCGCGCCAGGGGCCGATCCGGCCAGCATGCATCAGTGCAGCTCCGTCAGCGCATGACAACTCTTCGAGTCGATGGGTGATCCACAAAGCTGTCAGCGGGTTCTGCGGCCTTCGGCAGAGGGATTGCACGGCCTCCAGCACCGTTCGTTGGCTTTCTGGGTCAAGGAGCGCTGTGGGCTCATCGAGGAGAAGCAGCCCCGCATCACTTGCCAAGGCTCCAGCGATAGCCAGGCGCTGTTTTTGCCCCCCGCTGAGGGCATGGATGGGACGTTGTCCAAGTCCGTCGAGTCCGAGCTCTTGAAGCAGGCTTTCCATCCGAGCGCAGCGCTTCTCGTTTGTGAGCTCCCGAGGCATCCCGAGCATCAGGTCGCTGCCTGTTGTTGGCAGCAGCAGTTGATGGTCTGGGTTCTGAAAAACAAGAGCAGCGCGATGGGGCGATTCAATGCGTCCGGCTTGAGGTTGCAGCAGGCCGGCGATTAATCGAAACAGGGTGCTTTTGCCGCTGCCGTTGCTCCCCACCAGCATCCACAGTCCAGGGCTTGGAATGGTGAAGTCGCATTGGTTTAAAACGGTTTCTCCTCCTGGCCAGCTATGGCTCAGGCTTTCAACCCGAAGTTCAGCTGTTGATGCGTTACCCCTCAAGGGAAAAGCCCGGCCGCTTGCTCCCGCCCGTAGCTGAAGCCTTTTCGTAGAGCTGAACGGCCAGAATCTCACTTGTCAGCAACGTGACTTTTTTCCCTTCGACTTTTTCGCAGGTGAGCTCTAGTAGTCGAGGTTGACCACTTTCCAGTGTTTGACGGATTTGCTGATAGAGGGCTTCAGCGTCGTTGTGCTCTTTGCGTTGCACAGACACTGGGAAGGGGCTCATGCGCAGGGCCAGTTCGATCACGTACACGGGAACAAGAGGCAATCACAAACGCATCTTCGCGGAGGATGTTCGTTAGTGGGGTGCGCAGGTTGATGGAAGACCTGAGTAGATCTACTCATCCCAGTCCATCTCAGCAAATTCGTGTCCCCATTACGG
>QCUJ01000060.1 GCA_003210795.1 Synechococcus sp. AG-679-B05 | reverse complement strand
AAGCAATTCTAAAGTGAGCAATCTCGAAAAGTACAAAAACTGCTTTATTGAGGCTTTTGAAATAGATAAGAAGGATGTTGAATCTCTAGAGTATCAATCAATAGATGAATGGGACTCAGTAGGTCACATGTCATTGATGTCTGAACTAGAAGATACATTTGATATAACACTAGAAATGAATGATATTATAGATTTTAGTTCTTACAATAAAGGTATCGAAACGCTAACAAAATATGGAATCAAATTGGATGCATAATATTAATTTAATTCAGGATGAATTTCTTAGTAAAAACGCCATTATTGAAAATGACAAAACATACACATACAACGACCTAAAAAGAAAAGCTCAAGAATACGAGAAGCGTATTGAAAGAAACACACTAGTATTGTGTTTTTTTAACGCTTATTTTGAAAGCATTGCTTTATATGTTGCATCACTCAGGGGTGGGTTTAAATGTATATTAACATCCCCGAATACAAGCAAAGAAACAAAAAAAGAGATTTTAAACAGATACACACCAGATTATATAGCAACGGAAGGAATTAAAGGAAATATAGAAATTGAAGAATACGGAAAAGATCAAATAAGGATTACAGATTCTATAGCTCTGTTGATGCCGACGTCAGGATCAACAGGTAGCCCAAAGATGGTTATTCAAACATACAAAAATATTTTCTCGAATATGAAATCTATTCTTGAGTATCTGCCAATAACAAAAAACGACAGAATGATAACAAACCTTCCTATGTTTTACACATATGGCTTATCATGTATTAATACACACTTATATGCAGGCGCAGAAATAATAATTGAGAATAGATCAATTACAACCAGAGGATTTTGGGAAACATATGAAAAGTATCAACCTTCATCGTTTGCAGGAGTTCCATATACTTACGAAGTAATAAAGAAGTTAGGCTTCAACCTATTGTTCACAGAAGAATTAAAGTATATTACTCAAGCTGGTGGCAAGATGCACAATGAATTAATCAATTTAATTGTAGGTGAAGCCAAACTAAAAGGAACAAAAATCTATATCATGTATGGACAAACGGAGGCTACTGCGAGAATGACGTACCTACCTCCAGAGTTAGTAACTGAAAAAATTGGTTCAATAGGTAAAGCAATACCTGGGGGCAGAATTCACATTAATAGTGAATATAGATACAACTATGAAGGGAAGGAATGTGGGGAGCTTGAATACATAGGATCTAACGTAACCCCAGGGTATGCTAAAGCGAGAAAAGATCTGATTTCAGAGAAAAAAGAAAATAATGTATTGGAAACTGGAGATATAGGATTTAAAGATAAAGAAGGTTATTACTATATAGTCGCTAGAAAAAATAGGATCGCAAAAATTAATGGGGAAAGAATTGACTTAGACTATATATCAAATATAGTGAAAAAAGAAGTAGAATGTAATTGTGCTGTTGTCACTAACGACAAAAAACTCGGTGTATTCATAGAAAATATTGAAGGAGGTACAGATAAACTGAAAAGAATGCTTAAAGATAAATATGGCATGAAGTCAAGAGATATATTCATCAAACAGATTGAAGCGCTACCTAGAACACAAAGTGGTAAAATAAACTATAAGAAGCTAGTAATAGAATGATTATCGATAAATTAAACGAAATCATTTCAGACAATCAGTCTATCGATAAGATAGATAGTCAAGAGTTTAGTGTATTACTGGATTTACTTGATAAACACCATAAGAAAAATAGCAGGGAATACATGAATGTATCTAATTCTCTTTTCCAGGAAAGAGATTCACTTGAGATAATTTACAAACCATACATTCATGCGAGTAGTTTTAAGAGAGAAAAACTTATATCAGTAGAGGAGAGCGAGATAATCAAAACTATGTACTCATCAGGTACATCCGGAGCAAAATCAAAAGTAATGTTAGATGCTATAACTGCACAGAATCAGCGCAAGGTTCTTGCAAAGATTTTTGAAGCCTATATGAAGTTAAAAAGACCATTGATGCTGGCGATTGAAAAAGATGAGGAGATAAAGAAGAGAGATATTTTTAATGCCCGAAAAGCAGCAATCATAGGATTCGGGCAAATGTGCAAGAAGGTAGTAGGTGTACTAAACAAAGACAACCAAGTTGACATGAATATAATAAGAGGAGTTCTTGAAAAATATGAGGAACAAGATTTGATAATATTTGGCTTTACAGGAAGAGTATGGGAAAGTCTAAAAGCAGTAAAGTGGCCTAAAGACATACAAGAACATTTTTCAAACAAATGCTCGATATTGCATGGTGGTGGTTGGAAAAATCTTGAAAAAATGAAAGTAAGCAGGAATCAATTCAACAATGAATTAAAGGATATCACAAAGGTCAAAAATATTAAAAACTACTATGGAATGATAGAACAAACTGGTTCAATATTTATGGAATGTGAGCATGGGTTGTTACATGAAAATAGATTCACAAGAATTTTAAGTAGAAATCCCTATACATTAGATCTTTCCAGTAAAGGTGAGGTTGGCGTGGCACAAGTATTATCATTACTACCGTATAGCTATCCTGGGATGTCAATACTAACAGATGATATGGTTAAAATTGTCAGTCAGTCATGCCCATGTGGAAGACATGGTAATGCCTTCGAAATAATTGGGCGGTTAAAAAATACTGAAGTAAGAGGTTGTAGTGACGCATATAAAAAATGAATATATTATCAGGTTTTCAACCAAGTGAGCTAAGTACCGACAGCAGAGAAGTATTTAGTGAAGATATTATTAAAACACTTGATATTATATCAAAAAATTTGATAAAAGGGATCAAAAATAGAGAGGTAGGAGATGAGTACCTCTATTTTGCGATGTGGATAAGAAAGAAGAATTTAAAACGATATAAGAATATTTATAATGGGAAGAATATAAGAGGAAGAGGACTAACAATACATATTGCTCCAAGCAATGTGCCTACAAACGCACTATTCACATTAGTATTTGGCTTATTAAGTGGAAATAGTGTAGCAATGAGGGTATCTAAAAGATCAAGAAAGGATTTATTAGAACCACTAAGAATTCTCGATAGGACAAAGAGTGAGCTGAGATATTTATTCTCAATATTTGAGTGTGCATACGATGATTTATGTTTTAAAGAGTTATCAGATAAAGCAAAAGCGCTGGTCATTTGGGGAGGCAATCAAACAATTGAAAATGTTATTTCAGAATTTAGTAATAAAAAAATTAAAATACTCTCTTTCGCTAATAAAACGTCATTGTCTGTGATAAACTTAAATTGGTTGGATACTGTGGATGCCGATCATAAGAAGATTGCGGCAAAGTTATTTGCAAGAGATTTATTTTCCTTTGGTCAAAAAGCATGCTCATCACCAAAGTTACTAGTTGCTACAGGAGAGTTAAACATGAAAATCAAAAAGGAGCTTATAGACTTTTTAGGTGATGTATCAAATGAAGGTATAAAAATGAAAGAAAAAGGGGTTAAGGCGCGTGATTGCTACATAAATGCCGAAGAGTTTGCCATGAAGCATGGCAAAGAGAACATGATTAATAGCAAGAATTTATATTGCCCTTTATTTAAGGATAGAGATAAAGAAATAGGAATTAGTGAGCTATACCAAGCAGGAAATGATGGCTGCCTACCAATAATACATAGTAACAAATGGGAAAATATATCTAAGTATACTCAGGACAATTCACAAACAATGATACTAATAGGTCTAAGTGATGAGCAAGAAGAAAAAATATATCTTGAGACGAAAAATACGTCAATCACAAGATACGCAAAACCAGGATCTGCGCTAAATATAGACATAATATGGGACGGGTATGATATAGTAGAAGAACTTACAAGGAAAATCAGATATGAATAATAAAGAAGAGAAGATAATTAGCTTAAATGCAATTGAATTGCAGGAATTTCAACCAAATAGGTACCCTTTTCTAATGATTGACAAAGTTACAGAGTGCGTGCCAGGCAAGTATGCGAATGGATATAAAAATGTAACCAATAATGAATGGTACTTCCCCAAGCATTTTCCAGGCAATCCAAACATGCCAGGAGCCTTGCAACTGGAGGCAATGGCCCAAATGCTGACAGTAGCAATTACAACACAGGAAGGGTTAAAGGGTTCAGTTACTCATGCACTAAAGCATGTGGTTCGATTTAAACGAGAGGTTGTACCAGGAGATAAGTTGAAAATACGTGCAACAATTAAAAAATGGAAGCGGGGAATATGTGAAGGTGAAGCAATTTGTACTGTCAACAATGAGGAGGTATCAAATGCAAAAATGATTATTACGATCCCAGACATATTTAAAAGGTATATACCAAAATAATGTTTGACATAGCAATTGTTGGTAGTGGAGCTGGAGGAATGCCAGCTGCGTGGCATTTGGTAAGCAAGGGATACAAGGTAGTATGCATAGAAAAAGGTGATTCACTAGAAATAGATAAACATTACACATTAGAAGCAGGATATGAAATAATGAAGGAGACTGTATTAGCAACTAAGGCTGCAAACAGAAATGATAACGAGATTTATAATATAGACTGCAGCAATTCTCCAATAGAGATACATAATTTTAGCGGTATTGGTGGATCAACACTAATGCATTCATGCATGTGGCCAAGAATGCACAGAAATGACTTTAATATGCATTCAACATATGGAATTGGCACGGACTGGCCAATATCACTGGATGATCTATTACCATATTATGAATTAGATACCAAAATAACTGGAGTTGCAGGTAGATCAGGGAACCCATATCATCCAGAATATGTTCCAACTATGAGAGAAATTACATCATGTTTACAAAGTAAAGCCTGGGAGGAAGCATTTAATAAGTATGGATGGGAAACCTGGCCAGCATATGCAGCACTAAATACAGAAGAGTACGATGGGCGAGAAAAAGACGATTATAAATGGCCAAGCAATATGGGCCCAAAGGGAACATCTAAAGGATCAACAGTAAATACTTATTACCCGAAAGCATTAGAAAAAGGCCTAATTGTACTCAAAAATACGACAATAACAAGAATACATACAGAAAGGAATGAAAATGGACAAAAAACAGTGACAGGCTTAGCCTTTATCAACAAGAATAATGAAAGGGGTATTATAAGGGCCAAAAAGTTTATTCTGTCCTGTGGTGGAATTGGAACTCCAGCTCTAATCTTGGTTAGCAATATCTGTAAAGGATCAGGAATGGTTGGAAAAAATTTAATGCTACATCCATGGGGATATATAGAAGGAAAACTTAAAAAGAATATCAATTCGAATAAAGGACCACAGGGATGTTGTCTCATGTCCCAGCAAAAGGCCATGCATAATCCGCACAATCCTTTTGAAAGTGGTTATACAGTTCAAATAATACGAGGACCTTTACCAGGAGAACTCGCCAAAAAAATAATCAAAATGCGATTAAAGAGGAAGGATAAGACCTTTATGGAGACGTTCAAAGAGTACTATAATAAGACTATTCATGCCGTAGTTATATGCGATGATCTGCCAGAGACTTCTAACATGGTATCAGCAGAGTATAATAAGGAAAAAATAGAAATTAAGATTAATTACTATTTAAGTGAAAATAGCAAGAGACAATTAGAGGATGGAATTAATCACGTGAGAAAAATTATGAATATAGCCGGTGCATACAAGACAAATTGTATGGGCCCAGTAAGAGAGACAGGGTGGCATACACTAGGCACATGTCGAATGGGGGAAGATCCTCGAACATCAGTTGTAGATAAATATGCAAAAGCTCATAATATAGATAATTTATATATATCTGATGCTTCAATATTTTCAACGGGTGGTTCCGTAAACCCCGGAGCAACGATACAAGCACTTTCATTGTATATTGCTGATAATATTCATAAACAGTGGCTTAAATGAGAAACAAAAAGACCGACTTAATCGCATATATAGGGCACAGGCGTCTAAGAATTTATCCACATATAAGATTAGAGCTCACTAAGTTAATGGATGAACTTGCGCCTAGCATCAGAGACATTGTAAAAAATAGATTTTCAGATATTGCCAGTAAATATGAACAGTCACTAGATAAAATACAAGAGGCGAATCATACCAATGAAGAAATTATAGATGATGAACAGATAAAAGAAATGCTCGGAAGCGACTCAAGACAATTTTTTCAAGACATAGATTTCCTGTATGTAGACTTAGTATTCTCGAATCCATATGTGATAGAATATTATAAATTATTCGGGAGAGAAGAAATTGAATAGATTAATATTGGTCACTGGCGGAAATTCTGGCATTGGTAAAGAAATTGTCCAGAACCAAATAAGTATTGGAAATAATGTAATAAGCACATACAATAAAAGTGGAGAAACAACCTTCAAGATAGAAAGAGAAGATCAGTTGGTGAGGCAGATAAGAGTTGACATAAGAAATGAGGATGAGATAAAGCAATTATTGCAAATGATAAAAGCTGAATTCGGTAAACTAGATGGGTTAGTTAATAACGCTGGGATGGCTTATGGTAACCTCACCTCTTTATCGCCGCTAGACGAGATAAGAGAAGTATTTGAAATTAATTTTTTTGCTCAAGTAAACCTGATTCAGAGAGCTATAAGGATAATGAGAAAAGGGAATAATTCATCAATAGTTAATATTGGTTCAATTGCGGCCCTAAGAAAAGATATAGGAAGCATGGCTTATTCATCGAGTAAAGCAGCGTTGATTCAAGCTACCCGTGTTATGGCACAAGAATATATTGGATATGGCGTTCGGTTAAATTCAATTGCGCCAGGTATTACAAAAACAAAGATGTTAGACCTCATGGATACAAGATCTGTTGATAAACAAGTATCGGACAGTGGAATTAAAAGAATAGCAAATGCAAAAGAAATTGCAAACGTCGTCGGATTTTTATTATCATCAGAATCAAGCTATATTATAGGACAGTGTATTAACGTTGATGGGGGGCAAATCTGATGCTTGAGCAAGCTATGGAGGATAGACTGGTGAGTGACGCAAGAGAGATCCGAAAAAAAATTCTCAAATTATGCGTACAAAAAGAAGGAGGCCATCATTTAGGAGGAGGTTTATCTATAGTAGATATAATGACTTATTTATACGGCTACAAAATGAATGTACGTCCGGAAAATTGCGAAGACCCATATCGAGATAGATTCATTCTGTCAAAAGGCCATGGTGTATTGGGATTCTACCCAGTATTAAATTATTATGGTTATATTGATGATATAACATTAGAATCATACAAAACAAAGTACTCGTCTCTCGGTTCACATCCTATAAAGAAACTTTCTATAGGAATTGAATCGTCAAATGGAAGTCTAGGCCATGGGTTGGCATACGGGGCTGGTATAGCATATGGACTAAAACTCAATAATATAAAAGCGTCAGTTTATGTTATCTTAGGCGATGGTGAATGCAATGAGGGCTCTATATGGGAATCCGCCATGTCAGCTGCATCAAATCAATTAGATAATCTACATTGCATAATAGACTGTAACGGATTCCAAAGTGATGGAGAAACTAAAAATATCTTAGAACAAGATAAATTAGCAGAACAATTTAAAAATTTTGGATTTGATATGAGAAACATAGATGGACATAACTTTCAAGAAATACATAATAGTTTAACAGCCAGAGAAAGCAATAAACCAATAGCTGTGCTGGCAAATACAGTAAAAGGGAAAGGCATATCATTTATGGAAAACAACAATGCATGGCATCACGGAGCATTGACTGAAGAAATATTTGATCGAGCCATGG
>QCUJ01000059.1 GCA_003210795.1 Synechococcus sp. AG-679-B05 | reverse complement strand
GCAACCCCATCTCCAACAACCCCTGCTCCAGGCCATGGAGACGGCTCGAACGGCGATGTACGGCACAAAACCTCTGCAGTCCGAACAGCTGGCTTGCATCGTCAACGACCGGCAGTTCGATCGGCTTGAGGCCCTTCTTGAGCAAGCCAGGGGAGAAGATCGCATCCTGATCGGCGGCGAAATCAACCGGGAGCAACGCCGCATTGCACCAACAGTGATTCGCGTTGCTGACAGAAACGACCCACTGATGGCGGATGAATTGTTCGGGCCTCTATTGCCGGTTCTACCGCTGAATGATCTCAACACTGCACTTGCTGGAATTCGCCGGGGCCCTAAACCGCTGGCGCTCTATCTTTTTGGTGGCACGGAGCGGCAACAGCAACTAGTGCTCGACACCACCAGCTCAGGCGGGGTCTGCCTCAACGACGTAGTGATGCAGGTGGGTGTCCCCGATCTGCCCTTCGGCGGCGTCGGAGGCAGCGGAATGGGCAGCTACCACGGCAAAGCCGGCTTTGACACCTTCAGCCATGCCAAGGCTGTTCTGAGGCGGCCGTTCATCTTGGATTTCAAACTCCGCTATCCGCCCTATGCGCTGGATTTGAACCTGCTGAGGAAATTGGCGGGCTGATCGATTCGGCTCGATGGACATCCCTTCCACAGCAATGGCTCTGGAGGACTGGCGCTTTGGTTCAAACACCGTATGGTTCGGGCAAAGAATCGTGACGCATGCGCCGAACTGCTTTCGCCCTGTTGGTGCTGACTGCACTTCTGCCTGTGTCCGCCAACGCGGCAACGATCACGGTGCGACCTGGGCAGACCTTGTCGGAAATCGCTGATGACTACGGCGTGAGTGTGCGTCAGTTGATGCAGATGAACGGGATCCGCAATTCCGATTTCGTTGAATCTGGGAGCCGCCTCACCGTTCCAGGGCCTCAGGTGAGTGCAGGTCCTGGTCGGCATCGCGTCAGCCGTGGGGAAACCCTGAGCACCATCGCCGGCCGCTACCGCGTCAGCAGTCGCGATCTGATGGTGGTGAACAACCTCCGCAATGCCAATCACGTGGAGGTGGGGCAAACCCTGAAACTCCCGAGCAATGCCGTTATCGCCAAGGCCAAACCGAAGCCGGCTCCCATTCGGGTTGTTCCCGGGGCAAGTCAGCACACCGTGGACCGGGGCCAGACCCTGACCCAGATCGCCAGGGCTTACAAACTCCCGGTGGCCACCCTGATCGACCTCAACGCCATCAGTAACCCCAACAACGTCAAGGTGGGGGCCACTCTGTATCTGAAAACACCGGATCGGTCTCTCTCCGATTCCAGCTTTGACGCCTCGTCAGAACTGGCCACCAGCTCTGTCACAACAACCCCAAAACGGTCTCAAGCGCCTGTTGAGCAGCGCCCTGTCGCCACGAAGAAAGCGGTGGTGAAACAAAAGCCGGTTGCCAAACAAAAACCAGCCGCAAGTTCTGCCGTTGTTGCCAAGGGAGCTGACTGGAGAACTTACGGACCATTGCAGGTGGACTGGGCCAACTGGCAGACCATGGGGGACAGCCGGGTGGTCCCGACCCTCAACGCTGCTGGCCAGCCTCTGTATCTCGCCGTGAACTGCGGTGCCGGGAAGATCAATGTCACCGGGGCCGATGGCAGCTGGAAGGCCTGGGCCTCCCCCAGTAGCCGTTTTGAGAAAGATTTGGTGAAGGACCGCTGCCAGGTAACCGGATGATTCAGGCGGCGTAATCCAACGGCCAGGGGGCATCCAAAAAGCGACGTCCGCTCTCTCGCAGATAAAGGCGCTGGACTCCGTCGTTGCTTTCGCTGATCAGCTCCTCCTGGACCAGGCGTCGCGCCAGCCAGGTCCAGCGATCACCCCGCCCGGGCTCCTTGAGGGCCAGATGCTCACCAAGGCGTCTCATATCCGTACCGTCCAGGTCGTGCAAATGGCTCAACAAGGTCTCGGCCTGAGTGGACCAGTCACGGCGCTGAACTGGTCCACAGCAGCGATCGCAGCGGCCGCAGGCATCCACCAACTCCCCCACCGCCAGCAGCAAAGCCTGTTCGCGGCAGATCTCACCCTCCGCAACGGCCTCCATACGCCGCAGCTGCTTCTGCGCCAAATCAAGACGTCGCTGTTCGTCGTTGGAACCTTTCTTTCGGGCTGAAGCTTGCATCGCCCAGCCGAGACTGGTGCGATCGCCTGGAGAAAACAGCACGAGGCAATCGGCGGGAAGCCCATCACGGCCAGCGCGACCGGATTCCTGCAGGTAACCCTCCGGAGTCGCCGGCAGGTCGAGATGGAGGACCAACCGCACATCACCGCGATCCACCCCCATCCCGAAGGCAACAGTGGCCACCAGCACCGGCCGCTTCTGCTCGAGAAAACGCGTCAGAGCCAACTGACGGGTCTCGGGATCAAGGCCGGCGTGATACGGCGTGGCATCAACGTTCTGCTCCTGAAGACGCTCCGCCCAACGTTCCACAGAACGTCGCGTACGCGCATAAATCAACGACGCTCCTTCCGACAAGGTCAATGCCTCCAGCACCTGTGGCATCGGATCCCGGGGACGCCGCTGCATGGCGTAGTGAAGGTTGTCTCTGCGGGCGGAACTCACCTGCACGAGTGGGCTGCGCAGGGCAAGCAGTCGAATGATGTCAGCCCGCACCCGTGGAGCCGCTGTTGCACTGAGGGCCAGCATGGGAACGCCGGGACAGAGGCGACGGATCAACCCGAGCCGTCGGTAATCCGGACGGAAATCATGGCCCCAAGCACTGATGCAGTGGGCTTCATCCACCGCCAGAGCCACCAGATGCCCGGATTCGGCGTGATTTTCCAGCATGCGCTGGGTTGCTTCGCCCTGCAGCCGTTCCGGGGCCAGATACAACAGCCGAAGACTTTCATCGCGCAGGTGAGCGAATGCCTGCTGTCTCCGGACGGCATCCAGGCCCGCGTGCAAACAAGCCGCAGCGATCCCGCGACGCTGCAGCTGCAACACCTGATCTTCCATCAGTGCCACGAGCGGTGAAATCACCACCACCAGACCTTGCCGCACCAACGCAGGAAGCTGATAGCAAAGGGACTTTCCGCCACCGGTGGGCAGGACGGCCAAGGCGTCGCGCCCTTCGAGCACGGCCTCGACAACCGGGCGTTGACCTACCCGGAAGGCACTCCAACCGAAGTACTTATGGAGCGCGGCTTCCAACGAATCCAAGAGCCACCACTACCTGTAGCGCCCACAGATTAGCCACCACAAGATGTGGGGTCAGGGCAACGGTGGCGGTTCCAATTGATCCGGGGACTCTTCCACCAACTGCAAGCGCACCCGTTTGCCCCCCGCCAGCTCCCCCAGGGAGACACGAAGGGTTGCACCGCTAAGGGATTGCAGGGCATTGAGCACATCCCGCAGGTAAGGAGTGCTGCTGCCGCTTTCCACCCAGAGTCGCTCCTGCAAACCTCCAAGACGGCGCCAGGAGGTATGCAGCTTGAGCACGGCGGATTCAAGCGCCTGCGCCTGACCCACGGCATCGGCGAGCAGGCCAAGGGCATCGAGGCGCTGTGCTTCCTGCATGGCTTTTTCCAGGTCCAACTCCCCCTGCTGAAAAGCCCGCACAGCTTCCCCGGATTCGGTTGCCTTGGTGATCCATCTCGCTGTGCTGGTCACATCCTTGACCCGGTCAAGCTCCGGCTCATCCCGCAACATCTTGCGAAGATCTTCCTGCTGCTCCTCCGGGAGCTTGGCCAGTTCTCGCACCAGAGGCGCCACGGCCCTCGGAGGGAGAAGATTCTCCTGGGTGCGCTGGCGAATCTCCTCCGGCAGGAGAGGACTGGTGGCCGCCGTGAATTCATCCGTAAGGCGTCGAACCTGCTTACGGGTGATCTCTTGACCTTCATTGGCGGCTTCGGAGATCATCAGCTGCACCTCGGGGTCAGCCTGTGCGGTCTCCATGAAGGCTCTTTTGGAGAACCGATTCACACTGGCTTCCTCCAAAACACCCTCGCTGAACATGTCCTGCGCGGATTCCGCCAGCTGAATCAGGCCGTAGGCCCTGGTTTTGCTGATCTCACGCTCCCGCAGCCACTGGAGGAAACCTGCTCCACGCCCCTCTCCTCCTCGTTTTTCACGATCGCGAACGGCCTTGAGGATGCGCCCCCTCAGGATTTCGGTCTGGAGATCAAAGCGATCACACACAGCCCAGGCCTGCTCCAGTCGGGCCAGAAATTCCATGGTGCTGATCTCATCGCTTTCCGGATCTGGAAGATCAAGCTCCAGCGAGGGCAACTGATCCGGCACCAGGGGAGCGTTCAAAGGAATCCAACAACAGCAGGGACGACATTCTGTGACGCAGCAGGCTCCTGCTTCTCTCCGCGAGATACGCTCAAAATGCATCCCTTCCCTTCCAGCGATGGAGATCACCCGCGGCTCCAAAGTGCGCATCAAGCGCCCTGAGTCCTACTGGTTCAACGAAGTCGGCACAGTGGCCTCTGTCGACAAAAGCGCCGTTCGCTATCCCGTCACTGTTCGTTTCGAAAAGGTGAACTACAGCGGCCTACAGGGCGTTGATGGTGGCCTCAACAGCAACAACTTTGCGGCGAGCGAACTCGACCTGGCCTGAGGGCTTTGCCGGAACTTCCTGAAGTTGAGACGGTTCGCCGAGGTCTGGCAAACCGTCTCAAGAACTTTGAGGTCGATCGCATCGAGGTCTGTCGAACCCGTGCGATAGCCAGTTCCGGCGGAGCGCCGGAATTTGTTTCAGGTGTTGGCGGCAGCCGTGTGGGTGAGTGGTCGCGTCGCGGCAAATACCTCATGGCAGCGCTGGAACCAGACCGAGGCATGTGGGGAGTTCATCTGCGCATGACCGGACAGTTCCAATGGCATGAACACTCCATCGATCCCTGCCCACACACGCGGGTTCGATTCTGGAACCCTCAGGGTCAAGAGCTTCGCTTCGTGGATGTGCGCAGCTTCGGAGAGATGTGGTGGGTTCCCCCAGGAGAGCCGATCGAATCGGTGATCACGGGTCTTCGTCGACTGGGGCCGGAACCATTCAGTGAGGCGTTTTCCACCGCATACCTGCGGAAGCGACTGAAAGGCAGCCGACGACCGATCAAAACGGCGCTTCTGGATCAATCACTCGTGGCGGGTGTCGGCAACATCTATGCCGATGAATGCCTTTTTGTCGCTGGCGTTCAGCCACTCACGCCAGCTGAGGCACTCAGCCTGGAGCAACTCAACAAACTGCGAGAGGCTCTTGTGAACGTGCTCACGATCAGCATCGGAGCCGGTGGCACCACGTTCAGTGACTTTCGCGACCTAGAGGGTGTGAACGGCAACTACGGCGGCCAAGCTTGGGTCTATCGACGTGGGGGAGACCCGTGCCGGCGATGCGGCACACCCATCTGCAGGGACAAACTTTCAGGGAGAAGCACCCACTGGTGCCCCACCTGTCAGAGCTAACGCCCAAGCGGTAGTTCACTCAGCAGATCTCGGTAAGGAGGGCGGAGCACACCGAATTCCGTGACGAGGGCCGTTACGAGATGGGCAGGGGTGATGTCGAAGGCGGGATTCCAGGCTTTTACTCCCGGAGCAGTCAACGGCTGCCCCTGCAACGTGGTGATCTCCTGAGGATCACGCTCTTCGATGGTGATTGCATCACCATCAACAGTCGTGAGATCAATACTGCTACCCGGTGCGCAGACATAAAAGGGAATGCCATGTGCCCGAGCCACCAGCGCAAGGTTGTAAGTGCCCACCTTGTTGGCCACATCACCATTAGCCGCAACGCGGTCACAGCCCACCAGCACCGCGTCCACCTCACCACGACGCATCAACAGTCCACTCGCTCCATCCACGATCACTGTGCAGGGGACTCCCAAGCAGCCAAGCTCCCAGGCGGAAAGAGCAGCTCCCTGAAGACGCGGTCGCGTCTCATCTAGCCAGGCATGCCTGAGCAAACCGCATTGATGGGCCGCTGTGATCACACCCAGAGCAGTACCGATTCCAGCTGTCGCGATGGCTCCGGTATGGCAATGATGCAGAAGACGGCAATCTGATGGCAACAGGGCAACGCCGTAATCAACCAACCGTTGGGTGAGTCGACGATCTTCGGCCTCTATCTTTTCGGCCAATTCCTGCAGGGCGGCAGGGTCGACAGGAGGATGAGCAGCATCAGAGTCACGCATCCGGTCGAGAGCCCAGCCAAGGTTGACAGCGGTGGGGCGCGAAGCGCGTAAAACAGCGATGGCTTCCTCGAGGTCATCCCCTGCACGTGCCGCCAGCACAACACCCCAGGCAGCAGCGATGCCGATAGCGGGTGCACCCCGGACCGCCATCGTGGAGATAGCTTCAGCCACGTCTCGCCAATGACGCAGCGGGAGAATGGCAATGTCGTTTGGAAGGCGGCGCTGATCCAGCAAATCCAGCTGCTCTCCGTTCCATCGCAGACTGGGAGGAAGCATCACCGGGTTCAAGGTGCTCACTCTTCTATAGGGGAGAAAGCGAATCGGTCCTATGCGAAGCGATCAGACAGCTCGAGACAATCTCATCAAGACGATGCTGTTTCTGCACAGTCGGGGCTGGTGTGATGGAACAGGGGGCAACTTCAGTGTTTGCCTTCAACATGATCCACTCCAGTTGCTGATGGCACCCAGCGGAGTCGACAAGGGAAGCGTGCAGGCAGAAGAACTGATCGTTGTTGATGCAAACGGGGCGGTCACTGATGGAAATGGTCGTGCCAGTGCAGAAACAGAATTACATCTATGCATCATGTCTTCAGTGGGTGCAGGTGCCGTTCTGCACACGCATTCCGTCGCAGCCACGGTGTTGTCGCGTGTGCATGGATGCGACGGATTTGTACAACTGGAAGGCTGGGAGATGCTGAAAGGCCTGAATGGGATCAAGAGCCATGAAACAACTCTGGCCATACCAGTTGTTGCCAACAATCAGAACATGCAGCAACTGTCTGCCTCGGTAAAGCCCCATCTCCATGGGCCTGCGTGGGGGATTCTGGTGGCGGGCCATGGTCTTTACGCCTGGGGGGAAAGCCTTGAACAAGCGAGACACCATGTGGAAATTATTGAATTTTTACTCTCAGCACATTTGCATTACCAGCAACTCCGCAACACGACACATCAAATCAAGCCGTGAACATTCGCCACCTGCTACTCGATATTGAAGGAACAACGTGTCCGGCAAGTTTTGTCAGTGAAACTTTGTTTCCCTTTGCAAGAGCATCTTTACCCAGATTCGTCACAAACAACCATGGAGAGAGTTGTGTCAAAGAGATCCTGAAAGCTGCTCAGCACGAATGGGATAATGACATTACAGAAGCCAGCATAAAACTTCGAAGAGAACATTCTTCGAACAAAAATGAAGCCTATGCAGGACTCATCGAGTATCTCCTACACCTGATCAAAATCGACAGAAAATCAACGGTCCTGAAAGATTTACAAGGGAAAATATGGCTAGCTGGCTATCAAAAAGGCGAATTAAAGGCCGAAATCTTTCCGGAAACGGCAGACTGCTTCCAACATTGGACAGGAGAAAAATTACTGATTTCATCGTATTCATCCGGAAGCATTCAAGCACAAAAACTTCTGTACAAGAACACCAACCATGGGGACTTATCCCCATCAATAAACCAATGGTTTGACACCCATACAGGCAACAAAAAGCATTCACTCAGTTACACCAAGATCAGCCAGAAGCTGAAGGCCTTAACCTCAGAAGTCCTTTTTATAAGCGACAACCACAAGGAGTGTGACGCGGCCAGAGATGCAGGAATGCAGACTTTATTCAGTTTGAGACGTGGCAACCCCGATCAAAACCCAGCAGGACACACGATCATTCGCAGCTTGAAGGAAGTGGTCCACTATTTTTAATCAGCAA
>QCUJ01000058.1 GCA_003210795.1 Synechococcus sp. AG-679-B05 | reverse complement strand
CGACCGCGGCGATTGCGTTGAAGAAGGTGGCGCTTGTGAGGATGATGCCTTCTCCTTCTCATACCGCTACACCCTGAACCTGAACACTTCGTTCACCGGCAAGGACCTCCTGTATACCCGTATCCGTACGGGCAACATGAACAATGCCTTCGGAGCCAACAAGAACACCTTCTTGTCTGACTCCAAGAGCAGTGACCAGGTTCTCAAGGTAGACAAGCTCTGGTACACCTTCCCCATGGGTGAGGAGTTCAAGGTCACCGTTGGTGCCTTGGTCGAGAACTACTACATGGTCGAAACACCGACCCGTTACAAGCCCATTCTTAAGGCTCTGAAACTGGGTGGTTACGGAGCTTTGATGGGTGCTAGCACCGGCCAGGGCTTTGGTGTCCAGTGGCGTCAGGACGTCGCTCCTGGCGAAGCAGCCTTCAACATTGCTGCTAACTATGTTGCTGACGGTGGCGAAGGTGCCAAGTCAAGCAATGGTCTGGGCATGTTCGGCGACGACACCGATGGCCTCTTCCTGAGCCAGGTTGGCTACGGCAACCGCAAGTGGTATGTGTCTGGCCTTTATGCCTACAAGCACGGCAGCGACGGCTCCTCACCTGCGATGGGTTATTCCACCCCCGCAGCCTCTAGCTATGACGAGGGCCTTCACGCTTTCGGCGCGCGTGGTTACTGGACACCTGCAGAGTCAGGTTTCATCCCCACAATCAGTGGTGGCCTCGACTTTGGCTACTCTGACGCAGACAACGCCGGTTCCACCGAAGAGATCTTTGGATGGATGGTTGGCTTGAACTGGACGGACGCCTTCATGGAAGGCAATAAGCTGGGCCTCGGCTTCGGCTCCTACTCCAGTTACGCAACAGAAGTGAAGGGAGGTTCTGATGATAGTGATGACGTACCTTTCGCCATCGAAGGTTGGTACGACTTCCAGGTCACTGATAACATCACTGTTACACCTGCCGTCTTCTACATCACAAATGCAGATGGCGATGCTCAGGTTGATGGAGCTGACTCCCTTGGCGCTCTCGTGAAGACCACCTTCAAGTTCTGATCAAACGATCTACTTGCTAAACCAGGCGCCCCGCAAGGGGCGCTTTTTTATGCCACTTTCTTGCCAACAAAAAAGAGGCTGATTATTCAGCCTCTTAATAACTGATTAGATTCAGCGACGCAAAAGGCTGATCACCAGCAGTTTTCGCCCTCACCAATCGGTACACAGACATCCTCTTGTTCAGCTTTTTTCATTAGCTTTTTAGCATCTGCATCCATAGTGCTTTTTTCATCCACACCCTGGTCTGTGGTCCATTCTTTTAAACCGCCTGCTTCCTGCGCTGCAACAGGCATAGCAGGCGCTGCGACAAGCAATGACGTTGCAGCCAGAAACACGGAAACGGGTGAACTCTTGGCCATGTGACGGGTTAAAATTAAATTATGGCAAGGCAATAGGTTTTGAGGCAATCAGAAATCAGCCACAAGATTCATTTGATACGAAATTAATCAGACAGGCGACGAACAGCATTGGTGTAGGACTGAAAAATCAAATCAAGCTCATCAGAACGACCATAACGGGCCAACAAACCGCGGGCACCGGCATCCATCCCAAACAACAAAGCCCGATCTTCAGTTGATTTGATGTAACTCTCGATCCAACCAACGCAAACAAATCTCACGCCCTGACTGATGTTGTTGACACGATGAATCGAAGAGGATGGATAAATCAAAACATGGCCAGCCGGCAAACAAAACTCTGAACTTTCATCGAAACCCTGGATTTCAAGAGATCCACCGGAATAAGCAGATTCATCCGAAAGAAACACAGTGAACGACAAATCACGCCGACCATACTTCGAAAAGGGGTTGTCAACATGCCAGCCATAACCATCTCCTATTTCACTTTTCGAAACCAGCAAACTATGAACCTTGCGCATCAAGCAAAAGCTTTTGATCAATGGGTCCTCACGTAATTTACGAGACACCAATTCTGTAATGTCCTGCGTCAGGCCAGAGTCAGGAGCAAGCTGAGCATTTTTTTTCACCGAAGCTGCCTGCTGTCCGGCGGTTAATTTGCCATCGCGCCAAGGAAGTTGATCTGAGTTGAGTCGATTCTGAATCTGCTGAAGCTCAACTCCATGAAGAATCGGACGCGTCAGAAAATCCATGGGACAAAGTCAGAACAGCCGACAAAGACCGTGAGAATCATTTCATACCAGATCGGTCCACAAAGCATGCTGACACAGGAGCTCGCTTATCTAAACTAAAGATAGTTGCATGCCTACCGTGCTGAAGATTTTAAGTGGCTTGTCGTTGCTATCGATGCTGGCCTTCTCAGCTGGCGCACAGGCCCGTGAGGTTCGTATTTATTCAGGGCGTCACTACAACACAGACAGACAGGTTTTCAAAAATTTCAGTGAAGAAACCGGCATCAAGATCCGCTTGATTGAAACAACGGGGATCTCAGTCATTGAGAGACTCAAGCGTGAGGGTAAAAATTCCAATGCAGACATGATCCTTCTTGTCGACGCAGCGCGGATCAACAATGCAGCCGAAGAAGGTCTGCTACAGCCTATTAATAGTGCATCCTTGCAAAACGACATTCCAGCCGATTTCCGTGATCCTAAAAATCGTTGGTTTGGTCTAACTCGCAGGATTCGCGCCATCATCGTTAACCCAGACAAAGTCAAACCAAGCTCAATTTCAACCTACGCAGACTTGGCAAAACCTGAATTCAAGGGAAAAGTTTGCTTGCGCAAACGCGACAACGTCTACAACCAATCATTGGTGGCTGATCAAATCATCCTCAAAGGCAAGGATAATGCTGCAAAATGGGTCAATGGAATGGTCAAAAATGTTTCGGAACCGTTCTTCTCAGGCGATGTCTCTCTGATTCGCTCTGTAGCAGACGGCAAATGTGGAATCGGAGTGGTTAACCACTACTACTTTGCAAGGATGCAAGCTGGTAAAAGTGGTGCCCGCGACAAAACATTAACCCAAAGCGTCAATTTGATCATGCCAAATCCGGCTCACGTCAACATCAGTGCTGCTGGAGTAGCACGATCAGCGACAAACAAAGCCGAAGCCATCGAGCTGATCGAATATCTCGCCTCACCGAAGGGAAGCTCAGCGCTTTCTGGCCCCACCTTCGAGTATCCACTGAGAGGGGAAGGTTCTTCGAAGGAGCTCAAAGCATTCGGACCCTTCACACCGGACAATGTCTCCATCAGCTCATTAGGTCGTACACAAAAAACAGCCGTGCGGATTATGGCTGATGCTGGCTGGCAATAAAGGCATTGAAACGGTGACAATGAGATTTAATGACAATTTGCCAATGCAAATGAAATTGAATCTCATTAAATAATTTTTGCGATTGAGTCTCATTAAACAACTTAGTGAAAATGAATCTCATTTAAAGCTATGAATTAGCTTAGAAAAATAGCGATCTCAGTCAATAAGGTGTATGGTTATTGCACTGACGCATACTTCATGGCTACATCAATGCTCAAAACTCCCGCAATTCAGGCTGGTCCGAGTGGACGTGCTGTTGCAGAACAGATGAATTCTGATTTGCTGACTGCATTTCAACTCCATCTCAATATGGAGCGCCAAGCTCATACAGTGTATTTCGCAGCAGCACTGTGGTGTGCTGAGAGAGAACTGCGTGGTTTCGCTCAGTTTTTCCGCAACGAATCACTCAGTGAGCTACAACATTCAGCTAAATTTGCTGATTTCTTAATTGCTCGAGGCCAAACAGTTGAATTGCATGATCTACCTGCTCCCCAGCAACAGTGGTCAATGCCAGTCGATCTGATGGCAACATCGTTTCAAATGGAAGTTGACGTCACAACATCACTTCAGCAGCTTTACGCCTTCGCAGAACGTTCATCCGATACCCGAACGTCTGTTTTTCTCGATCCAATGATAGAAAAACAAACGCAATCAGAACATGAGTTTGCACATCTGCTTGGTAGAGTACGTTTTGCAGATAATCAGGCATCAGCACTTCTTCTGATCGATAACGAATTAGAACTAGGAAAATTTCAACCTGCCAGCATGCAAACAAACCCCGTTTGATTTCAAAACCAAAGCAGATAGGACTCCAAGAGAGTATCTATCTGCTCTTTCTTAATCGCGAGGCAATCCACGAGGATTGATCACGAAACATTTTATATCTCGCATCAGAGTTTTTGGAGAGACCATTAGATATTCTGCGATTACTTTATAAGTCCAACCTTGTTGTCTCAAAGCCATCGCAATTTTTATACGTTTAGATCGCCAACCAGAATGCGTACCCAGATAATGCGAAATCTTTTGATTGGCTAGAGCAGTCATACTCAATAGGCCTTTCTTTCATCCTATGAAAGGCATAACTTGAATCCTAACGTCAAACAACATCTTGAAGTTATCAACTTACGGGCAAAGCCTCTCGAATCAGAGAGTCGAACGTACCAAAAATCACGCATAAATACATTAAATAGTCTCGTCGCGAAGTCATATGAGCGCGAAGTTCGAGCCCTCGCCCCATACATTGCCCTTTTGAAAGTCGTTGTCGCCTTTCAAGATTGAACTACGTACACCCAGTGATGTAAGGCAATTCGACTGCCCTAGCGATGAATATATTCTTGAAGCAGCGGAACAATCCGGGAACGATATGAGCTATTCCTGCCGAGCAGGAGCATGCAGCTCATGCGTTGGAAATATTTTATCGGGAACAGTTGATCAATCAGATCAAAGCTTTTTGGATGATGACCAGATGGGCAGCGGGTATTCCTTACTATGCGTTGCTTATGCAACATCGGATCTGGTCATTCGAACCGAATGCGAGGAAGAATTGTGGTAAAAAATTAAAATATCAACAATAGATCTGGCGCAATGCGGCCTAACAACCTAAATGTTCTGGATCTTTACCTGGCAACGACCTGCTCAGGAAATGTTGAGTCAAAAGATTTGGACTATCTGCTGACGTGGAGACAATCAGACAATTCAGGAGACCAAAAACTGATACAGCACATCAAGTCCAAAGTTGCATCAGGAGAGATCCGTGTTCTCGGATCGAAAAACAAAACAAATAACTTATCGGAGAGTCAATTAAAACTTAAAAAAGTCAGTCATGCCAAAAATTTAGTTTCCAAATCAAAGCTATTGCGAGACTCTCCATGAATCGCCCTGAGGTTCTCTGGGTTGATTTACAACCAACTCTGTACTGTTTAAACAAGCGCGTAAGTCAGAGGCTGAGCAGAGATATCGGCGTCAAGAGATGGTCGTTCCAACTTGACCCCGACGAATTCTGCATGGAATCGACCGTTCATTCCATGCTCAAGACAACCCTTGAGAGCATGGCCGAACCAATCCACCTGATCGGCCATGGGCTGAGCGGAATCATCTCATGTGAGTTTGCACACAACCACCCAGAGCTCGTGGAGTCGGTCACCCTGCTCTCCGTCGACACGCTGTCGATCAATCAGTGGTCATCCCACTACCTGGGCATGCGTCGACAACTAGCCTGTTCACGAGAACAGATTCTTAAACATCTGAGTACGCTTCTCTTTGAGGTCAAATCCTCCCAGGTGAAAGCAGCCTTCCCTAGGTTGCTGCAAGCTTGTCTTGACAACGAATTGATACAGGGATCGATCGTCAACCTCGACCATCCGGGATCCTTGAGTTCTCCACAGGTCCCAACATTGGTGATCAACGGCCATGATGACGTCGTCGTTGACAGAAAGGCACAGCAACGCTGGGAGGAACAGCTCAAACCCGGAGACTGCTACCACAGCCTCCAGGGAGGACGCCACTTCTTTCAGTTCAGCCACGCTGAGTTGACGGCAACCTTGATCAGAAGCTTTCTGGACATGGTTCCGGGGTCCTCAGCCATGGAGTCCCTACACCCCAGTCAATTCACCACGTCGACCCAACAGCAGGCATGAGCGACTTCATCGATACCGATGTTCTGATTATTGGAGGTGGTCCGGCTGGTTGTGCATGTGCCCTTTACACGGCACGCTCGGCCCTGAAAACCATCATTCTTGATAAAAATCCGTCTGTAGGCGCTCTGGCGATCACCCATAAAATTGCCAATTATCCAGGTGTTGATGCAGACACATCAGGAGCTGATCTTCTCAAAACCATGAGGGATCAAGCTGTGAGCTATGGAGCTGATTACAGAAAAGCTCAGGTGTATGGAATTGATGCAACCAACGAACTTAAGGTCGTTTACACCCCTGAAGGAACATTTCGCGGGAAAACCCTCGTATTGGCAACTGGGGCGATGGGGCGCACATCCACCCTGCCCGGTGAAGACACTTTCTTAGGTCGAGGTGTCAGTTATTGCGCAACCTGCGATGGTGCCTTCTACAAAAATCAGGAAGTTGCCGTTTACGGTTCAAATCAAGAGGCCATCGACGAAGCGCTGGTTTTGACTAAATTTGCATCGAAAGTGCACTGGGTCACAAACAGCAAACCTGGAGCTGGTTCTTCAGGTCTTGAAACATTGATGGCGGCTGAAAACGTTAATCACTGGAGCCGCACCAGATTGGTGTCGGTGGAAGGCGACGATTCAGGTGTGACTGGTGTTCGACTACAACAGTCGGGAGAATCCGATCCTGTCGAGCTTCCTGTGAATGGAGCTTTTGTTTATTCGTCAGGTTCACTTCCGATCACGGATTACCTTCAAGGACAAATTCCCTTGAATGAAGACGGTGGACTCCCCGTGGACAGTGACATGATGACGACTCTTCCGGGTGTCTGGGGTATTGGCGATATCCGCAATACTCCTTTCAAACAGGCCGTTGTTGCCTGTTCAGATGGCTGTATCGCTGCAATGTCGATCGACAAATACCTGAACAAACGCAAGGAAGTCCGCGTTGACTGGGTGCATCGATAAAAAAAAGCGCCCTTTCGGGCGCCTTTTCTATTTATGTTGAAGATCAGGCTTCAGACTGAATCTGAGTGATCCAAGCGTTCAGACGCTGGTCAGTCAGTTCTGATTCGTTGTCTTCGTCGAGGGGCAGGCCGCAGAACTTGCCATCGATAACGCTCTTGGAGTCATCGTAGGTATAGCCATCGGTTGCGGTTTTACCGATCACTTTTGCACCAGCTGAGACAAAAGCTGAGTGAAGCTCTTCCATGGCATCACAGAAGAAATCGGAGTAACCGGAGGAATCGCCTAGGCCAAGGATGGCAACGGGCTTGCCGGCGAAATCTTGATCGGGAATTTCCTGAACCAGATCATCCCAGGCAGTGCCTGAGCGAGCCTCATCTGCACCGGTGTTCCAGGTGGGAACACAGCAGATCAGAGCTTCTGCGGACGTGAGATCGTCGACACCGCCGATGCTGTCCACATCTTTAGCTTCTGTGCCAGGAAGCAGTTCTTTGAGACGATCTGCCACATCTTCGGTCTTACCGGTGGACGTGGCGAAGAAAATTGTGAAAGCCATGCGATTCAGATCACTTTTTTATTCTCTCTAAAATCAGCTGCTGACCGCTTCTTCGCTGATCCAAGCACTGCTGACATTTGATACACAGTCTTGTATCAAAAGCTAAGCAAAGGGAGGGAGGGGTTGAAACCGCCAAAACGATGTCTACGAAAGACATTTTTGCTGAAGGCTGCGCATCAAAAGCTCTTTCAGGAGGCTGCTCTCTAGACGTTCACCAGATCCGTCCACGGCGCCCGATGACGACAACAACGCCAGCAGTTGGCGACAACGATATTCATAGAACGAAACTTCGACTCGCAGCCGGACTTGCAAGCCGGAATGGTTGCAAGAAAGCAGAGAAGACCTCACTTTCCGAAGCCTTCGTGCAATCCAATCCGCCTCAAGACAGAGGTCTCCGACAAAAGAGCATGAACCGGTCACGCTCAGAAGGTCAGGGGAGAGGACTCAATCAGCTCTGGAGAAAGACGCATCACCAGCTCACCTGGAGACATCTCGACCAGACCGGCGTGACGCCACTTGGACAGCAAACGCGTGGTGGTGACGCGCGTAGCACCAATCAACTCACCAAA
>QCUJ01000057.1 GCA_003210795.1 Synechococcus sp. AG-679-B05 | reverse complement strand
CTTAACAATGAGAAGCTAGTCCACAACGCGATGGTGACGGACGAAGCATCTCTTGTTGGGCATCGCTCAGCCCACAACTCAGACTGCTAAACGTCCAAGACCATGATCATGGTACGAAAAGAACGGAATTGAGGCGATGGGACGCCTATTTCTTGACTTCCGCAATTTCCGCCAGCACGAGCCTGATTTAAAGTTTTTTTATTATGGCGAACAGAAGGGAAGGTCGGCCAGCAAATTGAGCAGACCGGACTTTGCCGGGTATCAAATGGTAATGCTGCCTTCGTTGAAAGTGTTCATGATTGAATCGCCGCTCAGCTGGTGGCTGTTCTGCGTATGAACCTTTCTTGGCTGCTCATTGTTCTGGGTCTGGCGATCGATCCCACCGGTGCCAAAGCCCAGCTTGATGATGGTGGAATTTACGACAACTACACCGACGACGAGGCTTGTCAAGCTTTTCTCGATGGAGACGAGACTATCGAGCAAGAGCTTTGGAATATCGACTTCAGCGATTGCCTAGACCGCTGGCCAGAAAAAGGGTGAGGAATTTCAGATGAATTCGGGGCTGCGCAATTTCTTGATCCTTTGGCTTATCTTTGTAGGCGTGATGCTACTAAAAATCTACATGCCTGTAATTCAAGATTTTATCGGACAATAAATTATCTCTGAAAGTAAGCTTTCAAGTCAAAGTGATGTTGTTTTGTTGTAGATGAATGTTGGCAGCAAACAAAGATCTCTCTATTTTTCTGCAGGGTCTTTTTGTGCGCTCACCTCGCCAAAACACCGTCACCGTTAGCGCTCAGACTTGATTTTGTAGACATGCCGCCAAGGCGCTTGCCAGCAAGCCCCTGACTGGAGTAGTACAGGTGTACTGAAGCGGTGCTCCTGTTGTGGAGGATTGGGATTATGTCGACGACGGCGACCTGCAAGGCTGGAAAGGGGGTGTTGTGTGTATGACCTGCCAGCACTTCGTCTATGGCGTTGACCGCCATTGCCGCACGGTTCTCGGTTGCAATGCAAGGCAGAGGCAGCTCCAGCAAGGCGACCATCTGAAAAAGAAGTGCAAACTCTGGGCGCCGACGTGGCAGAAGGCGATGGGTTGGGCGCCGGAGGCCGGTTAGGGCTTTACAGCGTGGGCATCCACTCTGGAAGAAGCCCCAGGAGGGATAGTCCCAGAACAGCTACGACAACTGCAAACTTTGCTCCATCCACGATTGCTGCCGTTTCCCAGGATCATCTGGATGCGGTTGATTTTTGGGAGGTCAAAAACGAGTCCTTGTTGCGGTGATGATGCGTGAATCAGCTGTTTTCCGTGTCAGACGGCACCGAACTTGATGCAACAAGCCGTCAACGTAATCACTTGAATGGGTTCGGCGCCATTGCAGGCAGGCCCATAATTGCCGCATGCAACGAATCCTTCAGCTCTTGAGGCGTCTGACGATGCAACGTGTGAAGCCACCGCTTCACACGCCTGAGGAGCTTGAATGCTTTAAGAGGGATGCCATCGAGAATCGAGCCAAGCACTACTGATGCAGGGATTAACTGAGCTGGTGCTCCTTGGGATTGTTTTTGCAGGCTTTCAGATCTGGTGGCTCAGCAAAGTTTTTTTGAATCGTCCACGGCAACCTAGAAAGATTGGCCAGCCCATGAGGGCCAATTCTCTCCAGGGTGAAAGGAACGCTCTACAAAAAATCTTTGATCAATCCTGATCGCTCCTCATTGGATCAATAGTTGGTTTGATCCAGTCGCCTCAGGTGTTCAAGGCGTTCCCTGACCTCTAGGTCAGGCATGGACATAACGCGTTGCATTAGGTCATGTCTGTAGATGTTGAGACCTTTGCAACCCTTGACTGGCTCCATTAAAAGGTCATAGAGATGTCATTTTGCAGTGGTTCCTGTTATTTTGATGTCTCTCTTTGTTGTTTAGAACTTCGAGGATCAGTTCCGTGGTGCCAATCACTGCCGCAATTACTGTAATGGTGATCATGACTGTCTTGTAATCGTGGATCAGAGTTTGCTGGGATGTGGATGGTGGGAACCAACTCGCATTAGATGTCTCTTGCCGATCGTGTGTTGCACGAGTTATGTGAAACCGTTATCTGTGTTGATTGTTTTTGGTTGATGTGCTCTTCTTCTCCAGGTTAATGTGTTCTGTAATTGTGATGTTGTAGAAGCTGAAGGGTCTCTGTCCTCGAATAAGTCACCCCAAATATGGTTTCTGAAAATCATGGAGTTTGTGGCTTCTCAAGATATGCTCGTTGTTGTCAATGCAAACCACCTCCCTTGATAGAGTGATTCCTTCACCTGGTTTCTGGGCTTTCTATCCCTCAACTGGTTGAGGCTTGCCCCCAGGTGCCAACTCACACCAGCTTCAGTCTCTTTCTGCTTCAACAGTGGGGTTATTCAATCCACCGCATGTCTGTCAATGCTGCTTCTGTAAACCTCTGGATGCTAGCAGCACACAATGCTTGAACGAATCAGGGTCATTGGCTCCTTTCGTCTGAGCAGCAGCTCAGGCGTAGGTAAGATCGTGATCGTCCTGTCCCCAGGCATTCGATTTTGAAAAAGTATCGTGTGCGACGATTGAGTTGTTGACTTGGTGGTCATGGTGAAATTTTAAGACTAAGCAACGGTTGATTAGTCTGTAGAGGTCAAAATGAATATGTCGTTTTGCCAGACACTTCATCATGACAATTCCAGAACTTCTTTATGGGAAGCAAGATCGTGACGCTGTTGCATATTGGTTAGCATTTCTGATTTTTGGAGGATCGCTTTCTGTTGTTACTGGACTGGTTGTGATTAACTCAATATTTACAGTGCGCTGAGTCGTCCTAAAGCGAAGCAAGCAATCGCTTTAAAGCTTTATCTTGCAACTTTCATAGCGCCTTCATCGCTATCGCTGGTGACATTCTCTAAATATTTTCTCTCTTATACCCTTTCGTTCTGATCGTCACCAGCAGTCCACCGTTTGAACGTTTCGAATGCGCCGGGGTGGACAGTGGAAGGGGACACAAGGCAACTAACCATGCTGAAGATTGTTTTAATTTTTTAAACCTCTACTATGTATATAGTGGGTGAGGCTAACTATTTAGGTTTATGTTTGGTTTTGATTTATCCAAAGGATATGTCTCTGATTTTATAAAAACCGCGTTAGCAGTGAAGGTTGCTGTCTTCCTGATACTTTCCGGCGTTGAGAGTGTCTATGGAATCTTAGAGAGTATTGAATTTGATAATTGCGTGGATAAAGTGACACTTAAATTGGAAGAAGATAATTCTGCTTTTCCAGGCGCCAAAGCAGTTCATTACTGCGAGGGCGGTGATCTCGTAAATATTGATAATTAGTAGGATGTGTTTAGCAAGTTTTCTGACAAGCAACAAATACCAACTAACCCAGGCAAAAAAAATTGGTGGAGAATCCCTCAGCTTTCTATGCGCGATTGCATAACCGCTAGGTCTGCCTCGACTGCAGTTCCGGCGGCAAGTGCAACCATTCCAGCTAGTTCGATGAGCTGGAATCAGTAAATCCAAAAGCCGAGGCATCAGGGTCGTACCCGATCACCTCCTGTTCACGCATCGTGACGTGGCGAATGGCTTGGCGCCCCGCCCAGGAATAAGCCACATGCAGCTCACCGGGCTGCCCCTCAATCAGGGTTGGGTAGGCCAGCTGCCCATTGAGGTCCCAATTCATCGGCCCACAGAAGCCGAAACCCGTATCAATGTCGCGGATCCATGGCCAATGAAGACCATCGTCATCGCTGATGGCGATCGACAAGGGCCATCGGGTTCTCGGCCAACGAGCCTCCCCCCACTCCAACTGCTCCTCCGACGCGTCCGGATCCGGTTGAAAGCCAAAGCGATTGAAAATCATCGCCAATCTCCCACTCGCCAACCGACAGGCCTGGATGGAGCTGTTGTTGTTGGGCAGCTGGGTGGGCTCTGGAGCCGACCAGGTGTGACCTTCATCTGAACTCACACTTCGGTAGATCTGATCCGCGAGGCGACTGCGAAAAAACTGGAGCAGCTGCTCGCCATGGAGCGAGGCGACAATGGAGCCATGCACCCTGCCAGTGCTTTCTGGAATGCCAACCGGCTGGTCCAGAGACTGACCTGAAGGATCCAAACGCACCATTTCGCTGTAGTCATGACCAAAGGACCCGCCTGCTTCCAGGCTGCGGTAGATCGGCAACAACCAGTGGCCGTTCTCCAAGGGATAGGGGGGATGTCGACAAAAGGCGGGACCGTCAATCAGGTCAACGGGAGTCGACCATGCCTCGGCCGACCAGGTCTCACGATCGGAAGGATCAAGGCCGTCTAGCGCCAGCCGCTGATGCCTTAGGACGGCTGTCCACTGCATGGAAAAGCTGCTAGTTGCGTCGACAGCAGAGCGATCCTCTGGATCGCGAACCAATTGGGCGGAATGAATCAGATGCAAACAACTGTCAGAGACGAACAGCAAGGGGTTCTGTTCTGACCGCTCCTGATCTCGGGAAATCCGCTGCGGTTCTGACCAACGTCTGTCTTCAGCCCCCAAAAGAGACAGAAACACCGACATCTCAGCGGTACCTTCTCCGCTGCCTGCCATCCAGACACAACCCAACAGGTTGGGACGGATCCAACATAACTGGGGCGCATGGTTTTGTTCTCCCATCGGCTCCAGCAACGCCCAAGCCCCTAGCTCAAAGGGGGTGACAAGTACCTGGCCCCAAGCCAGATCACCAAAGCGATCTTCCGCCTGATCGAACAACGAAAAAGGGGGAACCATCAGATGTGGACGGGCTGGCCTAAATGTTCACAATGTTAATGGCAGAAGTCAACTAAACAATGTGTTCCAAATAGAACACAAGTAATCATTATCTAAATGACAGTTATTCTTAAAGACACCGTACCTCCAATTATCGAAATAGTAAAGCTGGGCTATGCAGCAGTTTCCATTTATAGTTTGATGCACCAATCTGCATATCAGGATCTACGATATGACAGAAGAATTTACAGGAAATGGAAGGAACGTAGAGACTGTGGTGGCACAACAAGCTGTTCCCATAAGGCTATCGCGGAAACCCTACACATGGGAAAGGCAAATGTAATTTATGCCATTGATTTACTTCTTGTCAATGAGTTTTATTCAGGCTGAAGGATTTTTGTCGTAATCTACAGGTAGTAAGCATAGGATTTGTCATGTGGTTCATCCTGGTGTGATTGATGCCGTAAGACATGCGATGTCCATTTTTCAGCTACTGCTTCTGCTACTTCAAAGAATTCAAGCTAAAGCTATATCCTCTGAGAAGCTTTTCACTCACTGGTTTTAGCTTTATCCCTCATTTATACATGGGGAAAAGAAGAGTGGCCTAGACCTTCTGAGCGTCGCTAAACACGGCGTATATTTTTGGGAAGACAACCTTCCCCTTTATTAATGTCCAGGTCGAACGAAGTGAGTCGGATATTTCGTAAGTACCGCCTAAAGACAAGATAGCCAAAGGACGAATTATCCTTATCTTGTACCAACTCCTGGTTGATTTTGTAAACGCTTTGTATTTCTACTTATAAACTCTTTGCTTGGTGCGCTTGCAAGAGGTGTATCTACTATCTCTATTTGCTATGTCTTGGAGAAAGGTTGAATAGAAGGCTTCCAAAAGACTCTCTTTGGCAATATTCTCGTAAATAATTACGAGGTAATTGTAATATCTCGCTTGACTTCGAATGATTAATCAAGCTAAACCATCGGGGAGGACTGTAGGTAAGTCAAATTGATCATTTGTTAAAAGATCAAAGAGTCCGGGGTCACGTTCAGCCACCTTCGCTGGAGTATTAAGTCTCCACTCATCTTGAATTTCCTCAAGACGACCTTTTGCTTGCTGGCCACCAAGAACTGAAGTCATGCCCCAGTAAAAATACTCCGTAACCTGACATTTATAGTTGCAAGATTTATCGTAATATGTGTAGTACGCCTCATCAGGATATTGCTTCGGTACTTTTTTGAAATACCCTCCTCTTGCATCATTCATCAGTTGTCCAATCAACGAATCCTTTTGAAGGCCAAATTGTTTTGGATAAATTTTTGAATATCCATAGTCAGTAATCAGATGTAAAACTTCTTCAAGTGAAGCATCAAATCTTCCCGATGTGTCTGCAGCGGTAATAATCTCAAAATCATATAAATCCTGGAGATTTGCTCCTGACTTCCGAATCTTTCTTTCATGCTTGTCTATAAATTCATCAACTTCCTCCTCGTCGTAAAAGATTGTCATTGCAGCTTTTTGTCGCTTGAGGCTTTTGACTAGCTTTTTTGAATCAGCTTTGCCATCACCGTCGTTGTCCAAGTAGTCCTTTAGAACATTTACTGCATGATCAAACTTACTGTCGTCGACATCTGAAGTGCTGAATACGTGGACTCCGAATACCTTCTTGCTCCTGTCGAATATTTTACTGAGCGTTTTTAGCTTTTTAGACATACGGAAATCTCTTTCATGCGCATCATAGACATAATTACTGTCAATAGTGAACTCTCCTTATTCTCTGAAGGTAGTGGTCGATTCGTTCGACCTTCAAGTGAACATAGAACCGGAGTATTACCGGCTGGTTGTTTTGGCTGACGGATTGTGATTACCGTCAGCAATGGCAAGGTTTTTTTCTTGCTTAACTGCCCTCAAGCAGCCTGGTCAGCTGCGCCTGCAGCTTCAAAGCTCCCACCGCATTGGAATGCTGCTTGGAGTCGATGCTGGCCTGAATAATCTTGTCAAGCAGGGCTAGGCGCGTCCCGAGGAAGTCTGAGCGTTCGACTGATTAATCAGCCTTAATGATCTCTCTTGCACGTTGCAGGTATGTCTCGGCTTGTCGCTTCTGCACCCCCCATTCCTGCGCGCAGAATCGCAGGATTTAGCTGTTTGTTTTCGCCGACGATAACAGTTTGACGACGGCATGAATCCGCCGATCAATTTCTGCATTATTAGATTTCTTAGCCATACGATTGATTCTGACAGAAAATAATTAGGCAGCGCTGTTGTTTCCGAGAGGGGGGGTGTTGGGGGGAAAGTACAAAAAGTCTTCTCTGCGTATGCATATCTCGGGCGACCACCAGTAGAGGCAAGACTCTCTCTGGTGATCTTGTCCTCTACGTACAAGCCCTTCAGAACCCGATAGGAGTGTCTCTCGGCGCAGTTCAGCTCTCGCTGGATGTCCTGAACCGTCCAGAGGCGGCCACTCCCTGCCATCAACTTCAGCGCTTGTTCCGCGAGCAGGCTTCGTCGCTTTGGGGTCAAGTCCGCTTCATTCGCGACCCCCTTCAGAAGGAACGAGTAGTCATCGTCGCTCCCCTCAACGTTTCATGCCGTGCCGTGCTCACAGGTGCGTCCTTTCACGCACTGCAACCGCATCTGAATGTTCTGGTCTGGCTGTTGCTGATCAAGCCTCCAGATCCCCCAAACATCACTGGCGGCCCAGACCTGACTGGCTGCGCCAAAGACGGAATCAATGGTGATGGCCTTGGTCGTTGAGTCCTTGCTTTGTTTCCTGAGATGGGCGCTCATCACCAAGGCAACGCGGTTTTTAGACGCCCATTGGTTCAGTGGGTAGAGATCAAATCTGAACTCCGCATCATTCATGCTCGGGCCATCTGGTCTGCCCGCACCAAATAGTGTCGTGAGGCTGTCCAAGACGATCAGGTCGTAGCACTGTTGCTTCTGGAGAGCATTGAGCTTGTCCTCGTCAAAGAAGCTCCAGTCGGTGACGAGGTGAAACTCCCCAAGGGCGCCCATGACCTTGAGCTTGTCGGATGCGTTCTGGGGACTTTCGTCGGACTGGATGAAACAGACCTTTCCCCTTTTGCTCGTGAGCTGACCCATGAAGTCAGAGCCATTGGAGACGGCTTCCGCCAACCCATAGAGAAGTGAGCTTTTTCCTGATCCAGAGGCACCAGCAAGCAAGGTCAGACGACCACGAGGGATGAACTGGTCAACGATCCAATCCGTGGCCTCGCGTGTTTTCAGAAGCTGCTTGGCGGACTGAATAGCGACTTTTTGAACATCCCCCTTACACC
>QCUJ01000056.1 GCA_003210795.1 Synechococcus sp. AG-679-B05 | reverse complement strand
TTGAGATCGGCCTCCAGAGCCACCTGCTTCTCAACCAAATCCGTGGTGAGAATGGCCTGGGCCGCTGCCTCCCCACCGTGCTCGACCAGAGCAATGATGAGGGGATCCAACCCCGCCAACAGCGTCGGCATCGGAATCGGAACACCAATCACCCCAGTGGAGCAGATCAGAACCTCCTCAACATCGAGTCCCAATCGGTCGGCCAAGGCTGCCGTGGCCCGCTGACTATCAATCAGACCACGATCTCCAGTGCAGGCATTGGCCTGACCGGAATTTATCAAGGCCGCACGTACTCGCCCACCGCTGGACTCCAACCGCTCCGAACAGAGATTCACGCATGCAGCACGCACCACGGAGGTTGTGAAGGCACCGCCACAGACCGCTCCCTCCGGGGCCAGAAGTAAAGCCAGATCCGGCTTCCCTGAGGGCTTCAGGCCAACGGCCAGACCCGCAGCCCTGAATCCTTGCGGCGCAGTGACGCCGCCGGACACCGGCTTCCAGGAGGAGTGCATAGCGCCGCCAGGAGAGACTGTTTCCATCCTCCTCCGGCACATGCAGCGACGCATCGGCCTGACCGGCGGCATCGCCAGCGGCAAAAGCACGGTGGGGCGCCTGCTTGAAAAGCGTGGCTGGCCGGTGCTCGATGCAGATCGCTATGCCCGAGATGCGCTGAAGCCCAATAGCGCATCGGCATGCGCTGTTGTCGCGCGTTATGGCGCAGTTGTTGGTGATGCTTCCAGCCTGAACCGCGCCGAACTTGGACAGATCGTGTTCAACAATCCCATCGAACGCGAATGGCTCGAGCAGCTCGTGCACCCGTTAGTGCGCCAACGCTTCCAACAGGAATTGCAACGCCTTCAAAACGCACCAGTGGTAGTGCTGATGGTTCCACTGCTGTTCGAGGCGGGGCTCGAAACACTCTGCAGCGAGGTTTGGATGGTGGACTGCGAACCACAACAACAGCTCAATCGCCTGCAGCGTCGCAATGGCCTCAGCGAAATAGAGGCTCAGGCCAGGCTTGATGCCCAGTGGCCATTGGAGCGAAAACGGCCCCTCGCGGACGTTGTGATCAACAACCGTGGCACGACCGATGCGCTAATCGATCAAGTCAACCGTTACGCCCCGCCTTCTCTCGGAACCACTTCGTGATCACCCATTTACTGCCCTCTTCCACCGGCATGGCCTCATGCAGGGTGAAGGGATTTGGGCTGCCATCAGCCTGAAGGTTGTTCCAGGCCAAGGCCAGCCCGGGCAGCGGGGTGAAGCATCGACCCAGACGCTTAAAACAGGTCTCCCCTCCTCGCTCAACTGCATTCAGGTAGATCATCACGGTCCAAGTGCGCTGGCCTCCTTCTGCTGTGTTCTTCTCAAATTCCTTGGTTCCTGGCGCAAACCAATCGGTGTGTTCCTTGAAGTACTCGCCAGGGTCATAACGCTGGCCCTGGATCGGCTCAGACAATCCGGGATCCACACCGAGCAACGCAGCGAAGCGTTGATCCAAGCGTTCGGCCAGCTCAGGACGGTTCTGGCGCAGGTGACAGGTCCGGCTGGTGCGGTAATCGCTGCTGCCGCGGGTCACAGTGGAAGGCTGCAACGACTCGTTGATCGCCGCAATCACCTCCTCACACTCATCGCGTCCAAGCAATCCCGGCAGCTCATAAACCTGAGCCAGAGGCGTGTCCAATCGCCAGGCCCGGGGTTGATGGTCGGCGCGGGTGAGCGGCGCCTCAAACCAGCTGAGCCAATTCACAGGTGGTTGATGAAGCACCTCATCGAGCACGGCTTCGATAGCAGCCCGCTTGTAGCCCTGAGCCAGAGCACGATCGATCAGATCATTGCGGTTACAACCCCGATCACGGTTGCACCGCAGCCAACCTGTCCACGAGGCCGGAATGGCTGCGGCATGGTCCATCACCCCTTGAGTTTCTTGCTGAGAATCTGGTTGGCCAGCTTCGGATCGGCCTTCCCACCGGTCTTCTTCATCAACTGTCCAACAAAGAAGCCCTGCAGCTTCGTCTTGCCGCCGCGGAAAGCCTCGACTTCATCGGGATGCGCCGATAGCAGTTCGTCAATGATCGCCTCAATCGCGGCCGGATCGCTGATCATTCCGAGACCACGCTCGTCAACGACCGCCTTGGGAGATCCGCCCTTTTCGAGCAGATCCGGAAGGATGTCCTTGGCGATCTTGCCGCTGATTTTTCCGCCATCGATCAGCTGAACCATCTCCGCCAGTTGCTCCGGACGAAAGGGCAGCTCGGCATAGCTGAGTCTGTTGCTATTTACATAGGCGGCAATATCTCCGGTGATCCAGTTCGCGGAAAGCTTGGCGTCTGCACCGGCAACCACCACCGCCTCGAAGTAATCCGCCATCGGCCGCTCATCGGTAAGCACACGGGCGTCGTATTGAGACAACCCCAGATCATCCGCATAGCGGTGTCGCTTGGCAGCCGGCAGCTCCGGCAGTTCCGAGCGCCAGGACTCCCGCTGATCGGCACTGACCTCGATCGGACCAAGGTCGGGATCGGGGAAGTACCGGTAGTCACTGGCACCTTCCTTGCTGCGCATGCTCTTGGTGAGCTGCTTGCTTTCATCCCATAAACGGGTTTCCTGAACGATCGTCTCGCCGGCTTCAATCGCCTTCACCTGACGCTTGATCTCGTAGTCACAAGCCTTCTGAATGGCTGAGAACGAATTCATATTCTTGATCTCGACCTTGGTGCCGAAGGGCGCATCCGGCCCGCGGCGAACGGAGATGTTGACGTCACAACGCAGGGAGCCCTCCTGCATGTTGCCGTCGCTAACGCCCAGGTAACGCATAATCCGGCGAATTTCTGAGGCGTACTCCGCTGCCTCACGACCGGTGCGTAAATCCGGCTTGCTGACGATCTCCGCTAAAGCCACCCCAGCCCGGTTGTAGTCGACAAGGGAATGGGTGGATCCCGCTAGACGGTCACTACCGGCATGGACGAGCTTCCCTGCGTCCTCCTCCATATGGAGACGTTCAATTCCGATATTTTTCAGATAGGTGTCCTTCCCCTTCTCAGCGACTTCAACTTCAATCCAACCCTCTTCGGCGATTGGCTCGTCGTACTGGGAGATCTGATAGTTCTTGGGCAGGTCGGGATAAAAATATTGTTTGCGATCGAACTTGCTGTGCTCGGCGATGTTGAGGTTGAGGGCCATCGCCGCCTTGACCGCATACTCCAGAACCTTCTGATTCAGCACAGGCAGAGTGCCAGGCAAGCCGCAAACCACTGGATCGATGTGCGTGTTGGGGTCGTCGCCGAAGGCTGTTGAAGCGGCTGTGAAAATTTTGCTGTCGGTTCCCAGCTGAACGTGTGTTTCCAGACCAATCACGGCTTCCCATGCCAGTTGTGTTGCTGCGTCGGCCATGCGTCCCGGGTTCGAACCAGATGCCCGGATCCTATGGAATCAAGTTCAAAAAGCTGACAGCATGGCCAGAGTGAATGCATAGCCAAAACATTGGCTGTCGCGTACACGACCCTGGACCATCCCGTCCCGCCATGACCGAGGCAGGCCACACACCAACAGTGCTGGTGCTCGGAGGAGGGTTGATGGGCCTATCGATCGCCCATCAACTCGCCCGTCGTGGCTGCGATGTTCACGTGATCAGTAGACGCCGCAGCGAAGCCGCCGGATTCGTTGCTGCAGGGATGCTCGCCCCCCACGCAGAAGGCCTCAGCGGCCCGCTGCTTGCCCTCGGCCGCCAAAGCCTCAGCCTGATCCCCCGCTGGGTGGGACAAATCGAAGCAGACAGTGGCCTGAGCTGTGGGCTGCGCACCAGTGGGATTGTGGTGCCCTTTAGAACTGTCAAGGAACGTGATGCCTACCCAACGGCATCTCTCGGACAATATCTGGATGCCGATCAGCTGGCCAGAGAGGTGGATGGTCTTGCTCCAACCTGGACGGCTGGACTGCTGTTTGAACAGGATGGACAGATCGACAACCGCAGAAGGTTGATGCGAGCCCTCGAACGGGCCTGCGTTTCCCTTGGGGTTCAGTTTCTGGAGGGTTCAGAAGTACAAGATCTGCTCAAAGATTCTGTTGGCCACCTCAAGGGCGTCATGGTGCAAACCGCGGAGGGGGTCATTCAAGATTTGCCCTGCCATCAAGCCGTGCTTTGCAGTGGCGCCTGGAGCCAACAGCTTGTCCCTCAACTTCCAGTGACTCCGGTCAAGGGGCAAATGCTTTCGCTACAGGGACCTCGTGACGCTCTCAAACGTGTGATCTTTGGCCCAGGGACTTATCTCGTGCCGAGGGAAGACGGCTTGGTGGTCGTTGGCGCGACCAGTGAACGTAACGCGGGGTTTCGTGATGGCCTCACCCCTGATGGACAGAGCCAACTCCAAGCTGGCATCGCTTCACTCCTCCCAGCAGCGAGTCAATGGCCTCCAATGGAACGTTGGTGGGGTTTCCGGCCCTGTACGCCCGATGAAGGCCCTCTCCTCGGTGAAGGACCAATACCAGGCCTATGGCTTGCCACAGGCCACCACCGCAATGGGGTGCTGTTGGCAGCGATCACATCTCAACTAATCAGTGCTGCCCTAAGCACAACAAATCAGACGATCTCCCAACAAGAGAAGCACTTATTCGGGCTCTTCCGTTGGGATCGATTCAAGACAACCATCTAAATCTCGAAATTCTTGTTACCAAGGGGATCCCATTAACTCGATGCCGGCCCAAAAGAAAGGGTTATCCACTCCAGCACTGAGTCGTCGTTGCTGCGATGGCGTGAGGTTCAATAACAGCGGCTGATTATTAACTCCCAGCACCTGGTCGCCTTCCAGCCTGACGAGATTGCGAACAAAAGCCTGACGAGTCAATTGCATCGCCTCAGCCTTTGGAATACCCTGATCCAAGAAGATATACATCTGCACGAAATAAGCCGACGTCACAACATCGTCGACATACCAGAGTGTTCCTACCGCACTACGCGCTCCTGCTTGCAGCGCAAGGCCACTGAAACCTAGTTCCGCGTTCGCATCGCCAAGTGCGGTCCGGCATGCACTGAAGACAACAAGGTCCAACGGAACGCCCTGCCGTTCTTTACGCAGCTTGGCTAGCTGGCCCATGGAAATCGGACCTATTCCAGAGTGCAATTGAGATGCATCTGGGCCACCCGGTTTGAATTCAGCATGGGTGGCGACATGGAGTTGGTTGTAAGTCGGTTCACCCGCTTTCTCAAGAAAACGATCAGGAGTGAACTCCTCATTCAGGAACAGATCCTTGTTGGCAGCAGGACCGATCCGGTCCAGCTCCTGTGGCACTAATGGAAGCGCTGCCAACCCCTTGAATTCAGAGGCACCTAACGCCAAACGCCGTTGACCTGGATCAGCAGAGGTACCGAGATCAGTTAGAGCTAGAGACGGCGTAATAGAAAAGGCATAACGATCTCCAAAATAACGCTGCCCATCACTAAGTGCTGCAAATGGGACCGCCTGCAACCCACGGTCGGCAGCAATCAATAATGTTGTGACCTTCTCCCGATTCAGAATCGGCGTTAATGATTCAAATAACAGCGCATAAAGCTGCCTGGAAGGCGACTCTGGATCATCAACTTTGAGAGAATCTTGCCGCGAGAGTTGCACATACAGGTTCCTCAGCTGATTGCGAAAATCAGCTGTCGCCAGCTCAACACGCACGCCCTCCAACGTGCCAGAAGAGGGGATAAGCGTAATATCTAAGAAAGCATCACCGCCTGATGCTGTATTTCTCCCCTCCGGCAGTTGTGTGAACTGCAGATGCAGAACAGCGGGGTTGTAACCCTCTCGCTTGAACTTAGGGGGCGAGGGATTATTCGCAATTTCTGGCAAGGCTGCATTGTTCTGAGCCCGAATCGGTAGAGCTTGTCCCAAACCAAAGAGCAGGGCCAAAGCTGATCTCATAAACAGCATGCTGATCGCACTGGTATTGCACTGCATCGACTAATTGGAGAGCAACATTCCTAATCAGGTTAAAGAAGTTCTCTCAAAAAAAACCAAAAGACTCCATATCAACGCGGCGGAGCTCCCGACACAATCCTTTGCTGTACCTGTTGCAGTGAGTTCGCGATTGCCGCCGGGGTTGGAGTGCTACGACTTCTCAAATCACTAAGATTCAAACCTTGCAATGCTTGGGACGTGGCTTTCGCATCCCCAGATGAAAGATTCTCGCTCGCACGCCGAGCATTAACGCGCTGTATTGCAACCGCCGCTGAAGCGCTCTTAGGTTTCTCGCTAGTCCTGCTCTTACCACCCGCGTCATCTCTAGCAACGTCGCCATCACTACCGTCTGGTTCCTCAGAATCTCCCCTCGCTTCTTCTCCACCCTCGGCTGACTCACTAGTAGCTCCAGCCTCTGACTCCTGACTAGGTTCTGCTCTGTCGCTGGTAGCAGCATCTTCACTGCCGCTCTCTTCTCCTCCACTTTCATCAGCGCTCGCAGCCTCCGCACCAGCATCGGCTGTCTCTCTGGCAGCAACATCTCCCCTGCCGTTTTCCTTTACTCCACTGCCACCACCTCTCGCAGGCTCATCACCAACAACAGCTGTTGCAGCGCTCCCATCCTCACCATCACTCGTAATCGAGGCCTCACTGACAACACTTTCGCTAGCAACGCTCTCACTCACCGCAGCGCTCGCCCCACCAGCCTGTGAACCAACGGCAGTCGGTCCACCTTCATTTAGACCGGCTTTTGTCAGCACTCCGCTGCCTCCACCAGCCTTTGAAACAGTTGCATTCGGTCTACCGGCCTCCAAGCCTGGACCGGCCTCAAAGCCTGGGCCTGCATCAAAGCCTGGGCCTGGATCAAAGCCTGGAACTGCCTCAAAACCTGGGCCTGCCTCAAAGCCTGGACCTGCCTCAAAACCTGGACCTGGATCAAAACCTGGGCCTGCCACTGCGCTGGATGCCATCACACCGACCGAGGCTTCAGGTCCAGCTCCCATCGACGGAGGCCCATAATCCGCCATCTGGAACGACGATTCCAGCGACAAATTCACCTGATATCCATCACCACTCAGCCTAGGGGGCGTCAGTGCAGCAAAGTTTGCTTGTCCCACATTGACCCTGCTCTCTGGATCCGTACGGACCACTTCGCCACTTGCACTGATTGCCGTATTGCCACCCCTGTCAGCGCGAAAACCATCACCTAGACCCTCTTCAAAGCCTGGACCTGCCTCAAAACCAGGACCTTCTTCAAAACCTGGACCTGCCTCAAAACCTGGACCTTCTTCAAAGCCTGGACCTGGGTCAAAGCCCGGGCCTGGGTCAAAGCCCGGGCCTGCCTCAAAACCTGGGCCCGGATCAAAACCTGGGCCTCCCTCCAAGCCTGGAGCGAGAGGCATATATACGGTCGGCGCGGGATTCGCAGCGGAGGATTGAGCTAGCAAAATTGAATCCACCAACTCTTCTTCGTTCTCAGAAACAGGAAGACCATTTTCAAACCCTGGACCTGCCTCAAAACCTGGACCTGCCTCAAAGCCTGGACCTGGGTCAATGCCCGGGCCTGGGTCAATGCCCGGGCCTGCCTCAAAACCTGGGCCTCCCTCAAAACCTGGGCCTCCCTCAAAACCTGGGCCTCCCTCAAAACCTGGGCCAGGGTTAAAGCCTGGACCTGCCTCAAAACCTGGACCTGCCTCAAAACCGGGACCCTCTTCAGAGCCTGGAGCGTCGGCATCTGGGCCGACAGCACCTACATCAGGACCACTACCGGCAGGGGCATCAGCCTCTTCTCCTTCCTCAGAATTACCACTGCCTTCATCTTCATCTTCTTCGGCCTCTTCATCCCCGCTCTCGTCTCCACCCTCACCACCCACTTCTGCGATCTCGCTGTCAAAAACATCCCGGCTGAGACGCTTCTCCTCACCACTTGCATCCCTACTTTTCCAACTGCGTACCACTTCGATCAATCGAGCACTTTTCGTTTTACTTGCAATCAACTCAGACTCATCGTCAACGTTAATTTCGTCACCTATCAACGTAATTCGACCACTAATCTCCTCTGTCCCCACGTCCACACGACTGCTAACAACATCCACACGGCCACCAAGGGAATTTACCAACAACTTCTTATCTAGACTGATATTAATTCCATCAAGATGAATCCCAGGCAGTTGCCCGGCCGTCAACATCACCGGCTTCTCGACCTCGCTACGACGCATACCAAATACCCCTGG
>QCUJ01000055.1 GCA_003210795.1 Synechococcus sp. AG-679-B05 | reverse complement strand
TCGAGCCAGAGGTCAATGGCCTTCGGGAGCGAACATTTCTGGCGTGTTGCGGTGTTGATCGCGAGATGGCGGATCAGACCGTTGGCCACATCAACACCATCTAGCTGGAACCGCGTCTGCACCTCGAAGCATCTGGGGTCGAGCCGTTTTGGCTTCAGATGCACCTGCAGACGATCACCACCATGAACCGGGCGCAGGAAGTCGGCTTGGCAATGAACCACAGGGAGTGCAGTATCCGGCCAATGGTCCTGGCCGCGGCTCCCAGGAAAGATGCTTCCGGCGGCGATGCCGTAACTTTCGAGGCTGTCTTCCCAGGCTTCGTGGCACCAGCGCAACAACTGATGGAAATGCATCACGCCGGCGGCATCGGTGTCGCCGAAGCGCACGCGACGCTCGAGTTGGAGCCAGTGGTCGGGGGAGGGCACGGTTGCTGGAATTCGAGACGTCAGGACGAGGCCGGAAAGCCCAGCCTGCCTTCAAACCCATCTCAATAGCTGTGAATTAGGCGCAGCTACCGGCCAGAAATAAGCGTTTAGGTTGGCTGAGACGAGATCTCTCTGCTGACGCAGCCGGAGCAGTAAGCGATTCAGAAGGTCAGCGGTCAACCGATCCCATGATCACGTCGATGGAACCGAGAATGGCCATGATGTCGGCCACCTTGTGTCCTTTCAGGATGTGGGGAAGGATCTGAAGATTGTTGCTGTCTGCAGCGCGGATCTTGAAGCGCCAGGGGGTGACATCGTTGTTGCCCTGAATGAAGACACCGATCTCTCCTTTGCCTGATTCCAGGCGGGTGTATAGCTCTCCATTGGGGATCTTGAAGGTGGGAGCCACCTTCTTGGCCACGTACTGGAAGTCAAAACCAGCTGCGTCGCTGCCCTTGCCCTCATGGATTCGCTTGGCTTCCAGGTTTTCGGTGGGGCCACCGGGGATCATGTCGCAGGCCTGACGCAGGATCTTCAGCGACTGCCGCATTTCTTCGATGCGCACTCTGTAACGGGCGTAGCAGTCACCCTCTTTCTCCCAGGCCACCTGCCAGTCGAAGTCGTCGTAGCACTCGTAGTGATCAACCCTGCGCAGATCCCACGGCACTCCGGATGCACGCAGCATCGGGCCGGACAGGCTCCAGTTGATCGCATCCTGCCGTTCGATCGTCCCGAGGCCCTCGATCCGGCGCCGGAAGATCGGATTGTTGGTGATCAGTTTTTCGTATTCATCAATTTTTGGGCCAAACCAATCGCAGAAATCGCGGCACTTCTCAAGCCAGCCCCAGGGCAGATCGGCTGCCACACCACCGATGCGGAAGTAGTTGTTGTTGATCAGTCGCTGACCGGTTGCGGCTTCCCACAGGTCATAGATCAACTCCCGCTCACGGAAGATGTAGAAGAACGGCGTCTGAGCGCCCACGTCTGCCAGGAAGGGGCCAAGCCAGAGCAGGTGATTGGCAATGCGGTTCAGCTCCAGCATCAGGACCCGGATGTAGCTGGCCCGTTTGGGCACTGGAATATCAGCCAGCCTCTCCGGTGCATTCACCACAATCGCCTCGTAGAACATTCCCGCCGCGTAATCCATGCGACTCACGTAGGGCACGTACATCACGTTCGTGCGGTTCTCGGCGATCTTCTCCATGCCTCGGTGGAGATAGCCGATCACCGGTTCGCAATCCACCACATCTTCACCGTCCAGGGTGACCACAAGCCGCAACACCCCGTGCATCGAGGGGTGATGGGGCCCGAAGTTCACCACCATGGGCTCCGTGCGCGTTTCCAGCTGCGTCATGGGAGCGGTGGTCCGATCGATGTGTAGATCTTAAGGAGTCTTCGTCTGTGCCTTGTGCCTCCCTTCAGCCATGTGCCCGTGCTGGCCGATGCGGTGCTGGAGGCCGCTGAGCAACTGCCCCGTAAGGAGGGCGTTCTAATCGATGGGACTCTTGGTGGCGGTGGGCACAGCGCTCTTTTGTTGGAGCGACATCCAGGCCTTCGTTTGATTGGACTGGATCAGGACCCCACGGCCCGTGCCGCAGCAGCTGAGCGTTTGGCGCCCTTCGGCGAGCGAGTCTCGATCGTGGCCACCAACTTTGCCGACTACGTACCGCCCGAGCCCGCCGTGATGGTGCTGGCTGATCTGGGGGTGAGCAGCCCCCAGTTGGACGTGGCGGAGCGGGGCTTCAGTTTCCGCCTCGATGGTCCCTTGGACATGCGGATGAATGCCGGCGGTGAGGGGGAGACCGCGGCCGAACTGATCGACCGCTTGGAGGAGAACGAGCTGGCGGATTTGATCTATGGCTATGGGGAGGAGCGACTCTCCCGTCGCATCGCCCGGCGGATCAAAGCCGACCTCAAGGAGAGAGGCGCCTATGACGGAACGGCCGCCTTGGCCTATTCCGTGGCTGGTTGCTATCCCCCCAAAGCGCGTCGCGGGCGGATTCACCCCGCCACCCGCACCTTCCAGGCGCTGCGAATTGCGGTGAATGATGAGCTGGGGGTGCTGGATCGGTTGCTGAAGCAGGCCCCCGACTGGCTGGAGCTCGAGGGCCTGCTGGGGATCATCAGTTTTCACTCCCTGGAAGACCGCCGCGTCAAGACCGCCTTCCTGCGCGATGAGCGCTTGCAACGGATCACCCGCAAGCCGGTGGTGGCGACGGAGCAAGAGGAAGAAGCCAACCCCCGCAGCCGTAGTGCCAAATGGCGGGTGGCACGTCGACAAGCTGACTGATGAATGCAGCTTCAGATGGCTTTAGAGCTTCGATGCAGGTTTTTTGCCGGATTGACAACTACCAGCTTCGGAAATCGTGATACCACCAAGATCTTCTGGTTTTCCGAATTGATTAGATATCCAATTGCGAGTTGTTTTTGAAAATTTCAGGCTCTCCTTGTTAATCACATAAGTCACTTGCACAACACCATTCTGTTGTGGATATTGTTTGATGTTAGTGGTAGCAGTCACTGTGATAGGGTTTTCTTTGATTGTTGACGGTGAAGTATTGAGCTCATCTATGTACTGACCAAGAATCTCCTCATTGGATCGGTTGTAAACGAAAGTATCTAGCTTTTCGAGAATCGGCTCAGCATCATCAAACATCCTTGAGGTGCAAAGGCCAGCTACGCGTTTAGCTTGAAGATTGGCATCCTGAACCAGTGATCGCTTCAGTCGAGGGTCAATCGCTTTATTGATGTCGCGATATTCGCCAGTTCGCAGGCCTGTTTCTTTGGCAAGTTCCAAGAAAATACCGCTGGCTTTGGCGCTATTGCTCCCCTCAAAGAGAGCTATTGATGGCTCGAAATCCTGGTTGAGGTAACCGATGACGAACCGATGACGAACTGATGGCGATCTTGTTTGCTGGACATGGCTTTTTTGACCCAGCCCGGAACGCCTCCAACCCACTATGGGCGAATATTCTCGTAGAGGACTAGTGATTCATCGACCTTTAATGTTGACTTGTCAGCTAGTGAGAAATATGAAACCAATTGCGGCAGAATTCGAATGCTTCTCGAGGATTTTGGAAGCAAAGTGATCGAATTGTTTTTAACAATAATGGTGCATCGATCGCTGTAGCTTTGTTCCAATAGGAGTCAGCACTTTCCACTCGCTGCAGTTGCTGCTCCTTGTGCAGACGATGTAGAAGTTATGAATCCAATTATTCCAGCTAAGGCGGCTCCGCCAATTGCCCCAGCTCGTCTCATGAAACCAAAACTTAATAATGACAGGTACTTAGCATTACTAAAAGCTTGCATCAAGCTCGGCTCCGAATAGCTGTAGATACGCCGATGCTGTGCTGCAAGTCACCACGGGAATGGCTGCTAGCAATCCAAAGCCGCAGGCGATCACACCCAGCAGAAGGATCAGGGCCTGTAGCACCAGCAGGCCAAGCACCTGCCACCAATCACTTCGCACGATGCAGAAGCCTTCGCGGATTGTGGTGATTGGTCCCAAACCTTTCACCACAGCCAGGAAGCCAAGAAATGCCTGGTTCACCTGGACATACACAACCACGATGATTCCGCCGAGCGTCACCAGCATCGCGGTGGGGTTGCTGATGAGGGTGATGGCCAGGCCTTGCATCTGCGGGATTAAAGCCGTGCTCGCTTCAGAACTTGATGGGTTGGCGATCAACAGTTGGAGGTAGATCGATTGAAGGTGTGCTCTGGAATCAGCTGCCGTTGCTGAGAGAAACAGCACGCCAGAGCTGAAGAGACTTAGTGGTACTGCTAACGCCATCTGCCGGCTGAACAGACGCCAGAGTGCAGGCAGGTTCACTCGAATCAGATCACCGAAGCGGATTGATCTGCCTTCCTGCCCGAGCCAGGCACCGCGGATCAAGCCAACGCTCGCCCAGAGATCTACCAGGCTGCTGCTAATCAATCTTGGTATGCGCGGAAGGTCAGGGATCAGATCCACTGCTGTCGACAGCACCAACGCGAAGAGGGTAAAAAAGGCAAACGGCCAGGGGCAGCGCCGAAATACCTGCCAGCCGTCCTGCAGGGCTTTCCCCACTGACAGTCCCGCTGTAGAGGGGGCGGTGGCCATGGCGTTCAGGCTGTTGCCTGGAAGTTAGGGAGCTCAAGCCTTGGCGGCAGCAGCGGCGTCGGTGATCGCGGCAATGGCTTGATCCACTTCGGAGGCTGTGGTCTCGCGCCCCAGACTCAGCCGCAGGGATGCTTCGGCTTCGGATCGACTGCGGCCAAGGGCCTGCAGCACATGGGAGGGTTCGCCATTGCTGCAGGCTGAACCGCTGCTGCAGGCCAGGTGGGGTCGCAGGGCCCGGTGCAGTCGTGCTCCGTTGACGCCCGGAATGGTGACGTTGAGGTTGTGGCTCAGCCTTGGCTGCTCGGCTCCGTTGCGTAGAAGATCGGGGATGCGCTTCTTGAGTTCAGTCCAAAGCTGATCGCGTAGTGCCCCTTGTTGTTGCTGCCGCTTCGGCAGATCGGCCATGGCCAGTTGGGCTGCCCTTGCAAACCCCACGATCAATGCCGTCGGCAGCGTGCCGGCGCGCAGCCCTGCCTCCTGGCCGCCACCCCACTGCAGGGGTTCCAGCTCGATGCCCTCGCGAACCACCAGCGCTCCGATCCCCTTCGGGCCATAGAGCTTGTGGGCACTCAGGCTTACCAGGTCCAGCCCCAGTTGATCCGGCTGAAATGGGATGTGTCCAAAGGCCTGGGCGGCATCGCTGTGGAGGGTGATGCTCTGGCGGCGGCAGATCGCCGCGATGTCCTCCATGGGTTGGAGCACTCCGATCTCGTTGTTGGCGGCCATCACACTCACCAGTCGGGTGTCGGCGGTGATCGCTTCCTGCAGTTGTGACGGATCGATCAGGCCATCGGCTCCCGGCCGCAGCAGCGTTACCGCAAAGCCTTCGCGCTTCAGCTGAATCAGGGGATCCAGTACGGCGTGGTGTTCGGTGCTCACGCTGATCACATGGCCATGTCCCCAGTGGCGGGCATGGCCCAGCAGGGCCAGGTTGTTGGCCTCTGTGGCGCCGCTGGTGAACACCACCCGTTCCGGTGCCAGGTCAAGGCTTTCGGCCAGCTGTCGCCGGGCCAGATTCACTGCGGCGGAGGCATAAAGGCCCAGTCGATGCTGGCGGCTGGAGGGATTGCCCCAGGCTTCGCTCCAATACGGCGCCATGGCGTCCACCACTTCACGGGCGCACGGGGTGGTCGCCTGGAAATCCAGAAGCAGGGGCTGGTTGGTCAGCTGACGCTTGGAGCAGTTGCGATCATGGTGGCCCTTTCGCTGCTCTCCGGCATGGGTCTGCGCGTCCCGTTCGTCCTGCTGGGCCTGAGCCTGGTGTTCGCCCCCCTGCCGGGGCAAAGCTTCAGTCGTCAGGACGTGATGGATGATATGAAGGCCCAACGGCCTCAGGATCTGCAGCTGTTGATTCAGCGGCCCGTGGCCGGTGGGGAGCTGACCCTTGGCATCTATTCCATCGAGCAGGTCGCCACCGACCCCCAGTCGCGTCGCTATCGCCTTTGGGAGGAGTCGCCCAACGACATCAACGTCTATTTCGAATCGGTGCGTTGCAGCCCTACCCGGCCAGTCCGGGTCAAGCGCACCGCTTCGGCGGTGTATGTGCGCACGCTCAATCCCGGTGGTGCAGTGAGTGATGTCAACCGGGAGGATCACCTGGTGTGGTGGGCGGCCTGTGTGCCGGAGGTGACGGGAACCGACCCTGGTTTGTTGCGCCAGAAAGCTTTGGATATGGGCTTTTCGACCCTGATCCCCGAACGTCAGGAGCAGTTACCCGCACTGGCCCCCTGAGAGCAGGCTTCATACATTGCTGCCATAGCGATCCCGGCCATGAGCGACGCCCCTTCCAACACCGCTGAATCGGCAGAGACCGCGGCGCCGGCTCCGCGCCTGCTGCTGGTGGATGACGAACCGGGTCTGCGCACAGCCGTGCAGGCCTACCTCGAAGACGAGGGGTTCGATGTGACGACGGCGGTGGATGGCGAAGAAGGATTCGCCAAGGCCCAGCAGATGCTGCCCGATGTGGTGATCAGCGACGTGATGATGCCAAGGCTGGATGGCTATGGCTTGCTGCAAAAGCTGCGGGCGGATGAACGACTCGGCGGTACGCCAGTGATCTTCCTTACCGCGAAGGGGATGACCGCCGACCGCACCCAGGGCTACCTGGCTGGGGTGGATGACTACATCCCCAAACCGTTCGATCCGGATGAGCTGGTGGCGCGGGTGCGCAATGTGGCCCAGCGTCAGCAACGGTTGCTGCAGGAAGCGGCGCGTTTTGCCGACACGGATATGGGTCATATGGCGAAGCAGATCACAGAAATCCGCTCGCTGCTGGCGCAGGCGGAAGCCCTGCCCTCCACCGATCCGGTGGAGCACAGCTTCACTCCTCGGGAAGCGAGCGTGTTGCAGCTGGTGGCCGAAGGCTTGATGAACAAGGAAATCGCCAGGCAACTTGAGACGTCGATCCGCAATGTGGAGAAGTACGTGAGTCGGTTGTTCAACAAAACGGGCACCTCCAGCCGCACCGAACTGGTGCGCTATGCCCTTGAGCACCGACTGGTGACTTGAGAACCGGCTGGCGCGACGCGGCTCTCAACCAGGGCTGGACCTATCACGATCGTGTGCCTCTGGATGCATCTGGCAGCCTGTTGAGCGAATGGATGGCTCGGCGCTACCGCCATTCCCCTGCGATGTTGTGGCGCGAGCGGATCGCCAATGGGGAGCTGGAGTGCAACGGGCAGGCATTGGCGGCGGATGTAGTCCTGACCGGCGCTGAACAGATTCAATGGCGGCGCCCACCCTGGCTGGAACAGGCGATCCCCGATCAGTGGGACACGATCCATGACGACGGTGACGTGATGGTGATCAATAAGCCGTCTGGCTTGCCGGTGGTGCCAGGGGGTGGCTTTTTGCGCCATACGCTCACGGCACTGCTGGAGTCGACCGGAGCACGGCCGGTGCATCGACTTGGGCGATACACCTCTGGATTGCAGGTGTGTGCCAGGAATCCCCAGACCCGGGCTTCGCTTTCGAGGCAGTTCCGTCCGGATGGAGGCTGCCGCAAGGTTTATCAGGCCTGGGCTCGCCACGTCCGGGAGTTGGAGCAGGGATGCAGCCTGACGGTGAATGCCGATGTGGTCGAGCGGCAGCACCCGTTGCTCGGATGGATCTGGGGCCCGGAACCGATGGGGGGTGAGCCCGTGCGCAAACGTCTGTCCGCCCATTCCGAGTTGAGGCTTCTGGAGCGAACCGCGGTTGGTGATCGTCTGGAGGTGACGATCACCACAGGCCGACCCCATCAAATTCGTATTCACCTGGCGCAGTTGGGAAGACCGTTGTTGGGCGATCCGCTATACCAGCTAAACCGTGAGATCGCGGCCTATGCCACTCCTGGAGATGGCGGGTACCGCTTACACGCCTGGAAACTGAGTGGTCTCCCTCAACTGAGAAGCGCAGAGCTCTGCGCCGATCCACCTTCTGATGACATTCATGCCTTGCGGAATTCGATCAGCCGTGAAAAGTAGAAAGGCGCCTTGTTGAGGCTGCGGCGCACCAACTTGAAGCCACAGGCTTCCGCTGCTTTTACGATGCCGGCCTCCTTCAAGGTGTAGGCACGGGTTGTTTTGCTGGGGCCTGGAAATAGTTGGCCAATGCCTTTCAACAACGCCAGCAGTGGGGTGTAAGGCGCAAAGCTCACGATCAACCGCTCCTCGGTGAGGCTGCAGAGGTGTTTCACCATCTCTTCAGCCGGTTGCTGCGGGTAATGAATGAACACATCCAGGCAGCACACCGTGTGGAACGATCCTTGGATGCTCTCCAGATCCGAGGCGCTGAACCGGAGCTTATTCATGTCCAGTCCGGCTTCTCTGGCACGCCGGTCCGCTTCGCTGGCCATCGCTTCGGAGATGTCGCTGGCGCTGATTGATCCGGCCCCCAGGGCCGCCAACGGCAGGCTGAGGCTGCCGACGCCGCAGCCGGCATCGCAGAAGCTCGCCTCGTTGAGTTCCTCGCTCTCTTTGATCCAGGCCAGCACTTCATCCACCGTCTTCTGATGACCGATGCGGATGTTGCGCTGCACCTTGTTCACATCGTCGCTTTCGCTGTAGATGCGGTTCCAGCGATCAAAGCCGGTGG
>QCUJ01000054.1 GCA_003210795.1 Synechococcus sp. AG-679-B05 | reverse complement strand
GTTTTTTTTGGTCTGAAAATTCAGGTCAATTCATCATTTTGCAAATGTAAAACACATATTTGTTCACCATTCCGTATTAGTAATTCCTGCATTAAGGCGTGTAAAAACAAAATTAAACCAACGATCTCTAATGATTCTTCAATTCCGGTGATGGCGCCATACCAGAAGCTATGAAGACGAATTAAGCCCGATCGAACAGCAAAACTGCCCACCATTTCCATGCCAATTGAACCGGTGAGATAAATGCTTCCTGCCCTAAGAAATCTTGCGGAAGTTTTGGCACGAAGAGCCGTTAGAAAACGACGAAAGCGCCATAAAAGTCCAAGGGCGAGAAGGCCGTAGGGAATGACCCAGGTTGAAGCGAGGGCCGGATGGATCTGGTGGCGAAGTCCAGGAAAAATCAGGATTTCGTGGATCTGTAGAGCTTCGTCAAGGGCTAGGAAAACGAAGATGCGGCTTAGCAGTGTCCAGTCAGCGGCATTTTGTTGACATGGAATTGTGCTCAGTCGCTTCAACAGAAAGGCGCTCGTTAGCAACAGCAGTGTGCTGAACAGTGTGGGCAGGTTCAGCTCCCGATCCATGTTCACCACGTCAAGCCAATGTTTATCGGCGCCGAAACCGTAGATGCCCACTTGCGTCAGGGTGTGGGCCATCAGCAGTGCTGCGGTGGCGAGGTTCAGGGCCCGGCGGACCTTGTTTGGAGTCATCGACGGATGATGCAGGAGGGCATCGACAGCCGCTTTGCGGCAAGCGGTTTTACGAAAATGGTTCTAGGTCCTGCTTAACCTCTTGCTCAGCTTGTGGACATCTGTTGCAGGTCATTCATTGGCGGGGACGGGGATTACGCCGAGCCATTTCGGCATTGTTCGCATTGTTGGCGATGGTTGCCGGCCTGAGCCGGGTTTTGCCCGAGGATGGCCATCAGGCTTCCGCTGAGAATGGATGACAGCGGAGGGATTTTCGGTAAGAGATCTAGGAGCGCCTGCAACCCCTCCCACCTGCTCGGGTCGAGCATCCCCAGCTGCCGGCCATGCTCAATTGCGCTGCGCTGAGGTACTCGGCCCGATCCCAAGAGGGCAGGTGTTGATCCAGATATACCAATGTATGTTCGAGCACACAGCTCAGCGACCAGATCAGGCCAAGGGCGAACCACCAGATCAGGTTTTGTTAGCGCAGGAGCATCAGCCAGTGCAGCCCAGGTGGTTTATTGAGATAGACGTTTGACCACTGAATAGCAATCAGCAAGTCTTGTCCTGATCGTGAAATCGTTGCATGGGTCGCTGAGGCAACAATTCCTTCATCCCACTAACTCAGAGTTTGGTTGCCAAGCCATGGAAGCCAAACAAACAGTATTGCGAGTCCGAGAAATGAAGGGTGTCTTAGCACCTAAGGCATTTCTCATTTATAATGTCCTAGTACTGTTTGCAGCGGTGTGACAACGCTTATCGATCTTCGGCTCGACCAGTGTTTGTCGCATGCATCGCCGGCAACATCAATCCATTTAGGAGGAGGTGTCCATGAGTTCCAGTTCTTTCATTCAGGGTTTGCTGATCGCGGAGAACGCCGGCTGATTCCGGCATCTAGCTCCTAGATCAATCGGTTCTGCGACAAAGCAGACCCGGCGAGAGCCCCCAAGCCAAAAGGTGACTCACCTCTGGCTTGGGGGCATCGTTTTAGCTTTAAAACTTTGAATCAATCGATTTAGATCCTGTTGCAGTTTTTGATCAGTTTTGCCATTTCGATTTAAAACCACAACGCCGTCTTCAATTGATTGAACTCGATAGATTGAGGAGTTTGTATCAAGCCACTTCAGACTTTTATTCAGACGTTTCCGATCTGTTGGAAACGCCTCGGAAAAATGAGCCAGTGTCTTGAGGTCAATCGCAACCCAGTCAACGGAATGAATTTGCACATTGATGTCTTGATACTCGGTGCCGTGCGGAAAGCGCACCAAAACCTGTCTTTGGGCAAGCCAAGGAATTAAATTTGTGTTGGCGCTCACTGACGCATTTGCAGGGATTAATTGAAGAGCGCGTCTGGCTTTGACTCCGTGCTCCCATTGCTGAAGGGGGTTCTGATAAACCCATGGATGAATGCTGTCTGGAATGAGGAAGGAAAAGCTTCGATTTTGGTTACCAGCAATGGCAAAAATCAACGATAATGCTATAAATCCGGCCCAAATTTTTCTGAGCCTTCTTGAGCTAAATAGATTTTGCCGTGACTTCCACCACAGGCTTGTGCCGGCGAACAGTCCTGGAACGACTAAAAATGTGTATCGAATATTGATCGATAGAGGGTCGTTGCTCCCTCGCGCTAACAATAGCCCTAGAAGGGGAAGTGATGCCATTAAAAGTGCATCAGCTGAAATTAAGGGAACGAACAGGAGTGGTAGTCCCATGCCGAGGAAATACATCAAGGTATCTCCTGGTGGGCTGAACAGTTCGCGGATAAGGGTCAATGGTTGACCAAAAACTTGTTTGGCGATGTCAAAACTCGAGGCACTTTCTACGTTGGGTGCAAATTGCCCGAAATTGGACACCATGAATCGTTTGCTGTTGTCGTCTCCAAAAATCGGCATCAGCACGTTCGTGACGATGCCAACCCATGCAAGCCCTGTGATAACAAACAGAAGGCCGATTGTGCGTCGTCGTTGATCTTTGATTGAGAGCCATAGGCCAATGCTTGCGAGAACGACCCCGGTATCTTCACGTATCAATGGGATCAGTAGCGCGCTGATGATCCATAAGGCTGTGCGATTGGTTTTTAAGCCGTAAAGGAGCGCAAAAACTAGGAGTGGTAATTGGCATAAATCTGTGAAATTGCTCAGGGTTGGAGCAACAATGGCATTGGCGCAGTAAAAGGCTACGGTGATCCTTTCTGCAAGTTTTGGGCTAAGGTCAAGTTTGGCAAGTTGAAAGAGAAGTAAGCCAGCACCTGTAATTAGGCTGATTTGTACGACAGGCAGTGCCCAGATCCCGAGGAGGCGAACGAGTGGGATCCAAGTGATTAAAATTGGCGTGAAATGTTGGCTAAGCCTTTGATAGGCAACGGACGGAACTTCTCCACTATGAATTACATTCGTGGAGAGCTGGGAAGAAAGTGTGCTTTCAAACGGGTTGCCTCCTATACCATTCCACAAAACTTGCAGAAAGATTCCCTGGTCGTAGCTAGCACTAAGGCTTATTAATCTCCACCACAGAACCAATATCCCAAGACCTGCAAATAAAAGTGCTACCCATTTAATTCGACTTTCTGGTTGGAGGCTTTGAATTCTGTTGAGCATGGATTAGCGTGACGTCATAGGTCAAGTTGTTCGATCAGAACCCTTTTTCAGTCAACTAGGCGACATTGCCATTGTAGCGCTGACAGTATTCAAGCTTCAGGCAGATTAGATGTTTAGGGCTAAATCCTTCAAATAAAAGTCAACAATGATCCATCATTTTCTTTTCAAAATAGTGGGCCAACGCTTAGATCTATTCCTGCAGGCATGCTCTTCATACAGGAGCTCACAGGGCTAGCCATGCAAATTGTCCGATTTGCACTGATATACAATGGAATTGATTGGAGCGTCTTTTGGAAGTGGCTACTGAAGAACCTGGGCGACGTGTAATTAAAACTCCTTGGGGAGACTTGGTCCCTAGCGTTGATCTTTTCCCGCTGGCCTATTTGATTGTTTTGTACGGAATAGTGTATTTTTTGCCTTTTGGTATTTTTGACTTTTGGCGTAAAGGTGAAGACGGTTTGGCTGAATGGTTGCAGTTTTTTGCTTATCTGGGTTCAGGGCTTTCGGCTTTGTTGTGTTTTTTGCTTTCGTTCAATCGTCGCCGTCGTATGCAGGCGATGTGGTGGTTGTTGATGACGGTTTTTTGTCTCTATGTTGCCGGAGAGGAGATTAGCTGGGGCGAAAGGCTGACGGGTTTTGGATTTGATCTCCTTCGGGAGGTAAATGCCCAAGGTGAATCAAATTTGCATAATCTTGAGGGTGTTCAAAACTATCTGCACGCCTCGTTTATTGCTGCAGGGGTTTTTCTGGGCTGGCTTGGTTGGCGATTTTTTCCTGCTATTGAAGCCTTCCCAGCGCGTCGGTTCAGTCTTTATTTCCTCGTTGTGGCAGCGTTTTATTTTTACTGGGATGTCTCATGGATTAGCCATGGCGATCGCATTCGCAATGATCAGGAGGCAATCGAGTTACTGATGGGCTTGGGCCTCTGGATGCATGGTTTCACGTCACTTCGCCGTTTGCTCAGGTCGCGATCAACATCACCGTGCTAGCGCGATGTCCCTTCGATCGAGTCAATGATTGTTGTCACGGCCGGTTCGAGACTGGAGAACAGCCCGATGGGACCTCGAGGGTCAAAGCATGTTGTTCGTGCAAGATCTCGCAGAGCCGTGATGATTTCTCGCTGCTGACCGGATTGAAGTTTCTCCATCTGATCGGAGGCCGACCAGGATGCTTTGCAGGTCTGCCAGTTCGCAATCAAGACGACGAGCCGGTAAGTACGAGCCCAGCTGTCTTCTCCATCGACTTTCTGGATGCGCTCAAACCAGTCAGCTGCTTCGTTTGGGCGATTGCGCAGCACGTTTATCAAAGCCAGGCTCCATAGTGCGTCGCGGTTGTCAGGTCTGGATTCCAGCGACGCCAACGCCCAGCCCTCAACCCGATTCTGGTAGGTAAATGCCGGGTCGAGCAGGTGCCAAGGCTCGATCATGCCAAAGATGGCCTCTAGGGCTTCAGGGCCATGCTCCATGCTGCGTGCCAGAGCGATGAACCGCTGGTCGAAGCGTTCCGGTTCCGGCGCTGTTGCCTTCCGTTTCCAGAGTTCAATCTCCCGTCCCTTGTTCCAGGGCCAGCTCTGAACCCGTTCAAAGCGGGGATCATGTCGCACCGCTTTGCTCAGTTGCTGTGCTGATTTGCGCGAGGTGCCCTGATTCCCTGTGGCCAGAATCCACCACTGGGCCTGTTCGCGCGCGATGGCGCTCTGACCTTTAGAACGTCCCAGTCGTCTGGCGTCGATCGATCCACCGTTGACGTTACCGAGGTAGCTCAGGGTCTGTTCGTTGAGATTGCGTTCGCTGGCTGTCATCAGAACGGTGATGTGATCGTTCCCACCCCGTTCCCTGAGGCTTGTGATCACATCGGCCGCTGGAGATCCAGGTTCACGCCTGATGTCGCTCCACTGGATCTTCACCAGTTCGACTGAGCTGAGCAAGGAGGCCATTAGGAGCAATATCGCGCTTATTGCCCGTTGCCATCGTCGTGTGCCGAGTGAGAGCAGAGTTAGCCAGCCCCTTGCCAAGATGAGGCTCAGTAGCGGCAGCAATGGCGCGATGTAGCGGGCATCCTTGTTGGGGCTCAGGCTCGTGGCAAGCAGAACGCAGATGGCGGTGCCTGCAAGCCAGCCCAGCCCTTCGGTAGCTGGGTGTCGATCACGATTCCTGAGCTTGAGAGTTTGCAGCAGCCAACCGGCCAGTCCACCCCCGAGCATTAGCCCCCCCACCTGTCTGGGCAACAGTCGCGGATACCAGATCCACGACTCCAGCTGCAGTAAGCCAGGATCACCCTCCTCAGCCGCGGAGGCGATCACGGCGCGCTGGGTCCCCCCCAGTGTGGTGATCCAGTTGTGATGCAGCCACGGAAGGATTGCGACCAAGGCGATCCCGAGACCAGTAACGAGCTGAAGACTGCGTTTGCGCTCTTTCAGGGCTTGGAGGCCGGCCCAAAAGGTGGGAAGAGTCACCACAAGCAGGGCGCTCTGCTTGATCAAAATGGATGCAGTAATAGCTGCTGCCGCAACGATCGCCTGGGTCCATCGGGCGCCCTGTGGACCGGGTCGCTGCCATCGATAGAGCAGGAACAAGGCCAGCGTGGTGGCACCTGTCAGAGGCAGATCAAGGGTGAATTCAACGCGATGCTCTGCCATGCCAGGAGCCATGGCGAGAAACAGCGCCGAGAGGAGGCCGAGTTGTCGGCCACCTAAGCACCGCCCCCAGCTGGCCACGGTCAGCAGCAGGACCCCATGCCAGAGGCTCAGGATCCATCCGGCCTGATCAGGGTTTTGCCCGACGAGGGCCATCAGGCTTCCGCTGAGAATGGATGACAGCGGAGGGACCTTCGGGGAGAGATCAAGCAGTGCCTCAACGTCCTCCCACTGGCCAGGGTTAAGCCTCCCCAGCTGCCTGCCATGCTCAATGGCGCTACTGAGGTACTCGGCCTGATCCCAAGAGGGCAGGCGTTGATCTATCTGCAGCCAGGTGTGGTCGAGCACACAGCTAAGCGACCAGATCAGGCCGAGGGCGATCCACCAGATCAGGTTTTGATGGCGCAGGAGCATCAGCCAGTGCCGAAGATACGGGTTGAAATGCCACGCTTTCGGCACCAGCTGCGCGTGTGCAGGTAGAGCCCAGCGATGATCAACAGTTCATAAATCTCCTGATGATTGGCGACAGTTATCAGACATTCGCCGGCTTTCCTGCAGAATTCAAATCCCAAATACCAGATCGCTGGCAAGGTGAAATAGAGCGTCAACCGCGTGGCAGGGATGAGCGGCGCGGTGCGGAATACGAATCCCGCCAGGCCGAGGACCAGGCCGAGGCCTGCCCATCCTAGATGCAGGAGCCCTTTTCCCTGGAAGACGGCGATGTTGTGCAGGTTCGTTTCTCCTTGCGTGTTGATCGATCGGATGGCGTCGATGCCGGCACCGTGCAGTCGCTCGCCCCAGCTGATTTCTTCACCGATGAAGAGGCAAAAGAGAACCAACAACAACAGCCATCCAAGCCGTTCCCATCTCTGCTGTGATTGCTTTTGTAGGCGAAAAGCGTTGATGGCCGAGAGGATTAGAAGGGCCACGCTTCCCCACTCCATCAGCCCGTCCTCGTTCTGAAGCCATCCGAATATCCCAAATGGTAGCCAACGAATAACTGTATATAAAACAATTAGGAAGTAAATTGGCCTGAGATCCAGATTGTTGGCAATCCGCGAAAGTGCCTTTTTGATTTTTCTTTGTCTCATTGGATGTGCAGATAATTCTATTGGATCAGCGAATGGCTAACGACCTTCATGGCTTGCTGCTTTCCTTATGAATTTTGAGGAGGTGGTCCACCAAAAATACAACCAGGAAGATATTCCCAGAAATTTCACTCCTTCCTCAAAAATCTGTGTTGTTTCGTATTTAACTGGCAGGATGTCGACGATATCGCGCTGGAACTTGTCGGTTAATATAGAAAAAGCCAATAGAGTTGCGGCAAGGATAAATATTTCTCCCCCGTTTTTGATCAGCTGGTCTCGGAATCTGAAAACAATAAGGAAGGCGAATATTGCGTAAACTACATACAGTAATGTTTGGCCAATATATCTATCATGCAATAAGAACATGTCGTCTATGCAGAGTATGAATGAAAACCAGCCCCCGCAAAGCAATAGCTCTTTTAATTTGTGCTGGCTATTTTTTGGTGTGCTGTATGCAGTAAACAGCGCGATCGAAGCTGTTGCGATCCAGAGGAGGTATCCTAAGTTTGAAATCAGACCAATGCCCAGCGCTGAATCACACGTTTGAGCAAGGTCTCTGATCACCAGAATCCCTTTGATTCCTGCCATGGCGCTAAGTTTGATGGCTAGTGCGTAGGTAATTAGGCTTGGAGTGATTGCGACGATGATCACTTTGCGGAGATTGTGGGCTTTAGTTTGCGCCATCGGCAGCTTTCATTAGAAATATGTATTATGCCTCTTAATCTGATCGCTATCCGTGCGAGTGGCCCTAAAGAATTCAGTATTTTTTAAGGGCATATTTATTTTGTAGCTTTTTGGATTTATGTTTGTTTCGGTGGCTTTCCAGGAGTTCTATTCTGGGGCTGGTATTCAGAGGAACTCTTCTACTCTAAGGCTCTTTATCTGATGGATTCTTTTTTGGGCTAGATTGGCTTTTGTGCTGATTTATTTGTATAAATTCTTGACTTGTTGATCAGTTATTAGATGTTTTCCTGCTCCTGCTTGCCTTCTTCTTTTTTTCTTGCTCAATCTTTGTTATGGAAAAATATTGGCTGGACTATTTTGTGTGGATATCTCTTCGCTGCTGCACCGTCCCTGAAGGTCTTTTGGTCTCAGTTTGTGTTTAAAGATTGTTAATTGGTTGGTGCATGGGTCATCTAGGCTCTTAATATAAAGTCCGAGGACCAGCCAACGTCGGCGTTCGACGAGCCCCAACATCAGGCTGAACACCGCCAGGGGGAGCTGGCAAAGATCGGTGTAGTTCCCAAGGGTTGGCCCGATCAGCGCATTGCCTGCGAAATAGCCGTAGCCAATCCAGTTCCGTCCGATGCGTCAGTAGGCCCTGCGCCAGCTTGTGCAGAACGAGTCCGGCCGAGCTGATCAGGCCCACCTGAACCATCGGCAGCGCTGCCCCGCCCAGCAACCACAGCAGCGGAGCCCAAAGAAGAAGGGTTGGCATGAAGTGCTGACCAAGCCGCTCGTAATCCACCGATGGCAGTTCGCCGGCATGGACGACGTTGGTCGAAAGTTGCGAGGACAGGGTGCTCTCGAACCAATGCCCATGAAGAGAGTTCCACAGCACCTGTTGGAAGATGCCCTGGTCGTAGCTGGCCAGAAGAACCCAAGACCGCCAAGCCTGCAGGGCTGGAGCCACAAGGGTGAATAGCCCTGCAACGATCCAAATTCGCGGGATCCCCGTCTGCTGGGAAGGGGGCATTGGCTGAAGCAATTGACGTAAGGTTGTCAGACCAAATCAGTCGTCAAAAAGACAGTCACCCGTCAATTCAGTAGTCGTCAATACATTCCGAAGTGCTTTGTGGCACAACAGCAGGCGATTAGTTTTTGGTGATTAGTTAT
>QCUJ01000053.1 GCA_003210795.1 Synechococcus sp. AG-679-B05 | reverse complement strand
CAGACTCAAACATCAGGATGGGTAAAGCCATCTTTTGCCGGTCAACTTCTTGGAGTTTCACCGCGCCGCCTCGTGCAGATGTATGACAACGGCGAGCTACACAAAGCTTGCGCCAAGCAAATCAACAGCAGCATCCAGCGACGCCGCCTTCTGTTCGACTTAGATCTAGTTCAGAAAAGCCTGGGACGCCCAGTAATGGCCTAGCGTTCTGAGGCTGGTTTCATGATGATTACGTCATCATCACCACTATCGGCATCAGGCTTGATAACGGGTTTAAAATGGCAATCGTCACGCTCCAAATATCGGCGGATAAACTTGCGTCCATATTTCACAGCAGCCTTGTGCGCCTGACTGTCACCACCTGAAGGATCTTTATCACCAAACTTGCCTTGAGGTGTTTTCCAGCCTTCTGGAACATCGATACCGTAACGAGCAGTCCAATCGTCCTCGAGCATCTCTGAGCCGCACGTTCTTAGATACGCATCCAAATCCGCAGCCTTACCAACTGTGTACGGCTGGTTCACAGGATTCTCGATTTCCTGAGCCAACACTGCCCGGACGAACTTGGTTACGTTAGTGATTCCTTTCGCCATTTCAGGAAACCACTTGAATCATCTGGTCGAGCATTTCCTGCTCAGAAATCCAGTAAGGATAGGTTGTTTCATACTCGGAAACTGTGTGCCCCAAGCTCTGACTTGCTAGTCGGATATTTATACCTGCCTTGATGGAGGATATGGCCCAGTCGTGATGCAGAGAATAATTAGACCAGTCAATTTGAGCTTTTCGTCGAATCTTAGTTAGTTGATTACTGATGGTTTGTTGTAGGACTTCTCCGTCGACCCCGAACCATTTCGGGAGCTGATTGCCAAGAAGATTCCATTCTTGAACTTTCTCTTTTTGCCCGGCTCTGGGCATCGCGATACGCAGTCCTGTTTTCGTGTCATCGTCTACACGCAGCAGTGAGTTTTCGAGAACTTCACAACCCCACAATTCATGCGGCCGAAGTCCATATAGATACAGCACCCGAAAAGCCCATTTCCACTCGTCTTCGATTCGTTCGATGTCCCTCAGAATTTGCTGGTCGCTAGGGATGTCACGGGGATTTAGCTGCTTTTTTCCATAACCCCTCCCCAGCTCTGCAAATTCCTCAACGACATCAAACGGCTCGCCCATCAGCTTTGCTAGAGCCCTGCAAGCGAAGGCCATCTTTTTGCGGCTTGAACTATTCAGGGGGTGCGCCATAACAACATCGCGCATGTGCCCGAGGTTGTAAGGACTCTGCAGATCGAGTTTTCGAAAGTAAGAACCTCTGTCTGTTTGCCAGTAGCGCCGCACTGTTTAAGGTCTGTGATGCTCCCGGCGTTCTTCAAACCACTGAACTTTTAGCTTCTGGATGCAGTCTGCAAAGCTCGGCACTTCGTCGCTGCGGCGCCTTCCTTCTGGCTTCATTCAACGGTCCCAGTCGAATGAACGCCCATTTCGCCAATCAATGATGTCTTGATTGAGAGCGATGGCTAAACGCTCAGCTTCCTCGATTCCTTGCGCTGTGTAGCCGACCGAAAGCTTGATGTATCTCCGCTTAGGCGGGCCCTGAACCTCATTTCTTTGGGCAGGAAGCGTCGCTCGCAGGTGCAGCGTCCGGTGACGCTTACTTGGTATGACCACTCTCACCCTCCGCTTGGCCTCTTTGAGTCGGTTATTAACCGTCTCCAGTTGAGTCTCCAGCGCCAGTTCGTGCCAGGTAGATCGAACCACGGTGTGTGGCCGAAATTGTGGCCATTATGGACACAATCGAACGCTATGCAACGCTTCCTGGCGTTGAGAGGATTTTGCAGAATGGTCTTGGAGACTAGCTTTTCACGAATCGCTAGTCAGGGCCTGAAACGTCTTCCGATCACCAGCGGTCCATCACCTGTTGCACCACAACTCGCTGCATCACGACCTGCAGAACAACCACCAGCGGTAAAGCGAGCAGCACGCCCGGAAGTCCAAGCAAGGCGCCAAGACTCAATTGTGCCATCAAAGCAACCGTGGGCAGCAGATTGACGGTCTTGCGCAACAACAACGGCGTCAGCAAAAAAGCTTCAAAGTTCTGCAGCACCAGCCGGAAAACCAGGACGGAAATCAATAGTTGGGGGGACTGCAAAAGGGCCAGTCCGACTGGAAGCACGGTGGCTGCGGTGGGGCCGATCGTCGGAACAAAGGTGAGCAGTCCGCACACCAAGCCGCTCAACAGAGGAAGTGGGGCTTGCAGGACGGCCAGACCGCCCCAGGTCAGCAGAAAAACGGTCGTCGCCGAAAGAGTCATCCCGCTGAGCCAGCCGCCCAGGGCCTGGCGGCTTTCGTCGAGAAGCTCAAGCATCAGGTCCCGTGCAGGACGGGGGGTGATCGCCAGAACCATTCCGCGATGGGACGCAGGATCCAGAACCAGCAGGATGCCCAGCAACATGGCCAGGAGCACCTGAACCATCGAGTTGGCAGCCCCGCCCGCCACGCCGAGCAACTGGCGACCAATCGACTGAAGATTGTCCGGATTCAAACCAGGACTCACGGCCTGGTTGATTGAGGCCAGACGGGGGTCCTGCCCGAGGAGAGTCGATACTTTGTTGATCAGCTGAGGAAGATCCCGCCCTAGCTGCTGCACCTGAGTGAACAACTCGGGCAGGAGGAGTTGACCGATCACGACGCCAGCCAGCAGAAGAGTCGCCAGAACCACCAGAAGTGCCCGTGGACGATCAAGCCGGAAACGGCTCTGCAGCTGATGGATCAGCACATCCAGAGCCACGGCGAGCACCACCGCACCAAACAGCACCAGAAGCACCCAACGAAGCTGCCAGAGCAAAAGACCCAGCACCACAGCCGTGAGCGTCAACAGCGCAGACTGAGCGGTCATGGCGAGAGCCTTTTCATTGACCAGCGATCGAGCACGTCATGGATCAGCACATCTCGGATGACCACCTGAAGCACCACGGCGAGTGGCAGAGCCATCAGAAGTCCTAGGGGGCCAAACACCAGTGTGAACAGAACCTGAGCCGCAAGGGTCAGAGCTGGTAACAGTTGAAGCTGGTGATGCATCACCGAAGGGGTGATCACATAGCTTTCAAGGTTCTGGATCAACACGTAAAGGCCGATGACGGCGGCGGCTTTCCAGGGGGCATCGAGCAATGCCACCGCCACAGGGAAAACAGTGCCCAGGGTGGGGCCCAGGTTCGGGATGACGTTCAGTACACCAGCGAGGAGAGCATTAGCCATCACCAGCTTCACCCCAAGCAGAGAGAGGCTGATGGCACAGAGGCTGAACACCGCTACAGAACTGATCAACACCCCCACCATCCAGCTGCCGAGGGCGTCGCCACAGCGCAGCAAGACACGTCTGGCCTTGCGTCGATAAAAGGATGGCACCAGTTGGATGCAGACCGATTGGTAGGCGTTGGGTTGCACCGTCACCATCAAGGCCAGCGCCAGAACAAACAGGAACTGCAGGATGGCGGTGCCGGTGTTTCCAGCGATCCCGAGCAGACTCAGCAGACCATTACCAACCCCTGAAGCAAGCGTGGAATTGTCCGGTAGCAGCTGAACCGCTCCGAAACCCTGCTCACCCAGCTGGATACCTGCATCCGAGCCGTAGAGGGCATTGCTGATGCTTTCAAACGAGCCAACGAGCAAGTCGATGAGCATGGATGCCGCCTTAGGCAGCTTTGCCAGCAACAAGGCAAATTCCCCGATGAAGGGGGGAATCACCACGGCGGCGAAGATCGCCAGGATTGCCGCAAGGCCTGCAAGGCAGACCATCAGCGCCTGAATCCTTCCGATGGGAATGAAACGGCGTATGGACTCCACCAAACGGCAGAGCGCAACTGAAATCACAACAGCCGCGAACAGAAGCAGCAACAAATCACGCAGGTTCCAGAGAAGAACCACAGCGGCCAACAGTGCCGCCGTGGTCGTCAACTGGGAAAGCCTCAACCTTCGGACTCGCTGCCTCCCTCAGTCTGATCGGAATCCTGATTTTGTGAATAACCCAGGCCGTTTGCTGCTGCATAGCGCTGGGCAAATCGCATGAAGCGCTCGAAATCCTGTTCCGACTTCCAGGAGTAAACGGCTTCAAGCGCACTCGCTTTTCCGTTGACGAACTTGCCGTTCACCTCGCGGGTGACCATTTCACCCTCTTCATCCACCATCCACATGCCAGTGATGTCACCCATCGTTTCCGGCGCGATCGCCGCAGGTTGCTCAAAACGGAAGGTGGCCTGGCCAGTTCGGCCGTCACGGCTGCGGGTCACGCGAATATCTGGAACGACAGGTTCGTCGACACCACGGAAGAACTGAATCGCTGCCTGGGCCATGACCACCGCGTCCGGATGGTGGATCTTAAACAGATCAACCGACTAATCCGTCTCGGATGAGTCGGTCTGCGGCCTGATCGGGACTCAAACCATCCAGATCGATCCTGGTTCGCAATGGAGAACGCTCCAGTTCACGGTCATAGCAGCGGTCGTAGTAGTCGAGCGTGGCCCTGCAAGCCTCTGCCCAGTCTGAGCGGCCGATGGCTTCAAGCGCCTGACTCGTGCGCTGAGGGCCTAGCCGCCGACTGATCCGTTCCGTTGCTTCTACGAGGGCTCCACCGCCCTGATGTCCATACACCATGACCAACTGCTTCACCCGTTCATTGAGGCTGCGCTGAATCTCAAGAACAGGTGCCTGCTGCATCTGATCAAAAAAAGGATTGGGAATCCTGCAGCGACCCACCTGAATGCTTTCGGCCTCGACCCAGATCGCCTCTGCCGAAGCCAGCCTGTGTCGGTCAAGGACTTCAGCAAGAAGGTTTTCGTAGTGCTCGGTGCTCGGTTGTGGCGGCAGGCCCAAACCGCCAAAACTGCTGCCGCGATGATGAGCCACTCCCTCTAAATCCAGAATCGCAATGCCTTTGCGTTCCATGGCAAGCAGAAGGTCGGTCTTGCCGGTTCCGGTGCGACCTCCCAAAACCCTGATGGGCCATGGCCGCATGAACTGCTCCTGAGCCCAGCGCCTGTAACTCTTGTAGCCGCCATTGAGCAGGACCGGAGACAGATCGATCTGCTCTGCCAACCAAGCCATGCTGGCGGAGCGCATGCCGCCGCGCCAGCAGTAGATCCTGGGGTTTCCCCGATCACGGAGCTTGTCCAGCTCATCAGCATGGCTCGACAGTTTCGGCCCGGTAATGCTCAGGCCGAGATGCACCGCAGGCAACCTCCCTTGTTGTTTGTAGGTCGTACCAACGGCGGCCCGCTCGTCGTCACTGAACAAGGGAATGTTGGTGGCACCAGGCCAGTGCCCTTTGGCGAACTCCCCTGGACTACGCACGTCCACCAACGGACCCTGATGGGACCGAAGTTCCTGTATCGAAAGAGATAAAATTTCGACCATGCCTGACATAGTGATCTAACGCCGTGCCAATCCGGGCCGGTTGGGATTCATGCTTTCCGGTTCAACACCCACATCCGCAGCTACTCCTGAGCAGCTGCTTGAACGTTTCGTCAAGGGAAGTCCTCGACAACGTCGTCCGCTGATCAAGACCGTCGAGGCAAGAGCCTCCGACCTGGTCGCCCTCGGTTCGGCCGTGATCGAACCCTTCAAGTCCTCAGGTTGCGACTGGGCTGCAGGCTGGATTCTGCAAGTCCTGAATCGACACGATCCCAATCACGTCAAGACGCTGATTGCTCCATACGGCCAAGGTTGGCTCCAGGTCGAATCCAGCGTCGGCATCGATTACAGCGAGCTTCAGGCCTTGCTGCTGAACGAAGATTTTGAAGAGGCTGATCGCAGGACCAGTGCCATCCTGCGAGACCTTGCCGGACCTGCTGCTGTGCGAAGGGGCTACGTCTATTTCAGTGAGGTCCCGCCGATGCCGGGGATAGATCTCGTCAGCCTTGACAGACTCTGGACCGTTTACTCCCAGGGACGTTTCGGTTTTTCCATGCAGGCCCGTCTGCTGGATGGACTCGACGGCAATTATGTGAAGCTCTGGCCGAGAATTGGCTGGAAGATCGACGGTGTTTGGACCCGCTATCCGAGGGCGTTCACCTGGTCACTGAAGGCACCTGAGGGACACATGCCGCTGATTAATCAGCTGCGAGGCGTTCGCCTGATGGATTCAATCCTCAAGCACCCGGATTTGATGCGACATCTCGCTGAAAGCGACCTGTCGTAAACGACTGGACCCGGTAAGTTCAAGACTGGTGCTTCGCCTTGGGTTGGTCGAGCGTCGTCATTCCGATTGCCTGGTTCTCCCCGACGTGGAAAGCGTTCCCGGTTTCGCCTTTCGCTGGACTGATTTCAATCTTCGTTCCACGTTGAGGCTTGCGCCTTTGGTGGATCAACTGATTCAACCGGTCAACTGTGCGATGACCTCTCAGAGAGTTCAGCTCGGTTTGCACGAGGCACTTGTGAATGCTGTGCGCCACGGCAATTGCGAGGATTGCCACAAACGGTTGCGAATTCGGCAGATCCTCACACCCAACTGGCTTGTCTGGCAAATTCAGGATGAGGGCAGAGGGATTCCTCACCACGCTCGATCCGCCTGTTTGCCGAAGTGTCCGGAAGCCTTGAATGGCCGGGGGATTTTTTTAATCCATCAGTGCTTTGACGATGTTCGTTGGAGTCGACGGGGTAACCGCGTGCAGCTTGCTTGTCGCCGCCCCGTCAATGATGGGGGCAGCCAGGGTCCTTGAGTTCACCCTTGATCCAGCCCAGTGCCTGTTTCGTCAGGGCTTCAACGTCATCGACGTCGCCATCTCCAAGCAACTGCACAAGAGCAGCACTGAGCAGCTCCGCAGCTCGACGGTTTCGGTTCGCTTTCAGTCGATGCCAATTGCGTTCATCGATACGAAGCAGACCATGCAGTGTCTGGCTGTTGATCAACGCCTGATCAGGCCATTCGCGCCGGTTGGACCCCATGGCGTTCCCACAACTGCTGCCTAGTTTCGGGGAAGCTGTGATTGTGTGCATGAAACGACGCCGTCGACATCTGCGGTGGTTGCATGCTGCGGGCCATTTGTTGCAGCTGGGGCGATTTCAGGCCACATCTCTGTCTCAGAGCAAAGGGGTGGTCGGCCGTCGTGCGATGCAGAGACAAAAACTCGGTCAACGTTTGCTGGAGACGAAGAATGAGGGATGGATTCAACCAAGTTCCCGCGGCTCACTGTTTTGGAATGGACTCCGTTGGGGAGGAGCCGGTTTCATCCTCGGATGGTGTTTGAAGGGTTGAGACACTGAAATCAGATCAGCGCCAATCGTTGATTTCAGGCAGCAACCTGTTGACCCGATTGATCCACCACAACGAGTGGCTTCAGATCGGGATCTGAATAATTTGTATATTCTTCGGTATCTGGATCCAAAGGCTCCGCAATCGACTGGCCACGCAACCATGCGTGATGAAGTGCGCGACGACGCTGATCTTCTGCAAGGACCAGGCGGTCAGCAGAACCCTGAGGACTTTCTCCCGGAAGGATTGGTGTTCTAAGACGGATGCCAAAGCCCTGAGCCTCAACCTGAACGTGACCATCCATAAACACGACCTGGAAGGTCCAACCCTGAAGCCAACGGAGTCGGAAGGGATTCGTCACAAGGTCAACCCTTTCGACTGCTTAATCACCCTATGGCGCAGGGAGGATCGTGCAAGACCCTTCTGTCAGCAAATGCATTCAGATCGTTTGAACGGCGGGTTTTCTTGCACTCCAAACCCGGGTCATGAAATGAGTCTCAGCAGTGATTGCTTCAAAACCGGCGGATTGCAACCGAGCTTCGATGTCATCACCGATGTAATCCCTGTAGTAAGGCTCGTGGAAAACACGACGAAAATTCTCCATAGCAATGCTGAACTGCGGCGAATCAGCAAGTTGAACAGAGTCGGCCAGAACAAAGATGCCCCCAGGCTCCAAAACTCTCCAGGCTTCGTTGATGACGTTTTGGCGCGCTTTCCCCGGTAGCTCATGCAGGAGAAACACGCAGGTTGAACCCTGAACGGTTTCATCGGCGAGGGGCAGTGATTCACCGTTGGCTCGAATCAATTGCACCAGCGGATTGACTCCCCCGTTGAGCCAACGATTGGCCTGTCGCAAATAAGCCTCGGAAAGATCGTTACCGATCAGTTCAGCGTGGGGAAGAGCAGCACGAATCTGCTGCAACGTACGACCTGTTCCAGTTGCGATATCCAGAACACGAATAGAACCTGGACTGCATTCAGAAAAGTGATTGAGCCCACGCTTTAAAGGCGATAACACCCGTCGGCGCATTGCATCGGCAGTGCCGTTGAACAGGATTTCGACTTGAAGATCGTAGAGCTCAGCAGAATGATCACTGAGATAGCCATCGGTTTGATGGTGAAAATTCTGAAGGTAGTAATCGGGGTAAAGACTTGCATCGGTCTTTTTCGGTAAATCCCTGACGTTTCTCTCTATCTGTCGCTTCCATGTCGAGGGAAGGTCAAGCCACACCTGGGGGTAGCGTCCAGCCCACTCCAACCAAGGGGCATCAAAAAGCTGGGTTTCTGGATAAACCCCCTGCTGGGCTTCCTCCCAATCCCGTTCCTCGAGCTGGGACATGGCACTTCTCAGATCCTTCATCAGATCCGGAGTAACCGACTTAATGCTGGGAACCGCTTCAGGCGCGACCCATTCCATCAGCTTGGTGCTCAGCTCCTTGTGGGCCAGCCCAGCAATAGCTTTCCCTTGTTGAAGGGTTTTGTAAGCCAGCTTGCTGAGGGGCGTGGTCGCCATCGAAGAGGAGCTGATTCTCTCCATTCCAGCGAATAAAGGAGCAAACCGTGTCTCGACTCATCCACAAAAAAACCTGCCTCCAAATTCGAGAAGGCAGATCCGTTTCATGTACCGGGCCATCCTTGGCACAACTTTGAATATAAAAATACCTATTAAGGTGAATACCAGGATCAAAAGTGACAGGCAGGACTCAAAGTA
>QCUJ01000052.1 GCA_003210795.1 Synechococcus sp. AG-679-B05 | reverse complement strand
GGACCACTCGTCTTTTGGATCCTTTGCCAAAGAGGTGGATTTGTCCCCCTTCATCGAGAGCCTCGATGTCTTGCCATCTGATAACCGCGATCTCAGAGACCCTGCAACCCAAGAGGTATGCGCCTTTGATCAGGACGTAATCGCGCTTGGCGTTGCGATCCAGATGAGTGGCCCTTGTGATGGCTGCAAACAGCAGGCCGATCTGCTCCTCATTCAGAGGAAGCGTTGTCTTCTCGGCATGCAGCAGAGAGCGACGCGGCATCGGGTTACGCGGCACACCGGTTACTGCTGAACGACTGGGCTCAGCAGCCCATCGGTACAGGGAGCTGACGGCAGCGATGCGTCTGTTGAAGGTTCGGGGCTTCATGAGTCCCGCCTCAACTTGTTCCCGCAGAAAGGACACCCAGTCCTGACAGAAAGCAGGGTTCATCTCCCTCAGGTGGAGATGTGGATGGTGGCGATCCCGCCAACGCGTGAACTCACGAATTTCAAAGCGGTAGCCGTCCTGAGTGGCCTTGCTGCCGGTACGGCTGCACTGGCTGATGAACCGCTTGATCAGCAGCGCATCGCCCCAAAGGACAGCACCTGCCTCAGCGGCATCAAACAGTCGAGAGACGTATGCGAGCGCCTCTGCCTTGTCCATCCCGTCCAGAACGGGCGGCAGTGGTTTGCGTGCAGATTTGCGTGCAAGGCCATCTGGGGCCTCCGTCTTAACTTCGGAGAACCCAGTGGTGGGAATAGAGGTGGGGGCCTTCCAGCCCCCGCGAGTCAATTGGGTGATAAGGCTGACCTCACCCCATCTCCCTTAAAGGGTCAGGCAGCAACAGGGGCTGCTTGACGGGAGAAACGAACGATGTTGTTCGCAGTTACGGGTTTGCTCTCACCGAGCAGGCTTCAGTCACCCTCCTCATGCCCCGTCGAAGCCATTGCAGCCCCAGAAAAGGGGGAATGGAGCTGAGCGGAATCGAACCGCTGTCCGAAACACTGGTGTGGATCACCTAGTCCGAAAAATCGGACGCTGTCATTCTGACAGGAGTGGTGGGCTGGAGCACAACCGCCTTGCGTCGAGATAACCGACTGGCCACCGTTGCGGTGCTGCCTCAGGGGCTGGAGTCAGAGGGCTGCCAGGAACTTGAAACTCTCGGAGCCAAGGCTGTCCAACCCTTGCGTCGAGCCGCGGCCTTTCAAGCCGACATGGCTTGTCTGTATCGGCTCCATCTCCAGGCCCGTCTCCCCTTCCGACTGTTACGGGAAGTCGGTCGCTTCCCCTGCCAGGGACGACACGATCTCTATGCCGGTGTTCAGCAGGCTCTCGACTGGAAGCAGTGGCTTGACCCTTCCATGACCTTCCGGGTGGACGTGACTGGAACGGCGCCAGGGCTGAACCACAGCCATTTCTCAGCTCTGCAGGTGAAGAATTCCTTGGTGGACGAGCAGCGAAACATCTGGGGCGAGCGGTCCTCAATTGACCTCGAGAATCCCGACCTTGCACTGCATCTTCACCTCAACCGTGGCGAAGCAACACTCAGCATCGATGGCAGTGGCGGAAGCCTGCATCGACGCGGCTATCGAGCCGCCATGGGAGTAGCACCCCTCAAAGAGAATCTGGCTGCCGGCCTGATTCGTCTGAGCAGCTGGGACGGTCAAGTCCCCCTTGTCGATCCCTGTTGCGGCAGCGGCATCCTGCTGATCGAAGCCGTCTCCATGGCCCTCGATCAGGCCCCAGGCCTGAACCGATCCTTTGCGTTGGAAGGCTGGGCTGATTTTGATCCTGATCTCTGGGAAAGGGAGAGCAAGCGGGCCCGCCAATGCCGCCGCAACGATCTGGAGCTACCGCCGGTAATCGGTTTTGAGCAGGATCCGCACATTGCTGATCAGGCCCGATCCAACATCGATGCCGCCGGGCTGAATGGCCTGATCACCATTCACACGGGGTCGTTTGAACAACAGGTCCTCCCGGACAGTCCCGGCGTTCTGGTCTGCAATCCGCCCTACGGGCAACGGCTCGGAGCGGATGACGATCTCGAGCCGCTCTACCGCTCATTAGGGCAGTTCGCACGACAGCAGGCCTCCGGCTGGCAGCTGTGGCTGCTCAGTGGCAATGCCGCCATCACCGGTGCATTGCGGCTCAAGGCTTGCCGTCGCATCCCCATCAGCAATGGCGGAATCGACTGCCGCTGGTTGCATTACGCCATTCGCTGACTTCAGTCACGCCCCAACAGCGCACGGACCGACCGACTCAAACTCTCCAGCGTCTGAGTCAGGAAGGGTGCCTTGAGGATCTGCCCCCCAACACGCAGGCTGAGGCCCGCAAGAACAAGGTTGGTGGTGGCCAGAGCCAGAAGAGCCTGGATCAGAGAGAGAGACCACTGCTGCTGGATCCACAACACCAGCGCCACCTCGGCAGCCAGCACTGCCAGCAGCATTGAGGTACCACCAATGGCCAGGAACAAACCGCCGCTGATCAGTCGCCGTTTGTCCCGATCCACCTCCTGCAGTGCCATGCGCACATGCAGATCCATCACTGAAGCCGCCAGTGCCGTCACCCGGGCTGCGGCGCCAAAACCCCTGCTGCGCTGAGAATCTGTCATCTGGAGCGCCGACCTCCGCTGAGCATGGAGCCCAGCATCATTCCCACCCCTAGCGCCACGCCAAGGGCCAGCAACGGTCGCTGTCGGACAGGCCGTTCAATCCGCGGGCGAAGGGTGGTGTTCAACTCATCCAGCAATTGCTCAAGCTGCTGCTCAAGAGGGTCAAGGCTGTCGGCCAGTTGACGACCACCCACCTCGGCTGAGTGCATCAGCTCCTCGAGTTGCTCCCGCACACCCTTGGGCGTCAGGCCAGTGTTCTGTTCGATGAGACGGGCGACCTCATCGATGCTCCCGCGGGTCGCCTCCAGAGTGTGCTGAGCCAGATCCGGCCAGCGTTCACGGATGCTGGGCAACAGGCTGTCGAATCGCTCCCGGAAGTGATGCTCGAAGCTGCCATTCGGCTGCGTATCCATGGAGCGCGGACGATTCTTTGCCAAGAGTAGTGAGAGTTAATCAGCTGCAACAGTCCCTCCCATCAGCCCAATGCCCCGTTATGCCCTGCTGCGCCACACCGGAGCCCCCGACGACCCACACGGCTGCCATTTCGATCTGCTGCTGGAGGACGGTGAAACCTGTCGCACCTGGAGGCTGAATGAGCCCCCCTGCCTGGATCGACCGCCCCAACCAGCGACAGCTCTACCCGCCCATCGGCTGGCGTGGCTGGAGCCGCGAAGTGCTGCTGTCTCAGGGGACCGAGGCTGGGCTGAACGGGTGATGGCCGGTCGATACAGCGGAGCTCTGCCCTCCAACCCTGCCGCCCCCATTCAGGTACAGCTCAGAGATGGCGATCTGATCGGCAGACTATTGATAAGCAATGGAACGTGTCAGATCCAACGGGCTTGAGCTTTTCGTGAGCTCCGCTACGTTCAGCCCGCTGACAGCCCCCTTTCCTGTTGGTCTACATCAATCAGGTTGGGCTGACGCACTTCAAGTCGTTCGGTGGAGCGATGACGATCCCTCTGGAAGAGGGATTCACCGTGGTGACGGGGCCAAACGGGTCGGGCAAAAGCAACATCCTTGATGGTGTTCTGTTTTGTCTGGGCCTGGCCACCAGCCGAGGCATGCGGGCCGATCGCCTGCCGGACCTCGTCAACAGCGGAATGCTGAAAGCCGGCAAAGCGGCTGAAACCAGCGTCAGCGTCCGTTTCGATCTCAGTGATTGGCAGCCCGATGCCGCCGAGGAGGGGCTTGAAGCCCCAGAGGAGGGACCGTGGATCAAAGCGGGGCAAACCGAATGGACGGTGACCCGCAAGCTGCGCGTGATGCCAGGGGGCTCCTACAGCTCCAGCTACAGCGCCGATGGCGTGGCCTGCAACCTGCAACAACTGCAGACCCAGCTTCGTCGTCTACGCATCGACCCTGAAGGAAGCAATGTCGTGATGCAGGGCGATGTGACCCGCATCGTGTCGATGAGCAACCGCGACCGCCGCAGCCTGATCGACGAATTGGCTGGTGTCGCCCTGTTCGACAGCCGGATCGATCAGACCAAGCGCAAGCTCGATGACGTTCAGGAACGCCAGGAACGCTGCAGGATCATCGAGCAGGAACTGTTTTCCAGCCGCCAGCGGCTGGAAAAGGACTGTGCCAAAGCCCGGCAGTACCAGGAGCTGCGCGAACGAATGCAGCTGGGTCGCCGCCAGGAGATGGTGCTCGCATTTGAAGCCGCCCAGCAGACTCTCAAGGATCTAGCCAGCCGCCAACAGACCCTCGAAGCCCAGGAACAGCGCGATGCCGCAGCCATTGCCAGCGGTCGGGAGCAACTCGCCAAGGCCTCCGACGTGCTGGCAACCCTTCAGGAACAGGTCAAAGCCTTAGGGGAAGATCAGTTGCTGGCCGTCCAGGCAGAGCTGGCAGGGCTCGAAACCAGCAGCCGTGAGCTGGAGCGCCAGGCGAGCCAGCATCAGGAGGAAGGGCAGCGGCTGCAGGGGCTGCGCCACGATCTGGCCAATCGCCGGCGGCTGTGGCAGTTGCAGGCGCGAGAGCTGGAGGCCGATCCCCACAATGAGGCCCTGGCAGGGGCGGAAGAAGGCTGCCGTGCCGCTGAATCAGCCGTGGAGATGTCTCGCCGGCGGCTGGCGGACGTGGCAGGCCGCTCCGGTGCCTGGCTGGAAGAGCAGAAGCGCCGCAGCACACGTCGCCAGGAGCTTCTGACCAGCCTCGGCCCTCTTCAGGAGGAGCAGCAACAGCTTCAGGAGCGACTGCGGCAGGAAGCTGAACGGCTGGTGGAACTGCAGCAGGAGCAAAGCCAGGACGGAGAAGACAAGCAGAGCGTTCAGCAACGGCTGGAGCAGCTGGAACAGGACTGGCAAAACCTGTTGCAGGCAATCTCCACGGGGAAACAGGCGGTGCAGCAGGCCGCCGACTCCCTGGCCGTACAGCAGCGCACACGGGCGCGACTGGAACAGGAGCAGACCCGGCTGGAACGGGAGATCGCCCGGATGGAAAGCCGCCGGGATGCGCTGCAGGAGAGCCGTGGCACCGGGGCTCTGAGGCTGCTGCTGGAGGCAGGTCTGGATGGAATCCATGGGCCGGTGGCCCAGCTCGGCGAAGTGGATGACCGGCATCGCCTTGCTCTGGAGGTGGCCGCCGGCGCACGCCTGGGCCAGGTGGTCGTTGACGACGACCGCATCGCTGCCCGGGCGATCGAACTGCTCAAGAATCGACGGGCCGGACGGCTCACCTTCCTGCCACTGAACAAGATTCGAGCCCCCGGCAGCGGCGGTGGCGGAGCTGCCTTTGCCCGCGGCAACCGCCCCGGCGGAGACAGCGGGGCTGGCCTGATCGGCAGGGCCGTTGAGCTGGTTCGCTTCGAGCCGGTTTACGACCAGGTGTTCGCCTATGTCTTCGGCGACACCCTGGTGTTCAGCGACCTGGCCAGTGCACGCCAACAGCTGGGGCGCTCGCGGGCCGTGACTCTGGAAGGGGAATTGGTGGAAAAGAGCGGCGCCATGACCGGCGGCAGCTTCTCCCAACGCAGTGGGGGACTCAGCTTTGGGCGCGCCAATGACCAAGATGAAGCGGAACCTCTGCGCCGCAGACTGCTGGAGCTGGGCGAAACACTGGCGGCCTGCCGGCGGGAGGAGACCAAACTCGGCCAGACCCTGGAGCAGTTGAAGCCGCAGCTGCGCGAGCTGGAACAACGGCAGGCCGCCCTCGTGGCCGAACGCAACGCTGCGCACCGCAACCATGGTCCGCTGATCGAACGCAGCCGGCAAAGGGCAGAACGGTTGGTTCGGCTGCAGCAGGATCAGACGTCTCAACGGCAGCGCCTTGATGCGATCGGGCTGGAGCTGACCCCACTGCAGGAGGAACTGCAACGGCTGGAAGCCGCAGAACAGAGCAGCGGAACCAACGACGACGCCGCGGCCTGGCAACAACTGCAACAGGACCTGGAAGCCGCCGATGGACGACTGGAAAGCGCCCGCAGTAAGAGGGATGAATTGCTGAATGCCAAGCGGGAGCGGCAACTCGCCCTGGAACGGCTCGGCGACCAGCGCCAAGCGCTGGAAGCGGAAGAGCAGCGCCTTCAAGAGGCCGTTCAGGCGCTGTCCACAGCCCATGGGTCCTGGCGGCAGCAGCAGCAGGACCTGCAGGAGAAACGCAACACGCTGCAGCAGCAGCAATCCGATCTTCAGGAGCGCTTCGGGGAACAACGCCGGGCGCGGGACGCGGCGGAAGCCGAGGTGGGACGCCAGCGCCAGGCACTGCAGCAGGCCGAGTGGAACCTGGAGCGGCTCAAAGAGGAACGGGAGGGTCTGATCGATGAACAGCGCAGTGGAGCGATTCGACTTCAGGAGATGGAGCAGTCCCTGCCGGATCCCCGACCGGAGATCCCAGAGGAGCTGCGCTTGAGCGGCCTCGAAGCACTGCAGGGTGAACTGCAGGCCATCCAGCGGCGAATGGAAGCGCTGGAACCTGTGAACATGCTTGCCCTGGAGGAGCTGAACGCACTGGAACTGCGCTTGGCGGAATTGAACGAACGGCTTGAGGTGCTCAACAGTGAACGGGAGGAACTGCTGCTGCGGATCGAAACGGTGGCGACATTGCGCCAGGAAGCCTTCATGGAAGCCTTCACCGCCGTGGACGGCCATTTCCGCGAAATCTTCGCCTCCCTGTCCGAGGGGGACGGCCATCTGCAGCTGGAAAATCCCGAAGAACCGCTGGAGGGGGGGCTGACCCTGGTGGCTCATCCCAAGGGGAAGGCCGTCCGGCGGCTTGCGTCCATGTCCGGAGGGGAGAAATCCCTGACGGCCTTGAGCTTTCTGTTTGCTTTACAGCGGTTCCGCCCTTCGCCGTTCTATGCCCTCGATGAGGTCGACAGCTTCCTGGACGGCGTCAACGTGGAGCGTCTGGCCGCTTTGATTGCACGCCAGGCCGAACAGGCCCAGTTCATGGTGGTCAGCCATCGCCGGCCAATGATCGGCGCCGCCGAACGCACGATCGGCGTGACGCAGGCTCGGGGAGCACACACCCAGGTGGTCGGACTGCCGGATGCCGCTTGAGCTGCAAGACCCTGCCTGTGGGAGTGAATCACCGTTGTGCAGCCTGAACGTGACAGGCGGAACCCCTGCGCCACAATGGCCTGAACGACCATGGACGACGGCCCGCGCTTGACCCCGACCCCTTCATCCACAGACGCAGTCAGCAACAGCGTTCCGAGCGACCGACTCTGGCTGCGCTCCGAGCTGATGGGCACCCAGGTGATCACCCGGGATTCAGGGCGTCGTCTGGGGGTTGTGGGTGAAGTGATCGTCGACATCGACCGCCGGGAAGTGGTGGCCATCGGCCTGCGCGACAACCCCTTCACCCGCTTCCTGCCAGGGCTGCCCCGCTGGATGCCGCTGGACCGCATCCGCCAGGTGGGGGATGTGATCTTGGTTGATTCCTCCGACTCGCTGAGCGACAACTTCAATCCGGAGCGTTACAGCCGTGTGATCAACTGCCAGGTGATCACTGAATCCGGGCGGCAGCTGGGGCGTGTGCTGGGTTTTGCCTTCGATATCGAAACGGGAGAACTCATCACCCTCGTCATGGGGGCGCTCGGTGTCCCCCTGCTTGGAGAAGGCGTCCTCAGCACCTGGGAGATGCCGGTCGAGGAAATTGTCAGCAGCGGACCAGATCGGATCATTGTTTACGAGGGAGCCGAAGAGAAGCTCAAGCAACTGAACAGCGGCGTTCTGGAAAAGCTTGGGGTTGGCGGGCCGAGCTGGGAGGAGCAGGAACGCGAGCGTTACCGCGTGAATCTTGTGCCGGTAGAAAACCAGCTCAGTTCAGGTCAGCCGCTGGAAGAGCAGCAACGCCGCCTCTCAGCAGCCGAAACCGAACGTTTCCAGCCGGAGGAACAAATCGAATACGTGGAGCTGGAGGACCGCCGCCGTGATGCGATTCCTCAGCGGCGTTACCTCGACGAGCCATCGGATGACCCTTATCGGGAGCGGGATTTCTACCCGGAGCGACCTCCTCTCGAGCGGGATTCAGTTGATCGGGAACTTCTTGAGCGGGATCAACCTGAGTTATCGCCCAGGGAGATGGAACCCAGGCGGGCTATGCCCGCATCGCGGCGCACCAACCCTGCCCAGCGTGAACCGATGGACGTTGAACCCCTACCGCGTCGCGAACCTGAGCCGTTGGAGGAGAGCAACCTCGACGACCCCTGGTGAGGGCTGACCTGGATCAGGACCCCTTGAAATCCAACGATGCGCTGTTGACGCAGTAGCGATGACCCGTTGGTGCAGGACCATCGGGAAAGATGTGCCCGAGATGGGCATCACAGCGGGAGCAGTTGATTTCGACGCGCACCATGCCGTGGCTTCGGTCCTCTTTGGTGGTGATCGCCTCAGGAGACACTCCATCCCAGAAACTCGGCCAGCCTGTGCCGGAATCAAACTTTGTGGCTGAACTGAACAGCGGCGCATCGCAACAGATGCAGTGGTACAAACCCGTTTTTTTGTTGTTCCAATACGCGCCGGTGAAGGCTCTCTCGGTGCCACCACAACGGGCCACCTGAAACTGCTCCGGGGAGAGCGACTGCATCCACTCCGCCTGGGAACGCTCAATCCGCTCGGGCATCAAATGATCAAAATCTGTCCAAACCCTAAGCAGATTCAAGCTGGCGGGGGAGGAGTTGCCGCACTTCCTCAGCCAGGGCCGCCACAGCTCCTGGCTGTCCTCGCAGAGCCTGCAGATCATCCCGCTGTCCCTGCAACCGTTCCGGTGCGGCCAGCCAGTCAGCAGCTTCCTGGGCGATCTGCTGCGGAGTGATCTCACCAACCCGTTCGGGCACCACCACCCGACCGGCGGAAATATTCGGCCAGGCCATCAAGCCGTTGTTGCGTAAACGCCATAACGACAGCAACCCGCCAACGAGTCGCCGCAGCAGAGGAAGGCGTGCCAACAGGCCGATCGCACCGTCCCAGGCCTGCATCACCGCCAGGTGCTGCGTGGGCACGATCACGATCATGGGCACCCCGAGAGCACCGAGCTCGGCGGTGTTCGCCCCCACCGTGGTGAGGGCCAGAGCGCACTGACTCAAAGGCCCATGGGCCGGATGCTCTTTCAGCAGACGAATCGTTGTACCCGCTTGCGTCACCAGCAGGCCATCGCGGCACTGCCCCACGGCTGCACCGTAGGAACGGGCGATCGGATTGGACTCGCCCGCGAACCGAATCAACTCCTCTTCGCTGGTTGTCGGCGCGATCGGCAATAAAAAACGGCTGTTCGG
>QCUJ01000051.1 GCA_003210795.1 Synechococcus sp. AG-679-B05 | reverse complement strand
GCTCCAAGAACCTGCTTGGGATGCTTCTGCTGATGCCTGAAATGTTCGGCAAACCGTAAGTACAAATGCTTAGAAAAGGGTGCTATAACGTTTTCATCGCATGAGAGCGACGAACCCAGGAGATCAAGCACTCCTGGGTCTTTTCTTGGAAAACGCTCACAGCGCCCACAGCAGTCACGCCTCATTGGTGAAGGTGTTGGTCGCTTGGCGTTTTCCCGCCCAGCGGCACTTTCAGTTTCCGAAGGACCGATAGGGATACCGGTCCTTTTTTTGTGTCCTTAAGAGGTAGTTCCGCTCATTCCGTAGTCGTCTGAACTTCTTTAGGCCAAAGATGAGGTCAGAGACCCAATGTCGAGATCCAGGTCTCATTGACCTTTAAGGGGGTGCTGAGAACACCCCCTTCTCAATGGGCGCTTATACCGATGGCTGAAGGTGCTGTTGGTTCGCCATCATCGACCCAACCCTCTGAAGAGGGTGGTGCGTCGAACTTGGGAGGTCTGAGGGGACCTCCTTTTCCATGGGTTCAACTTCCAGTGTTTCTTTGATCGTATCGGCAACGATCAGGGAGTTTTTAGTTCTTCATCCTGCGACTGCTCGCCCTTTTGAGTTAGGGGCATCCACTGGGTGTGTTTAGGGATCACCCCTCTTTTGTGACAGTTCAACGTCGTGAGCGGACGGTGTTGCTGTCGATATAGATGCCTTCCATCGCTGTATCCAGGCATTCGTAGAACTCAAATGAAAATTCCAGGTCCTTGGAGGCACAGTTCGCGTGGGCGGTATCCATCCTGTAGTCGAATTCCCTCATGGGTAGATAATTCCCTTGTTCGGAATCACCTGCCATGACTGGCAGTGCGGTGAGCATTAGGGATGCAACCGTAAGAAGCGTCTTCATCGCTGGGCACATCTCGCTTTCTTCAGGATGTCGCCGACGGTTGGGATAAACAACAGGTCGTTAACAGTACCCACAGTTCCCATGCCCTTCTGAAGAGGGTTAATGCGCTGGTTCGCCCAGCATCGTCGACGCATCCCCTCCGTTGATTGATGGGCGGCATTGCCTGCCGCCTTTTCCTTTTGAGTCGATTCTTTGATTTCTATTGCTCAGAGGATTTGTCTGGGTTGAGTCCGTTTAGAAATCAGGCAGACCCGAGGAACACCTGCCCTTTGGAGAGGACAGAGTTCTCATGGGTAGGAAGGGGGCAGAAATGCCCCCTTCCTTTATGTGGACCTGACTCAGACTCTGAGGACAATCGAACTATGTCTGTCGGTTTTCCTGCTCCTCATTTCGTTGATTCAGGAGGAAGGTGAATAGGTCGAGTCATGAAGAGAGGACGGGACCCCTGGGGAGTGCGAACCTCAGGGGTCTTTTTCTGTCTAGAGGACACGATTCGAAATCGTTACGGATCTGAGACCTCGTGAAATCGATTCCTGTCGGGGGTTCAGCAGGTCCTGAGAAATGGGTGGGTGGAAATGCAGTCAGGCGCTGAATTACGTTGAAAGAGCAGTTGGACAACCGTTGGACACTCGGTTGGACACGACCCCTAAACCCTCTGCAATAAGGCATTCATGGCAACCCACGATATCTTTATGCCTGCCCTCAGCTCCACCATGACGGAGGGCAAGATTGTCGAGTGGCTGAAGCAGCCCGGCGACAAGGTGGGTCGCGGAGAGTCCGTGCTGGTGGTGGAGTCCGATAAAGCGGATATGGACGTGGAGTCTTTTCAGGACGGCTATTTGGCAGCTGTTCTGATGCCGGCAGGCAGTACGGCTCCAGTGGGAGAGACGATCGGCCTGATCGTCGAGACCGAAGCCGAGATCGCCGATGCCCAGGCCACGGCTCCAAGCTCGCCCGCTTCATCCACGCCAGCTCAGTCCGAGCCAGCTCCGGCCACGGCTCCTGAACCGACCCCTGCTGCCGTTGTCACAGCTCCGTCGGCAACGGCCCCCCAAGCCGCTCCGGCCCCTGCCCCCTCAGCCCCTGCTCGTTCAGTAACGGGCTCCACGGCGCCGGTGATCAACGACAGCCGCATCATTGCCAGCCCCAGGGCCAAGAAGCTGGCCGCCCAGTTGGGCGTTGACCTGGCCACGGTGCGTGGGAGCGGGCCCCATGGCCGCATCCAGGCTGAGGACGTTCAGCTGGCGGGTGGACAACCCGTTTCCGTTCCGCGCGTTGCTGAAGGAACAACCGCTGCTGCCACTGGTGCACCTGCGCCAGCATCGGGGAGTGCACCCTCAGCTCCTGCCGGCAACAGTTTTGGCCGTCCCGGTGAAACCGTGCCGTTTAACACGCTGCAGGGTGCGGTCAACCGCAACATGGAGGCAAGCTTGGCTGTGCCTTGCTTCCGCGTCGGTTACACCATCACCACCGACAAGCTCGACGCCTTTTACAAGCAGGTGAAACCAAAGGGCGTCACGATGACGGCCCTGCTGGCCAAAGCCGTCGCAGTGACGTTGGCCCGTCATCCTCAGGTGAACGCTGCAACCACATCTGAGGGAATGGCCTACCCCGCGGACGTCAATGTGGCTGTTGCTGTCGCGATGGAAGATGGCGGACTGATTACGCCGGTTCTCAGAGGCGCAGACCGAATCGATCTTTATGAGTTGTCGCGCCAGTGGAAAGATCTGGTGAAGCGTTCACGCAGCAAGCAACTTCAGCCTGAGGAATACAGCACGGGGACCTTCACCCTTTCCAACCTGGGCATGTTTGGGGTTGATCGTTTTGATGCGATTCTCCCCCCGGGAACCGGCGCCATTCTTGCGGTGGCAGCCTCTCGCCCCACGGTTGTGGCCGACAAGGCTGGCTCGATTTCGGTCAAGCCTCAGATGCAGGTCAACCTCACCGCTGATCACAGGGTGATCTATGGCGCTGATGGTGCTGCGTTCCTCAAGGATCTCGCCGAACTGATTGAAACCCGCCCTGAAAGCCTGACGCTCTGAACGGGTGTCCGACTTCAGGGACAGTCAGCTCAGCAGCTTCGACTACAACCTGCCGAAGGAGAGCATCGCCCAGGCACCGGTTGAACCCCGCCACAGAGCGCGGTTGATGCTGGTGCCGGCTCGAGACGAGCCGTTTGAATCGGTTCGTCATGGGCATGTCTGGGACCTGTTGGAGGAACTTCATGCCGGTGACCTGCTTGTGGTCAACGACACCCGCGTCCTGAAGGCTCGGCTCAAGGTGCGGCGTGATGGAGGTGGGTTGTCCGAGTTGCTGGTGCTGGAGCCCCGTGGTGAAGGGCAATGGCTGTGTCTGGCTCGACCAGCCAAGCGGATGCGGCCCGGTGATGAGCTCACCGTTGATGGAACCTCCATCCGGTTGACGGTGGTTTCTGAAGATTCCGCCAGTGGTGGCCGGGTTGTTCAGTTTCCTGCGGACTGTGCAGATGCAGAAACGATTGAGGTTCTGCTCAATCAGTGCGGTGAGGTGCCACTTCCCCCGTATATCACTCGGCATGATCCAGCAGATGCTGAGAGATATCAGACGCGTTATGCCGATCGGCCCGGTGCGGTGGCGGCACCGACGGCCGGGCTGCATTTCAGCGATGAGTTGCTGGCTGCATTGCAGCGAAAAGGGATCCAACTAGCCCGAATCACGCTGCACGTGGGATTGGGTACATTCCGCCCGGTGGAGACAGAAGATCTCACCCAATTGGAACTTCACAGCGAGTGGATTGAGGTTTCGCCTGCTGTTGTCAAGGCCATTAAGACCTGCCCAGGACGGGTCATTGCCGTGGGTACGACCAGTGTGCGAGCTCTCGAGGGTGCTGCGCAGGTGCATGGGGGTCTGCTTCAGTCCTACAGCGGCCCCGTGAACCTTGTGATTCAGCCTGGATATCGTTTTGCCGTGGTTCAGGGACTGCTCACTAATTTTCATCTGCCTAAAAGCTCGTTGTTGTTATTGGTGAGTGCTCTGATTGGGCGCGAAAAATTATTGCGCTTGTATGCCGAAGCAATTGCACAGGATTATCGCTTTTTCTCCTATGGCGATGCCATGTGGATTGCGCCTAAGGCTGTTCTCCAAGACGCTACATCTCATGCTTGAAAGAGCTCCAGATTGAAATCATGTTGGAGCAAGCTTTCATGCTGAGTCCAATGGTTTTAATGCTTGATAAGTTGTTTAGGAGGCGGCAGGTTGATCGTTTTGACTTCAAATTTTACTATGAACTTGATTTGCGAGAATGTGTGCATAGTTTTTCATTGGCGATCAATAGTCTGCTGTGGGAGAACGGCCTTAGGTCCAAGTCGCTCAGCTGCACTTCTCTTCCGCGACAGTCCTTCTGGCGCTAACTTGCCTTCAGATTGTGCCAATGTCCGCCAAAAAAATTGGTTTTTGATTGGGAGTGTATAGCGCTATTTTCTTTTTTGCCGGTTCATATAACGCACCTACTAATGGCCTTTTGGGCTTGAGTGGGTATGGTATTGGTGAGGGAGGCCTTGATTTCTCAAGAGAAAATATTTTTCTTGCTTAATTAAGCCCAAAAAATGTTACTTTAATGGTGTTTGCCAGGGCTGCGCCCGCAATGCTTAAGCACACATTTGCCCTAGATGTGTCTATAAGGTGAGCATTGGTGACATGCTCACCTTATTGAATTGATCAGGCAGTGACAGGCTGTTCAATGATTCCGGTCGGTACGTCCGCAAACATCACCGAGGAGAGATAGCGCTCCGCCAGATCGGGCAGCACCACCACGATTGTCTTGCCGGCATACTCCTCTTGTTCAGCCAGCCGAATCGCTGCAACCGCAGCTGCGCCACAGGAGATCCCCACCAGCAGACCTTCCTCTTTGGCCAGTCTCAGGGCCATCTCAACGGATTCATCGTTGGTGACCTGCTCGACCTTGTCGACAACAGACAGGTCAAGATTTTTTGGAATGAAGCCGGCGCCGATGCCTTGGATTTTGTGTGGACCAGGCTTGACGGCCTCACCATTCAGGGTCTGGGTGATCACCGGGCTGTGGCTGGGTTCAACGGCAACAGATTCAATCGCCTTGCCAGCTTCGTTTTTGATGTAACGCGAAACGCCGGTAATGGTGCCGCCGGTTCCGACGCCAGCCACCAACACATCGATGGCTCCATCACAGTCGTTCCAGATTTCCGGACCGGTGGTCTTGAAGTGGATCTCAGGGTTGGCTGGATTCTCGAACTGCCCTGGCATGAAGTATTTACCTGGCTCGCTTTCAGCGATTTCCTTTGCCTTAGCGATGGCACCAGGCATGCCCTTGGCGGCTTCGGTGAGAACCAGCTCAGCCCCCAGAACCGCCATCATTCGCCGACGCTCGATCGACATTGATTCGGGCATTGTCAGGATCAGCTTGTAGCCCTTTGCGGCCGCTGTGAATGCCAGCGCGATGCCCGTGTTGCCGGATGTGGGCTCAACGATCACCTTGTCTTTGGTGAGCTTGCCGCTTTTTTCTGCATCCCAGATCATGTTGGCGCCGATCCGGCATTTCACGCTGTAAGCCGGATTGCGTCCTTCCACTTTGGCCAGCACCGTGGCCTTGCAGTTCTTGGTGACGCTGTTCAGCTTCACTAGCGGAGTGTTGCCGATGGCGAGGCTGTTGTCGTCGTAAATGCGAGCCATTGCAGGTGGAGTAGGCACCGATTCTTCAACCTACGCAGGGCAATCGATTGTTGATGCCCCGCTTAAGACATTTTTCAAAGACTGTTGTCGTCCTGAACAACATCAGGCATCAAGTGCTAATTCAAAGCGTTCCCAGAGCTCACTCGGGTTTTCCAATCCCACTGACACCCGGAGCAGATGGGAAGGCACACCGCATCGTTCAGCCCAGGGCAGTTCGTTGTAGTGGGCTAGCTGTGTGTAGGGGCAGACGAGGGTGAAATTGGTGCCAAGGCTTGGCCCTTTACTCACGCGAAGAGCGTCATAGACCCGCTGCGCTTTTGGTTCACCTTCCTTGAGAACAAAGGAAAGCAGGCAGCCGTAGCCCGCTCCGGTGCGCATCAGAGCCTTGTAGTTGAGGCAATGTCTTGGATGCAGAACCCTTTCTACGGCTGGATGCTGCTGGAGTTGATCCGCCAGTGCGAGGCAGTTGCGATCGAGCTGTGGCACCCGCTCCGCAACATCACGACTGGCCTGCTCAAGGGCAATGGCATCGGGATCGCTGAGCTCTGCAGCTGGGTTCAGGGCTGCCATCAGCTGATCACTCCAGGATGAGCTTGGGCTCACCAGCAGGCTTCCAGCCATCACATCACCTCGGCCCGCAAAGCTTTTGGTGAGAGAGGTAAACAGCAGATCGATGTGATCCAGTGCCTCAAGGTTGAAAGCGGTGCCGATGGTGTCATCAGCGATGACCGGAATTCCACGGTGACGGGTGAGCTCGGCGATGGCTGGAAGATCCACGCAACGAAGCAGTGGATTGCTCGGCAGTTCGACAATCACGGCGCCGGGCTCCAGTCGGTCAAGGGCGACTTCTACCTCTGAGAGGTCATCGCCCATCACCAGGTCTCCGCCGTGGAAGACCACCTTGGGTTGTTTGAACACATCCACATAGGGAAACCCCAGTTGCAGAGTGGTGCGGCCAGGCCGCAGGGACTGCACTGCACTCAGCGCTGAATGCAACGCGGCCATTCCTGCCGGATGCAAGCTGATGCGAGAGCTGCTGGTGCGGTGAATGGCTGCCAGTCGTTCACGGATTGTGAGGCGGGCCATATTTCCCTCCTCTGCGCTGGGCCTTTGTTCTCTGCCGAGGGCGATCGCAGCAACACGTGAGGATGCCCCGAGCCCCGTGTGCTGCCAGAACGCCTTGGCATGGGGTGTGGCCTCGGCATCGGCCTGTAGGCAAGGAAGTTCCTCCACATCGATGATTCGTGTATGCGCTTCAGGAGCCTTTCGATTGCAATGGGTCTGTGCTTCAGAAGCAGCTGCCGTTGATGGGTATGGCCACAGGGTGCTGCCTGTTTCGCTGGTTGCAGCGGTGACCTGTTGCAACAGAGGATGAAACCCAAATCGCGGATAGATCGTTTGAAGTGCTGTGCGGCATTCCGGTTCGTTCTCCTCGTAGGCGATCACGTCCTGCCAGCGAGGTAGGGCCACCGACACCGCGTGGGGCCTATCGGGCAACGGATGGCCGAGATCTGAACCCTGCCAGGCTGGATCGTTCAGCAGATCGCGCGCACTCACGCCAGCAACCTCAACGCCTGCTGAAGATCGCTCTGAAGATCTTCCAGGTCTTCGCAACCCACGGACAAGCGCACCAGACCATCGTCAATCCCCAGCTTCGCTTTCATGTCGGCCGAGACTGAGGCATGGGTCATGGTGGCCGGGTGGCAGATCAGGCTCTCGATGCCACCCAGGCTTTCGGCCATGGTGAACCATCGCAAACACTTGCAGAGGGAGTAAGTCTCTTCCTGGTTTGCATTGAAGCTCACGGTCACGATCCCGCCGCCAGCTGCCATTTGTCGCAGAGCCACGGCATGTTGTGGGTGATCCGTTCGATGGGGGTAACGAACCCAGTTCACCTTGGGATGCGATGCCAGTTGATCGGCTAAAGCTGCTGCATTGGTCATCTGCTGCTTCAGCCGCAACGGAAGCGTCTTGATGCCCCGGGTGATCAGCCAGCAATCAAAGGGTGATGGCTGCAGTCCAAGAGCTTTCTGTGAGAACACCATTTTCTGGTGCCATTCAGAATCATTGGTGCAGACGGCCCCACCCAGGGCGTCGGAATGACCATTGATGTATTTGGTGGTGCTTGTGAGCGACAGGGTTGCGCCCAACTCCAGGGGGCGTTGAACAAGGGCAGTGGCGAAGGTGTTGTCCACCACGACTGGAATGCCAAGCGCCTGGGTCACAGCGCAGACCGCCTGAAGGTCGATCACCTTGAGCAGAGGGTTGGTAGGGCTTTCCAGCCATACCATCGCTGGTTGCTTAGAGCCAATGGCAGCCAGCGCTTCCTGCTTCGTGAAATCCACCCATTCGGTCCGCAGACCGAACTTTGCGAAAACCTGCTCGAACAGGCGCACGGTGCAGCCGTAGAGATTTTCCTCACACAGCACTAGATCCCCCTGCTTAAGTTGCGACACCACGGCGGTGATTGCACTGACGCCGGAGGCGAACACGGTGGCGTGTTCACAGCCCTCAAGCGAGGCCAGAACCCGATCCAGGATGCGGAAATTCGGGTTGCCCGAACGGGTGTAGTCGAAGCCAGCTTGGTTGCCGTGGGCAAAGGTGCTGGTGGGGAAGATCGGCGGCATCACTGTGCCGGTGTCTTCCGCAAAACTGATCCCGTGGTGAATCACCCGGGTGTTGTTTCCTGCGTTCACTGCCGCTGGATCGGTGGCTGCAGGCTACGGAATGGGGTCGCCCGTCTTTGCCAATAAAAAACCCCCACCTTGCGGAGGGGGTGTTTGACGATCGTGTGATCGGATTGATCAGTCGAGGTCAGGCATGCCCAATACAGGCTCTGCCTTGCGGTCGATTCCTTTCTCAAAACCAGCTGCAGCCGCACGGGCCCTACCGGCGTGCCAGAGGTGGCCAATGAGGAAGAAGAAGGCAAGCACAAACTGTGTTGCACCCAGCCATTGGCGAAGGTTCACGTAGTTCACCGAGTTGGGCTCGGTGATGATGCCTCCAACGGAGTTGATCGATGCGTTGGGAGCGTGGGTCATGTATTCAGCGGCACGGCGAACCTGCCAGGGCTGAATATCGTTCTGCAGCTTGTCGAGGCTGAGACCGTTGGGGCCACGAAGGGGCTCCAGCCAGGGGCCACGGAAATCCCAGAAACGCATGGTTTCACCACCGAAGATGATTTCACCGGTTGGCGAGCGCATCAGGTACTTACCCAGGCCAGTAGGGCCCATGGCTGAACCGATATTTGCGCCGAGGCGTTGGTCACGCACCAGGAAGGTGAAACTCTGAGCCTGGGAAGACTCAGCGTTGGTGGGTCCCCAGAACTCAGAGGGGTAGGCGGTGTTGTTGAACCAGATGTAAGACGAGGCGATGAAGCTCATGAAGCTCAGAGCGCCAAGGCTGTAGCTCAGGTAGGCCTCACCGTTCCAGATGAAGGCACGGCGTACCCAGCCGAAGGGCTTGGTGATGGCGTGCCAGATGCCACCGAAAATGAGAGTCAGACCCAGCCAGATGTGTCCACCGATGATGTCCTCCATGGAGTTCACACCGATGATCCAGCCCTCGCCACCGAAGGGAGCTCGGAACAGGTAACCGAAGATCACACCCGGGTCGAGTGTGGGGTTGGTGATCAGGCGAACATCACCGCCACCGGGTGCCCAGGTGTCGTAGACGCCGCCGAAGAACATGGCCTTGAAGACCAGTAGCAGGCAGCCGACGCCGAGGAGAATCAGGTGATAACCAATGATGTTGGTCATCTGATTCTTGTCACGCCAGTCCTGGGAAAAGAAGGAGGAGTAGTTCTCCAGAATCTCCGGACCGCGCAGGGCGTGGTACAAACCGCCCAGGCCGAGAACGGCTGAGCTGATCAGGTGAAGAACACCGACAACGAAGAAGGGGAAGAGATCAGTGACCTCACCGCCTGGGCCCACGCCATAGCCAAGGGTGGCGACGTGGGGCATGCAGATGAAGCCCTGCTCATACATGGGCTTGTCGAAGGTGAAGTGACTCACCTCGAACAGCATCATTGCGCCGGCCCAGAAGACCATCAGACCTGCATGTGCAACGTGGGCACCAAGCAGGCGGCCTGAAAGATTGATCAGGCGCGCATTTCCAGACCACCAGGCGTAG
>QCUJ01000050.1 GCA_003210795.1 Synechococcus sp. AG-679-B05 | reverse complement strand
AGGTGCCCCTCACCCGCCACAATTCCATCCCGACCCTGTCCAACGGCCGTGATGGTGCTGCCAGCGTTCTGATCCGTCCTGCAGCGCCGGGTACCGGCGTAATCGCGGGTGGTTCCATCCGCACAGTGCTGGAACTCGCCGGTATCAAGAACGTCCTGGCCAAGCGTCTGGGCAGCAAGACCCCCCTGAACAACGCACGGGCTGCCATGGTGGCCCTGTCTCTTCTCCGTACCCACAAGGAGACAGCCAAGGAACGGGGAATCTCCCTCGAGCAGATCTACTCCTGATTCGCGATGACTCTCCGACTTGATTCTTTAAAACCCAACAAGGGCGCTCGCCGTCGCAAATTGCGCAAGGGCCGTGGCATCGCTGCGGGCCAGGGAGCCAGCTGTGGCTTCGGCATGCGGGGCCAAAAATCCCGTTCCGGCCGGCCCACGCGCCCCGGTTTCGAGGGTGGTCAGATGCCGCTCTACCGCCGCGTCCCGAAGCTGAAGCACTTCCCTCTGGTAAACCAGAAGCACTTCACGGTGCTCAACGTGTCGGCCTTGAATTCCATCAAGGACGGCAGCACCGTGAATCTGGATTCACTGGTGAAGGATGGCACCGTCACCAGCCCCAAGCATCCTCTGAAAATTCTTGGCAATGGTGACCTAAGCGTGAAGTTGACGGTTCAGGCCGCTGCTTTCACCGCCTCCGCCAGGTCCAAGATCGAAGCCGCAGGCGGCAGCTGCGAAATCCTGGCCTGAACGGAGCGGTTCACCCCTCCTTCAGTTCTATGGTCTGAACCGTCCGCTGGACTTTGGTCCACGGGCGGCTTCGCTGTATTCAGCCCACCCAACTCCTCCTGTCCATGCTTGTCAGTCGGGGACGCAACCCCAACGCCGCCGAAGTCATCAGTCAGCTGATCGGCAACTCCGGCTTGCGCAACCGGGTCCTCACAACCCTGGGACTGCTTTTACTGGTGCGTTTCGGGATCTACATCCCCATCCCAGGCATTGACCGAGACGCCTTCGCCAGCTTCATCGACCAGGGCGGCTCACTGCTGGGCTTCCTGGATATTTTCACAGGCGGCGGCATCTCCACACTCGGGGTGTTCGCCCTGGGAATCCTGCCGTTCATCAATGCTTCGATCATTCTCCAGCTGTTGACGGGAGCGATCCCGCAACTGGAGGACCTTCAGAAGAACGAAGGAGAGGCCGGGCGCCGCAAGATTGCTCAGATCACCCGCTACGTCTCTCTGGGATGGGGTTTGATCCAAAGCGTGATCTTCGCTCTGATCCTGCGCCAGTACGCCGTCGAAGGGGTCAGTCAATCCGTGTTCGTCGTCCAGACAGCGCTTTGCCTGGTGACGGGATCAATGGTAGTGATGTGGATCAGCGAGGTGATTACCGAGCGAGGTATCGGCCAGGGGGCATCCCTTGTGATTTTCCTGAACATCGTCGCGTCGCTGCCAAGAACCCTTGGTGCCACCATCGAAGCCGCTCAGACCGGTGACAGGAACACGGTTCTCGGCATCGTCGTGCTCCTGCTGGTCTTTCTGGCCACGATCGTGGGAATCATCTTTGTTCAAGAAGGTGCCAGACGCATTCCGATCGTGAGTGCCAAGCGTCAGATCGGCGGAGCCGGGGTTCTGCCCACCCGTCAGAGCTACCTGCCCCTGAAGCTCAACGCCGGTGGCGTGATGCCGATCATCTTTGCGTCGGCCCTTTTCATCCTTCCGGTCACACTGGCCAACGTCACCAAAAGTGAATGGTTGATCCGTGCTGCAAGCAGCCTCAATCCCGGTGCTGCCAACCCATGGCCGTACACCGTGATGTTCTTCAGCCTGATTCTCGGTTTCTCCTACTTCTACGCCTCACTCACGGTGAACCCCACGGACATCGCGTCCAATCTGAAGAAAGGGGGTGTTGCCATCCCCGGGGTGAGACCAGGCAGCGCAACAGCGACGTACCTCTCCGGAGTGCAGAACCGACTCACTTTGCTGGGCGGCCTCTTTCTTGGTGCCGTTGCAATCATTCCGGCCGCCGTCGAGCGGGCGACCAACGTGCAGACCTTCCAAGGGCTGGGGGCGACGTCCCTGCTGATCCTGGTGGGAGTGGCCATTGACACCGCCAAACAGGTGCAGACCTACGTGATCTCTCAGCGCTACGAGGGTCTGGTCCGCCAGTGATCCCTTGCGCACCAGCGCATCCATTCATTCAGACCACCGCAACGAACGATGAAAACCCGCCTTCTTTTCCTCGGACCCCCTGGAGCCGGCAAGGGCACCCAGGCTGCCCTGCTCTGCGAATCCAGTGGCATGAAGCATCTTTCCACTGGAGATCTGCTGCGTGGTGAGGTGGCTGCAGGAACGGAGCTCGGCAAGGAAGCCGAAGCTCTGATGAACCGTGGCGAACTGGTCAGTGACGCCCTGGTGCTTGCCATCGTCGAAAGCCAGATGAAAAGCCTGGGTGGACCTGGCTGGCTGCTCGACGGCTTCCCTCGCACCGTGCCCCAGGCCGAAGCACTGGAACCACTGCTGGCAGAGCTGCAACAACCGATCGAAGCTGTGATTCTGTTGGAACTCGACGATGCCGTGCTGATCGAACGCCTGCTCGGACGGGGTCGTGCCGATGACAATGAAGCGGTGATTCGAAATCGGCTTGTGGTTTATCGCGAAAAAACAGCTCCGCTCATCAAGTTCTATCGAGACAAAGGCCTGCTCATCTCCGTTCCAGCACACGGGAGTGTGGAGGCGATCACCCAGCAAATTCGAGAGGTATTGAGTTAACCCGTGTGATACGGTTGCCGTTTGGAAATTTGGAGAGCTTCGCCCCATGAAGGTGCGTTCCTCAGTCAAAAAAATTAGTCCTGACGATCAGATCGTCCGGCGCCGGGGTCGCATCTACGTGATCAACAAGAAGCGTCCCCGCAACAAGCAGCGCCAGGGCTGAAGCCCGGCAAAGCGACTCTGGCTTCACTCCCTGTGCGGCCAACAACCCCCGCCTCCGATGCATCGGAGGCTTATGTCCTTCTCGATTGAAACTTCGTGGCACGGATCGCCGGCGTTGACATTCCCCGCGACAAGCGGGTTGAAGTGTCTCTGACCTACATCTACGGAATTGGACCCACCCGGGCCAAAACGATTTTGGCTCAAACCGGTGTGAACCCGGATACACGGGTGAAGGACCTCGAGGACGCCGACCTGCAGAAGTTGCGCGGTGCTGCTGACACCTTCACAGTTGAAGGTGATCTCCGCCGTCAGGAGGGCATGGCCCTCAAGCGTCTTCAAGACATCGGCTGTCTACGGGGCCGTCGTCACCGCATGAGCCTCCCCGTGCGTGGCCAGCGGACGCGAACGAATGCACGAACCCGTCGTGGCGCGCGCAAGACCGTGGCCGGCAAGAAGAAGTAATTCCCTCCTCGTCCCTCACCAGAGATCCATCGGCCCATGGCCAAAACCGCCAAAAAATCAGGTCCCAAGAAGGCCAAGCGCAACGTCCCCAATGGCGTTGCCCACATCCAGAGCACCTTCAACAACACAATCGTGTCGATCACCGACACAGCCGGCGAAGTCATCGCCTGGTCCTCGGCTGGTGCCAGCGGCTTCAAGGGAGCTCGGAAGGGCACACCTTTCGCTGCACAGACCGCTGCCGAAGCCGCAGCCCGCAGGGCTCTCGAGCAAGGCATGCGACAGATCGAAGTCCTGGTGAAAGGGCCAGGTTCAGGACGTGAGACCGCGATCCGAGCCCTCCAGGTTGCCGGTCTGGAGATCACCTTGATCCGCGACGTCACTCCTCTGCCCCACAACGGTTGCCGCCGGCCCAAGCGCCGACGCGTCTGAATCGCGCCGTTCCCCGGTTTTCGCTCCCTATTCCCGCATCAGACCGTGTTGCAATACCAGATCGATCGCATCGAGCACCAGGTCGCTGATGACCGCGCCCAAACGGGCGTGTTCCTCATCGGTCCCCTCGAACGTGGCCAAGCCACAACACTGGGCAATTCTCTGCGGCGCGTCCTGATGGGCGGCCTCGAAGGCAGTGCCGTGACCGCGATCCGGATCGCGGGAGTGAACCACGAATACGCGACGATTCCAGGCGTCCGCGAAGACGTGCTCGACATCCTGCTCAACTGCAAGCAGTTGTCGGTCAGCAGCCGTTCAGCCGAACTGGAGATCGGTCGCCTGGTGGTGTCCGGCCCCGCTGAGGTGAAGGCAGGCGACCTTCAGTTCTCGTCTCAGGTTCAGGTGGTGGATGCCGATCGTCCGATCGCCACCGTTGCCGACGGCCACAGCCTCGAACTGGAAGTTCATGTCGAACGGGGAGTGGGCTACCGCCCGGTGGATCGACACCAGGAAGACACCAGCGCCATCGACCTTCTTCAGATTGATGCGGTGTTCATGCCGGTGACCCGGGTGAACTTCACCATCGACGAGACAGCCGTTGCCGAGGGTGGTTCCGCCCGCGAACGGCTGCGCATGGAAGTCATCACTGACGGTTCCATCACTCCTGATGACGCCGTGGCTCAATCAGCCAATCAGCTGATTGAACTCTTCCAGCCTCTGGCCACCGTCACATTGGTGGAAGAAACCGCCGAAGAACCTGAGCCCTCTGCCGAAGCTCAGATTCCCCTGGAGGAGCTGAATCTCTCGGTTCGTGCCTACAACTGCCTCAAGCGGGCCCAGGTGAACTCCGTATCCGACCTGATGGGCTTCAGCTACGAGGATCTTCTGGAGATCAAAAACTTCGGATCCAAGTCTGCCGACGAAGTAATCGAAGCGCTCGAGCGCATCGGCATCTCCATCCCCCAGAGCCGCACCTCTGCCTGAGACCGGCCCTTCCACACCAACTTTTCGACTTCGTCTCCGACAGAACCATGCGTCACCAATGTCGAGTTCCCAAGCTGGGCCGCCCCGCTGACCAACGCAAAGCGATGCTGCGCGCGCTGACCACTCAATTGATTCGTGAAGGCCGGGTTACCACCACGAAGGCCCGTGCCAAAGCGCTTCGGAATGAGGCCGAGCGCATGATCACTTTGGCCAAAGACGGCAGCCTGTCCTCCAGACGCCGTGCCCTGGGCTACATCTACGACAAGCAACTGGTGCACTCCTTGTTCGACAAGGCTCCCGACCGCTACAGCGATCGCAAAGGTGGTTACACCCGCATCACCCGCACGGTTAGTCGCCGTGGTGACAATGCCGAAATGGCCATCATCGAGCTGGTCTGATCGCCAACTGAACAACGTCAACCTGCGTCAGTTCTGACGTTTGAATTCCGAACCCTCGTCTGCAGTCCCAGAGTCTCCGCAAGTTCAGCGGATCGCTCTAAGCCTGCAGTACGAGGGCTCTTCCTTTTGCGGCTGGCAGCGTCAAATCAATGGCCACAGCGTGCAGGCCGAGCTGGATGATGCGATCAGCCAACTGGATCCACACCGGCCGATTCAGACCTTTGCCGCAGGACGAACCGACGCAGGGGTTCATGCAGCGGGACAGGTCGTCCACTTCGATTGCAGCGCTCGGATTCCCCCTGGCAAGTGGGCACCAGCCCTGAACGGGCGCCTTCCCAAAAGCGTACGGGTGCGTGAATCAGTGTTGAGGCCGGCCACATGGCACGCCTGCTATTCAGCCAGTTATCGCCGGTATCGCTACACGATTCACAACGGACGACGGCCGAATCTGTTTCTCAGCCCATGGAGTTGGCATCGCTATCAGATCCGCCTTGACGATTCCCGCATGCGGGCTGCCTTGAACGGCATGGTGGGATTGCACGACTTCACTGCATTCATGCGGGCAGGCAGCCGGCGCGCCCATGCACGAACCACGGTGCAGGAGGTGCTGGTGAATCGCTCGGGCGATCTGATCGAAGTGGAGATCCAGGCGAGCGGCTTCCTTTACGGGATGGTGAGGCTGCTGATGGCACAACTGGTGGCCGTGGGAGAACACCGATTGAGCGTGGCTGGCTTTGAACAACGATGGCGGGAACGTCGCCGTCACGAGGTCAGAGAAGCAGCACCAGCGCATGGCCTCTGCCTGCTGCGGGCGGGTTATCCGGAGACCATCTTCACCAGGGCTGGCTGGTACGATTGCCAACCGCGGTTTTTTCTGGCAGAGAGTGATCCACCCCCGGATCCTCAGCCGTTGCTGGAACCAAACGGCTTCGATCTCTGAAGTGATGTCCCTTTAGGGGAGACTCATCGAAGAGTAGGCTCGTTTCTTGAGCTTCCGTCTAGTCCCTTCAACGGACCAGACCATTCCTAACCAGTTCCGCCATTTCAGGCGGGGCACCTCCGAACCGGCCTGCCGGCGAGATGAACAAGACCTCCATTCCCCAGATCGATTCCATCGAACGCCAGTGGTACCTGGTGGACGCTGAGAATCAAACCCTCGGCCGCCTGGCCACTGAAGTTGCTGCCGTGCTTCGCGGCAAGAACAACCCCAACTTCACACCTCACCTCGACACCGGCGATTTCGTCGTGGTTGTGAACGCCGACAAGATTCGGGTGACTGGCAAGAAGTCCACCCAGAAGCTCTATCGCCGTCACTCCGGTCGTCCTGGGGGCATGAAGACCGAGACCTTCGAAGCTCTGCAGGAACGCATCCCCGAGCGCATCGTTGAAAAAGCGATCAAAGGAATGCTTCCTCACAATGCCCTGGGTCGTCAGATGTATCGCAAGCTGAAGGTCTACAAGGGCAGCGAGCATCCCCATTCCGCCCAAAAGCCTCAGACCCTCGAGCTCTCCTCCTCCGCTTCCGCCCAATGAGCAGCAACTCCGTCGTCTACTGGGGCACTGGCCGCCGCAAAACCTCCGTGGCCCGTGTTCGGCTCGTGCCCGGCAATGGAACGATCACCATCAACGGCCGTCCAGGTGACAACTATCTGAATTACAACCCCGCATACATCGCCGCGGTCAAGTCACCCCTTGAGACCCTCGGCCTGGTCACTGAATACGACATTCTTGTCAATGTTCACGGCGGTGGTCTCACCGGCCAATCCGGTGCGATCAAACAGGGCGCAGCCCGTGCCCTCTGCGAGCTCTCTGCAGACAATCGCAAACCCTTGAAAACCGAAGGTCACCTGAGCCGTGACCCGCGCGCCAAGGAGCGCCGCAAGTACGGTCTCAAGAAAGCCCGTAAGGCCCCTCAGTTCTCCAAGCGCTGATTTTTTCTGATGCCCAAATCCGACATCCACCCCACCTGGTATCCCGATGCCAAGGTCATCTGCAACGGCGAAGTTGTGATGACCACCGGCTCCACTCAGCCCGAGATTCACGTCGACGTCTGGAGTGGTAACCACCCCTTCTTCACCGGTACCCAGAAGATTCTCGACACCGAGGGTCGCGTTGACCGCTTCATGAAGAAGTACGGAATGGGAGCCAAGAAGACGGACGAAGACAAGGCCGACACCCAATCCTGAGTTGAGACAGAGGCATGGACGCCTCGACTCTGATTGCGCGGTTAGAAACCGCCACAGCCAGCTTCCGCAATCTTGAGCGGCAGCTGGCTGATCCCGATGTGGCCTCTGATCCCAAACGTCTTGAGGCGATCGCCAGAGAACGTTCACGACTGGAACCACTGGTTCTCGATTACGACGCTCTTCAATCTGTCGAAGCGGAACTCGATCAATCCCGCCAACTGTTGAAAGACAGCCGCGGAGATGCCGAGATGGAAGGTTTGGCTCAGGAGGAACTGAATGACCTAACTACCCGCCACGATGCACTGGTGGAAAGCCTCACTGTGGCGTTGCTGCCTAGGGATCCTCGAGATGACCGCAGCGTGATGCTTGAGATCAGGGCAGGAGCTGGCGGGGATGAAGCCTGTCTCTGGGCCGGTGATCTGGCACGGATGTACGAGCGTTACAGCCAAAAACTGGGCTGGAACGTTCAACCGGTCAGCAGCAACGAGGCAGACCTCGGGGGCTTCCGGGAACTCATTCTTTCGGTGAAGGGAAACAGCGTCTTCAGCCAGCTGAAGTTTGAGGCTGGCGTGCACCGGGTGCAGCGGGTTCCTGCCACGGAATCCCAGGGTCGGGTTCACACCTCGACAGCCACCGTTGCGGTGATGCCGGAGGCCGACGCTGTGGAAGTGCAACTTGACCCCAAGGATCTCGAGATCAGTACCGCTCGCTCTGGAGGTGCTGGGGGTCAGAACGTCAACAAAGTGGAAACCGCTGTCGATCTGCTGCATAAACCCAGCGGAATCCGGGTGTTCTGCACCCAGGAACGCTCCCAACTTCAAAACCGTGAGCGGGCGCTCGAGATTTTGCGAGCAAAACTGCTGGAACGAGAGCAGCAGGAGGCTGCCGCACGAGAGAGCAGTGACCGCAGAGCCCAGGTGGGCAGTGGCGATCGCTCCGAAAAGATCCGCACTTACAACTACAAGGACAACCGCACAACAGATCACCGACTGGGCCGCAATTTCTCGCTTGAACCCGTACTCGACGGCCAACTGGATGACCTGATCGGAGCCTGCGTTGCCGAGGAACAACGCTGCAAGCTCGAAGCTCTCAGCAAGCAGGACGACGCCTAACCATCAGGACCCGATCACGTATTTGGACCACTCGCTGTGACGACCTGAGTGAATGTGGCGCGACGCTTCAAAACTGAAGCTGCTCAGAGGACGATGGGGAGCGCGATGCAACGGCATGGAGGCTTCCTTCGGGGTGCGATTCCCCTTGCGCACATTGCAGCTGAGACATGCGGTTGTCACGTTTTCCCAGGTATCGGAGCCACCGCGACTTCTGGGCACCACGTGATCGATTGACAGAGGCTGATCGCGGGATCCGCAGTATTGACAGGTTTGATGATCGCGTTGAAACAGATTCCTGCGGGTCAGAGGAAGCTGCCGGAAGGGCACATGCACGTATTGCCGCAGCCGGATAACTGTGGGCAGATGGGTACCTCGGCGGATCTCCCGACTGGTGTCCTGCTCGAGACTCTCTGCCTTGCCCTTGATCATCATCACCATGGCCCGACGCCAGGTGGTGATATTCAGAGGTTCGTAGGACGCATTGAGAACGAGAACCTGGCCCATGCCAGCTCCCTAGATACATTTCATGCTAACGAGCGCGCCAAGTCTGGTTTGGTCAAGCTGAACACCCCGCAGCCATGTCGGAACTGAGTCCAATCCAGAGGGCCTGGGTGGAGGTGAGCACAGCTGCGATTGAGAGCAATGCCCGCACGCTGCTCGGTCATCTGAAACCTGGAACACAACTGATGGCGGTTGTGAAAGCCGATGGCTACGGCCACGGTGCGGTGACTGTGGCCATAGCCGCCCTCAGGGGTGGGGCGAGCAGCCTTGGAGTTGCCACCCTCCAGGAGGGTCTTGAGCTAAGGGCGGCTGGCATCAACGCCCCGATTCTGCTTCTGAGCGCACTGCACAGCGCGGATGAACTGACGCGGTGCCACGAGCGTGGATTGATGCCAACACTGAGCAGCTTGGAGGAGGCCAGCCTCTGTGATCGCATCAGCGCGGAGAGAGGTGGCGAGCCATTCCCTGTCCAGCTGAAAGTTGATACGGGGATGAGTCGGCTCGGTGCGGACTGGCGCATCGGCGCTGAACTCGTTCAGAGCATCCGAGCTCTGCCCAACCTGCAACTCGTGGGGCTGTACAGCCATCTAGCCTGTGCAGACATTGAGGGAGAAGCAACAACACGGTTACAGCACGATCGGCTCAACGCCGTCATCAACGCGCTGCCTGACCAGGGACGGGGTCTGTGCTGCCATCTGGCGAACTCGGCCGGCACCCTTCATGGTCACGAGCTTCACCTCGACATGGTTCGAGTGGGACTCGCGCTCTATGGCCAGCGACCGGCCCGGCATCTCGGGGCGGAACTGCGTTTACAACCGGCCTTGGCGGTCCGAGCCCGGGTCAGCCTGATCAGGGACGTCCCCGCAGGGACGGGAGTGAGCTATGGCCACCGCTACATCACATCGGGGGCAAGCCGACTGGCCGTTGTCGCGATCGGCTATGCCGATGGGGTGATCCGGGCTCTCAGCGGCAGGATCCACGCTTTGCATCGGGGCAGCCCACTGCCTCAGGTTGGGGCGATCACCATGGATCAGATTGTGCTGGATGCAAGCG
>QCUJ01000049.1 GCA_003210795.1 Synechococcus sp. AG-679-B05 | reverse complement strand
GCCCCAACCAACCAAAATCCAGACCAAGCCCTGTGCGCAGCAGGTTCACCGCCAGGTTGTTCACCAGCAGTGCCAGCAGGGCCAGCAACAGCGCGGCAACGCCAACCTGGAGGAGCAAAGAGCGACGCCGCATCAGGTGAAGGGTGGCGCGATCATCAGGCCACCATCCTCCGCCAGACGGTTCGCCCCCCCGGGGAATCGCGACGGGGGTGGCGGGTCCGAGATGGCGGTCATAGATCTCGCCGTAGTTCCCGGTGGCACGGATGACCTGAACGACAAAGTCATCGGGAAGGCCGAGCTTGCTGCCGAGGGCACCATCGATGCCGAGGAAGCGTCTGAGGGCTGTTTGGCTGGCATCAGCCTCAGCCTGCTCAACCATCGCGTTCACATTGGCCTGGGTGATCCCCCGCTCCTCCGCTTCGATCAGGGCCAGAACCACCCAGGTCATCGCATCAGCCATGGTCTGATCTCCTCCCACAACGGCAGGAGCCAGAGGCTCTTTGCTCAGCCGGTCCGCGAGAATCACATGCTTCTCAGGGTCTGCAAAGCCAGAGCGGGCCGACGCGAGCTGGGAGCGATCGGAGGTCATCGCCGCACAGCGTCCCTGTAGATAGCCCCCGACAACCTGATTCAGATCCTGATATTTGATCGGCGTATAAGGAACGCCTTCAGCGGCAAATGTGTCATTCAGGTTCTGCTCGGTGGTCGTGCCGGACCCCACACAGATGGCCTTGCCACTCAGATCCTTCAGCGAACGGATCCCGGCGGCTTCAGGCACCAACAACCCCTGACCGTCATGAAAAACGACCGGTCCGAAGCTGAGGCCGTTCCCGCCAGCTGAATCGCGGCTGAGGGTCCATGTTGTGTTGCGCGACAGCAGATCGATCTCGCCGGATCGAAGCGCTGTGAAGCGTTCTGGAGCGGTGAGCGGTCGGTATTGCACCTTTTCGGCATCGCCGACAAATGCGGCGGCCATCGCCCGGCAGATGTCCACATCCAGACCGGTGTAGGCCCCCTCGGCACTGAGGAAACTGAATCCGGGAATCTTGCCGCTGACGCCGCAGAGCAGCTCACCCCGCTGTTTCACCAGGTCAAGACGGGAGACCGAGGCACCATCCATGGATGCACATCCACCGACCAGGGCCGCAAGTCCGACCGTGGCGCCGACCAGAAGGCGATTACAGGTGCGAAACATCAAGGTTGGGACGATTCGGCTGGGATTGTCCCAGATCCGAAGTCCTTCCTGACGAAGAGCACTAGTTTCCGTTGATTGTTCAGCTGATATATGCGCGCGCTGCCACAGCTGATGGCTCTGGCAATCAGCTTGATCACTCTGACCTTGCCGTCTCAGACCCTGGCTGAGACCAATCGTCAGGCTTACAACAACAAAATGACCCTGCTGCAGGTGCTGCTGGACGGAGCCAAGGAGCGCGCGAGCGATACCGGCGATCTCGAAACGCTCTGCATGCTGATGAGCATCGGCAACGACGTGACCTGTCGCTATTCCCAGCTGAATCCAGAGGATCTGCAGGTGAAAGATCGACTGGGTGCCATGCGGAATGACCTGAGCCTCTGCCTGGCACTGCTCGACGAGCCACGGTCCCTTTGATCAAGGCGTGGGAGGAAATCAGGCGTGGGCCGACTCCTGCCCGCCGATGCGCTCGAACAGATCGAGACTCTCCTCGTTGAGGCCCTCGACATTCACCTGTGAACCGCCGAGACGCAGCTTGCGGACCACTTGATCCAGCGCAGCGACTCCGCTCTGGTCCCAGATGTGGGCAGACGAGAGATCGATGGTGATCCGTGCAGGGTGATCGTGCAGATCAAATCCCTGCACGAAATACACCTTGCTGACGAAAAACAACTGACCCTTCACCCGGTAGCGGAGCTCATCAGGGCTGATCTCCATGCTTTCGACTTCGATCACCTTGGCGACTTTGCGGCTGAACAAAATGCCAGCCAGTGCCACACCGGCGATCACGCCGAGCGCCAGGTTGTGAGGCGTGGTGAGCATGGTGACCGCGAAGGTCATCACCATCACTGAGGTATCGCTCTTGGGAATGCGACGCAGATTGCGCAATCCATTGATGTCAGCGGTGCTAACGGCAATGCTGACCATCACCGCCACCAGGGCGGCCATCGGAATCTGCTTCAGCCAGGGGCCCGCCAGCAGGATCATCGCCAGCAGGCTGACGCCTGAGAAAAGGGTGGAAAGCCTGGTGCGGCCGCCGTTATCCACATTCATCACCGATTGACCCACCAGGGCGCAACCGGCCATACCGCCGAACAGGGAGGCAACGATGTTGGCGATGCCCTGACCGCGGGCCTCCACGTTCTTGTCGGTGCTGGTGTCGGTCTTGTCATCCAGGATGTCCTGGGTGAGGAAGGTCTCCATTAGACCCACCAATGAGATCGCCAGAGCTGTGGGCAAAACAACCCCAAGCGTGTCGAGATTGAAAGCCACACCTCCTTCACCGAAGGGCAGGCTGAAACTGGGCAGCCCGGCCGGGAGAGTTCCAAGGCTGCTGACTGTGGGGATGTCGAAACTGAAGCCAACGCTAATCAGTGTCAGCACCACGATCGCGACCAGCTGAGAAGGCACGACACGCGTCAGCCGAGGCAAGCCGTAGATGATCGCCAGACCCAGCAGCACAAGACCCCAGACGATTGGAATCTGGCCGCCGTGGGGCAGCAGCGAAGCCCCGTCGCTGTGATGCAGGTCGAGACCAAGTTGCGGAAGCTGTGCCTGGAAGATCAACAGTGCCAGGGCATTGACGAAGCCACTGAGCACCCCTTGGGGCACGAACCGCATTTGATAGGCAAGTCGCAGATAGCCCCAGGCGATCTGAAGAAGACCGGTCACCAGACCCGCCACCATCAGGTACTGCACACCGAGGCCCGGACCCCGTGCCTCTCCAGTGGCCACAAGGCCTGTCATCAACAGAGCTGTTGATCCGGTGGCGGAGGTGATCATCGCCATGCGCCCACCCACGACGGCGATCGTGAGAGAAAGGCAGAACGCGCCGAACAAACCGACTTTGGGGTCGACACCAGCGATGCCGGAAAAAGCAATCGCCTCAGGGATCATGGCGAAGGCAACCACCAGACCCGACAACAGGTCCTTACTGGGGTTGGCGAACCACTGGTTCACCAGGGTCGGATTCGATCGCGTGGCCATCCACGGCTGCCGCAGGATGTCGCGACCGTAGATCACGACACAGCCCTTTATACGACACGAAGTTGTGGAACAGGCGCTGAGCCCTCAGCCAGCCACTCGACGACAGGGTGCGCATAAATACTTACTCATCTTGTACGCTTGAGACACGTCTTGAGAGGCGATCTGTCCCGGGTACGTCGAGCCCCGGGACTTATTTATTGCCCGATCGCCGATCACAGGATCTTTAGGTATTAAGCCTTTGCAACCAAGCCCTTGAACGGCAGGACGAAGCAGGAGGCTGGATGCGCGGCGGGATTGGTAGCCAGCTGTCACCAAAGGCTCAAGGGCGGGATCCTCTCCAGGACCCGATTTTTTTTGTTTTGAGCTGTTGGACTTGCCCCATGCAAGTGATGACACCCGCAGGAGGATCAGTCGAGGTGTCCGCTCGTGGCATATCCCCTCGCCAAGAGTTTCAACAGCAGCAGTGGTGTCGGCTGGCCAAGTGAAAGTACCTACAGCAGCAGGAGGACGACTTGATCACAAGTGCGTCGCTATCCCTCATCACCATCTCAACGGCAAGCTCATCTCCAAGCAGACCGAAGACCCTGCTCAGATGGCTGGTCAAGTGGGATGGCCTAAAGAACAGTTGCTCAACACTGGACAGCAATCGATGAGGGCAAGCTCATTCGTTCCTATCTATTTAGGAAGGGTCGATTTTTTATTCGATAGAGAGATCTAGCGTCGCGTTGATTCTGGATATCAATCCATTTCACAGAGGAAACCAGAGAAACCTCGCCAGTCCCATCACAACTTCATCACCACTGGCCTGGATCACTCAGAGAGGTTGAACTGGATCAAAGGGGCGGCAGAACACACCGAGGATCCCTCTGCCGCTTCAGCTGCCGCAGCGAGGGCAGCCAGGCACCAAAAGCCTGCTCCAGTTCGCGCTGGTGGAAGGGGAGCTGATCATGCAGCTGAGCCAGATGCACCCCGGGGCACACGGTGTGCAGCAGCTGCCAGACCCGTTCCAGCCAAGCGAGGCTGCGTTGGCGCCGATCGGCATCCCCAGCCGGCCACACCGCCGTGATCCATGGCTTCCAAACCGCGTCGCGGTGAATGAAGGACGTCTCACCTACAGCTACTTGTGCCGTGGCCTCCCCCAGCTGTTGAGCCGAAAGGCTGCAGTTCCGATGGGGACGTTGGTCCATCAGCCCCTGCAGTTCCGGGAGCAACTGTCGCCAGCCCGTGCTGCTTGCAGGGCCCAGAAGACCAACAACCTCTCCATGCAATCGAGGCTGTCCAGGGGAAGTGGAGGCCAGTGGAGGCAACTGATGCAAGCCCTCGATGCGGATGTGATCGGGAGCCGGATCGCATCGCACCTGCAGACACGTGAGCTGATCCGACTCTCCCCAGTGCCATTGCAGTGAAACGCCAGCTCCCGTGTGCTCTGCGGTCTCGATCCAGTCAGCCAGCTGCTGCGGTGCGCCGCTGGATTGCTGCACCCAGAGGGGTTGCAGCTTCTGGGTCATCAGCTCCACCTCCGTCACCACCGCAAGGAAGGGAGCTGCACCACACAGACCACGCCATTCGTCGGTCTGACCATGCCTGGAGCGCTCCAACCGGAAGGGCTCGCCACCACCCCACACCCCGGTCAAGGCGGTGAGCTGATCGATAGCCAGACCAAACCGGCGACTGAGGGGGCCCATGCCACCGGTCAGCACATATCCCATCCCAGGCAGACCCGACAACCCTGCTGCGATGGTCCGTTGATGGGGCACCAACACCTCCAGCACATCTCCGACCCTGCTGCCAGCTCCGATGCGAACGATCGCCGTCGCACCGTCCCAGACCACACTGCGCCCGTGAGCGCTGAGATCCAACGACCAGCAACCACTCACGGCAGCTCTCGAGGTCGTTCCACCGCCAGACACGCGCAGGGGCGTTGGTTCCGACCAGGTCTCGAGCAAAGCCGGCAGATCATGCAGCTCCGGTTGCAGCACTCCCAACACGCGGGCATCTGCCGCCTGAGGATTAAACAAGGCTTTCGGGGCCTGATCCATTCCGTCGCAGCCGATAAGGTCAGATCAAACGAACAGTGGCACGCCCCCTTGCCCAAGCTCCAAGCCGAACGACTCGGCGTTTTGATCTGCGGCCATGGCAGTCGCAACCGTCTGGCGGTTGAGGAATTCGCCCAGATGGTCGACGCCTTGCGACCCAAGCTGGGGCCGATGCCGGTTGAGCACGGCTATCTGGAATTCGCCAGGCCGATCCTGCGCGATGGGTTGGATTCACTGCGCCAGAGAGGTGTCACAAGGGTGTTGGCCATTCCGGCCATGCTCTTCGCGGCAGGACACGCCAAGAACGACATCCCCTCCGTTCTCAACACCTACACGGCGGAAACAGGCTTATCGATCGACTACGGGCGGGAGCTCGGCATTGATCGCTTGATGGTGGCTGCCGCCGGCGCACGGGTTCAGGAATGCCTGAATCGGGCGACTGAGGAGGTTCCCCTGAGCGACACCCTGCTGGTGGTGGTCGGTCGTGGCTCCTCCGATCCAGATGCCAATTCCAATGTGGCCAAGGTCACCCGAATGCTGGTGGAGGGCTTCGGCTTCGGCTGGGGCGAAACCGTGTATTCCGGCGTCACATTCCCGCTGGTGGAATCGGGGCTGCGGCACGTGGTGCGCCTCGGCTTCCGACGGGTGGTGGTGATTCCGTACTTCCTGTTCTCCGGAGTGCTGGTAAGCCGGATCCGCCAGAACACCGACACGGTGGCGGCCGATCACCCCGAGGTTGAATTTCTGTCGGCGGAGTATCTGGGTGATCACCCGAAAGTGGTCGACACGTTTCGCGAACGGGTGGAGGAGGTGTTGCGCGGCGACACCGCGATGAATTGTTCGCTCTGCAAGTACCGGGCTCAGGTTCTGGGTTTTGAACAGGATGTGGGCCGCGCCCAGGAAAGCCACCATCACCACGTGGAGGGACTGGCGGAAAGCTGCACGCTGTGCGAACGGGAATGCACCGGTGTCTGCCAGGTCGAGGTCATCCCAGGGCACCACGATCACGATCACAGCCATGGCGATGGAGGCCACCATCACCATCCGCCGTACCCCCACGCCGACCACCCCCTGGGCCCACGCACCCTCGGCGCCAAGGGTTCTTCACAGAAGTCTTAAGAAAACCCTGGCATTTTCGGACCAAGGCGCCAGCGATCTCGCCAGCGACAGAAGGGATTTTTGACTCATTAGCTTTTCTGATGGCACCTGCGATTCCCCAGGCACCCCCTCTTTTTCCACAGGGGGCCGCCAACATTCCACAGGTGCCCGCTTGAAATCGCAGCCAGGGCTGAATCCTGTGGGGATCGTCTCAATCCGTCGGAACGCTTGACAGCAGGATCGCCGCCGATAGCAATGGCGCGATCCGCCAAGCCTCAATCTCCAGACCCCTTGCCAGGCAGGCAGTCTCAACGTGTCTCAGCTGCATTTTCAAAAATCACCACATCTTTGACGCAACCCCATGCGTTGTGTCTTTCTTATGGGCGTAAACGAGATCTGAGCGGATCTTGATGGATCGAAATCATTTGGAGCGTTGTCACGACAAGTGCGTGGCACAAGCCTCTGCGTCTACAGCCGGTTCGCCCTACGTGAGCATGGAGGCCGAGATCCCGGAGGTTCTCTACCGGGGCATGAAGGCGTTCATCGGAGAACATCCGAGCTGGGATCAGTACCAGGTCATGAGCTCAGCGCTGGCACACTTTTTGTTCCAGAACGGCTGCGAAGATCGCGCCGTCACCGAGCGCTACCTCGACGACCTTTTCACTCGCCGCGACTGCTGAGTGCGCAGCGACAGGCGCGGCGGCTAATCGCCATCATCGTGAGCGTTGGGCTCTGCCAGGCCGAAGTCGGCCAGCAGGACCCATCCACCACGAGAACGTTTCTGGCACCCCACAAGCGATTGTCTCGGTCGACAACGCCACGATCAGGGTCTCCCGCCATGGCGGCGCCTCCAACTTCATGGATGTAGTAGCCCGGTGGAGCCGCCCCGTCCGAGAGGGCGACGGCACCTCTGAGCAGTGAGTCGGGAAAGGGCAGACGGAACAACTCAGAGATCGGCAGGGCTTCACCACCACCTGCCTCAATGCAGAGCTGCATCTGCTGGCGCATGTGCTCCACCATCGAATATTCGTTGCGTCCCCATTGGCAATCGATATGGGGGACGGCCATGCCCCAGCGATCGGTCATTGAACTGAGGCTGACGCGATTGCTCTCGCGGGGAAGCACCTCGCCATGACCAATCAGAAACCCGCTCACCGTTTGCGGTTGGCGGCGCAGCCAACCCGGCGGATCGAAACGACCAATCCCCCCCCAGAGGCCATATCCACCTTGAAAGGAAGCCCCCTCGAGGTGGCGACCAAAGGGAAGGAAAAAGCTGCCGGCACCGGTGAGCGGTGGCTGAGGTAGCTCAGAGGGATCAGCAAACGCAAAAAACTGACTGGTGGAGACATGGTCCATCAACCGGGTACCCAATCGGCCAGACGGCTCCTGCAGACCCTCACGCTGAGACCGGAGCAGGATGGCCACGGTCTGAATCGTCGAGGCCGCCAACACCACTAGATCAGCCCGCAGGGTGTGGCGCTGGCCATCAATCTGATCAATCACCACCACGCCGTCGGCGCGGTCTGCCCCCGGGGCGACCATGAGCCGCTCAACCAGATGCTGCGACAACAACGCAACCCGTCCCGTCGCCATGGCACGGGGCAGAGTGCTTCCAGGGCTGCTTGAACGCGGCCAGGGGCCATCACGCTCTGGCTGATGGGGACCAAACCCGCGGGAATGGATCGCCGCAACGCCCAGCCGTGCCGTCAGCGCGGAGGCAAAGCGCTCTTCTGCGGCCGTGAACGGCAGCGGTTCCTGCATCACGCCATTGGGCAGATGCGGCAACCCATCAGCGGATCCATAAACAGCGAACATCCGCTCCAAAGCGGCATAGTCGTCATCGAGATCGGCAGAGCGGATCGGCCAGGCGACCCTGCCGCCCTCGGCATCAACCCCCTGGAAATCTTCATCAGACAACCGCAACGTGATGCCGCCCCAGGTCAGGCTGCGCCCACCAACCTGAAGACCGCGGGTCCAGAGAAACGGACGCTCTGGCGGATGGGTATAGGGGTGAAGCCGCTCGTCTGCATACAGACGCGGATTAGCTTTCCAGTAGCCGGGATGCTGAGCCTGACGGCGGTGGCGACCGGTGCTGATGCCCTCAAGGCGCCGCAGCAGGTTGGCCGGCTCCGAGCCAAGCGCAGCCTCAGGCGACAGATCGGGGCCTGCATCAACAACCAGGACACGCGCTCCCCCCTCGGCGAGGGTGAGAGCAGCCACACCACCACTGGCCCCGGAGCCAACCACGATGGCGTCCCAGGGCCCGTCGATCGGCTCACTGCGGCTGTTCAAAGAAAGGCAAGAGGAGAACGACAAGTCTCCTGCAGAGGCCGCAAGATCAATCAGCACAAGAGTGGCTTGGCTTTTTCACAGGACCAGCCTCTGATCGGGGACGCAACACCAAGGCTCAATCAGCTGGACTGCATTCAAAGCCAAAATGCTCATCCACCTTGATCCAATACAACCAAAATAAAAACAGTGGTCACCAATAGTGAGGACTTAAACAAAAGCAGGTGAGTCACCAAATCCTCAAAACGCATCATTATCGATTACATCCTGGATGCGATCGCAATCGCTGAAATATGTGATAAACATTCTCTACAATGCCGGCACATAATACTTCGCGCAATTCAAGTAAACGCAATAAAAAGCTTTAAACACTGGCGCCGCGTCAAGACAAAACAGCAGAGAGTTAAACCATTTGCTTAAGCAAAAGAATGCAAAGCGAATAAAAAACGAAAACCTAGAAAAATCAAGCGATTAATATTTTCAGAAAGCACATTGTTTTTCAGCAAATACTTCGTCGGGAAATAAATCACAGCCCAGCCTTAACACATGCAACCAGGCAAACACTCGAGGACATTATTTATAAACGGCCATGCATCAGAAACCACGCCAACCCCTCGAATCCTTACATTCAACAAGGTGACTGACAAGTAAAACCCAAATCCAGCAATTAGTGGCAACCATAAAAAAACATCTTTCGAATAAATAAAAAAATGCCCATCTTTTACGCCTCCAATGATGTACATCAACATGGCTCAATCTGTTTAAACAGCAGCCCACTCCCATCCGACTTTCAACAATATCGGGAACGTTTCAACAGATGGAATTGAAAAAGGACTTTTGAGCCCTAGGCATAAAAAAAGAGGCCATATCAGGCCTCAATACAATTTGATCATTGGTGGCGGGGGGGAGATTTGAACTCCCGACCTTCGGGTTATGAGCCCGACGAGCTACCAGACTGCTCTACCCCGCGGCAGCCCGAATATCATACACGTCTGTGTCCTGCCGTACAGGCGATTTCAGCCCTTCTTAAACTCAAGAGCCCCTTGAACATGCAGGGTCACGCCGGGGTTGATCTTGAGCACCTGTTCCTCGAGATCATCGAGGCTCAGCGGCATCAGCCACTCCAACTGACGCAGCAAGTGCAAGGCCACTGCATGTTTGGCCCGACGGGAGCCGTCCTCAACCTTGATGGCGACACCGAGTCCTTCGCCGACACGGCTCAGGCACTGGATGCCTTCAGCGCCTCCTTTGGACAGCACCTGGCCATGGCTGCGACGCATGAGTTCTGTATCGAACCGTCCTTCACCAGCCACAAGGTCGGGATGGGCCAACATCGCGCGACTGATCTGCTCGAGCTCCGCCTGCTCGGAAGCCCCCAGATGGGCATACAACAATGCCATCTGTGACAACTGAAGACGCAGAGTCGGAGCACCACAGTCATCCCTTGAGGCCACCAGCTCATCCGGGGGAAGCCCCAGCAGTTCGGCGATACGTCGGTTGACTTCCTGCTGCAGAGGATGATCGCTCTGCAGGTAAGTCTCCAGGGGCCAGTTCATCTTGCGACTGGTGGCAAGAAAAGCGGCGTGCTTACCGGAACAATTGTATTGAAGTGCACTTTCGGAGCCTGAAGGCACCGGGCATTGCAGGAGCCCAACATCCAGATCTGCCTGCCAGAGCAACTTGAACGCTTCTCGAGCGTGAACGGTGCTGCCGGAATGGGATGCACAGCTGATGGCGATCCCCCGATCTCCGCAATCCATGGCAGCGGCAGCACCACTGCTGATGAAGGGAAGCGCCTGAAATGGTTTCTGAGCCGATCGGATGAAAGTCTCAAACCCGGGCTGACCGGCTGACATCAACACCCTTCCACGAAGGTCGCAGACCACCGCATGAACCCGATGCAGTGATTCGACGCTGCCGCCGCGGCAAAGGGTGACCTCAAGGCAGGACGTACCGGCTCGCGATGCGCCACTGAAACCAGAGGGAAGTGTCATATCCCGATGACGCCGCAGTTCACAGAGCCTGACAGAGGCTGGCTCCGCCAAGCATCAGACCGGCTGCCGCGGCCATGGCCCTGCTCAATCGGCCCAGGATGGGTCTCACCTCATGACGGGCCACCAGAAGATCCTTGCTTCTCCACGAAAGAGGTTTTTCCCAGGTCTGACCGTCGTACCAGCCGGATTCTTCGTAATCGACTTTCTCCGCGAGCAAACGTTTCATCACGTAAGTCCACCCCAGCCACTGACGGACCAGGAGCAGCAGCGGCAGAACCAGCGCAGCAACGGCACCGGCAACCACCAGACGAGGGGGGTCTGCACGAAGCGTCCAGCTGCCACTTGCAATGAGGATGCAAAGGGGCAGCATTAGCATCCAGCTGATGGTCAAACTGCGGCTGAGATAGGGCTGATCTCCAACGGGCCAGGCGAAGAACCAGGAATCGGTGAGTTCCTGGAATTCCTCCAGGGGTCTCTGCTCCGGAGGAACGGGGCATGAGACGAACTCATTCATGGGTTCTTCTCTAAATGCTTCACGGACGGTAAGAAAACGCGACTTTCCCCGTGGCTCCAAAATGATTCGAGGTCGTAGTACCGACGATCGTCCGGCATCAGCACATGCACGATCA